>JBAQGA010000041.1:0-49422 GCA_049287565.1 Candidatus Aminicenantales bacterium
AACCACAATCCATGGACCCAAACCTAAAGCCAGTTGAAAAAGTTCTTTGTCTTTCATAATAGGCCATTTTATGAGCGCACAAATATATTTTCAATTGCCTACCCACACGAAATAGCGAGGAGCCATAATATGGATGCCGAGGTCCGGCCCCAGTTCACCTCTTGACGAGGTGGATCCAGCGGCTAAAGAAAGCGATGGCCAGGAAGAACAGGATGCTGGCCGCCCCGACCAGCAACGCCTCCGAGACGCCGTAGTTGAAAATGAGAATCGGCGCCGCCGCCGTGATGAACCCGCCGCCCAACATGGGCTCATAAAGAATTTGCTTAAACCCGAACGACTTGGCCGCCGGCGTCCGGAAATTCGGGTCGGCCACCCGGAGCAGCAGCAGCCCGATCGCCGTCACCCCGGTTTGCATCCCGTATTCGGTGATGCTCCGCTCGAACCAGGCGTCCGGCAGCATCCGCGGCGCGATGAACCATGTGGCGCAGATCACCCAGATCAGCCCGACCACCATCAGGATGGTGAACGGCCAGAAGTAGGCCAAAAACACGTCGAGCTTAATCGAGGCGATGGCCGAGATGACCAGGAAGTCCAGCGCCAGCCCCAGGATGCGGTCGAACGTGGCCCGGTCCAGGTATTCGGAAAGACCCGTCCGTCCGGCGACGATCTGGATGAGCAGCCCGCCCATCATGGCCAGCGGGAAGAGTGGAAAGCTTTCGAACAGGTTGGGCTTCATGTCGGCGCTCAGCATCTTGATGAAATTCAGCATGTACCACCCGATGAGGATGGCCACCCCGACGAACGCCGCGTGGAAGGCGAAGGGCTCGAGGGCGTTGGGCGAACACGTATGGTACGACCCGGCCGGCCGCTGGTCCCTCGGGATGAGGCCGCGGATCTCCTCGCGGCTGAGCTCCTTGGGCGACTTGATGACCTTGGTGTAGCCGCGGCGCACGGCCATGTTGACCATGGCCATCCCGAAGACGACGGCGCTGATGATACCCACCGTGGCCGACATCAGCCCGAGATCGGAGCCGGCCGCGAACCCGATGTCCTCGAACGCCTCGGCCATGCCGGCGGCCGTGCCGTGCCCTCCCGAGAAACCGATCTCGAGTAGGCACCCGAAGAAATCCGGCACGCCGAAGAGCGGCTTGAGCAGGATGAGGGTCACGCCCACGCCGACCATGTATTGCCCCATCCCCACTAGCCAGCCGTAGCAGAGCTGGGGGCCGCCCTCCCGCCAGATAGACTTGAGCGAGGGCACGGCGAACCCCAGGAAGAGGCAGGCGAAGACGACGTTGATGAGCCGGCCTGGGTACAGCGCCCAGGAGTTCATCATCTCGGCCGGGATGACCGTGAACAGGTGCCTGCCCACGATGTAAGGCCCGAGGATGAGCCCGATGAACCCGGCCACGATCGAGGCCGGCAGGAAGAGGCGCTGGAAAAGGCGGACCTTGGTCCGCAGGTACTTGCCGACGAGAAGCAGGAGGCTCAGCCAGGCGACATCGATCATCAACCGGGTGAGCTGGTCGCCGCTGATATCCATGACGAAGGGGGAGGGTACCATGTTTTCGGCGGTTTGGGAAGAGCGGGTGAGCGCGGTGTGATAGCCTGGCAATAGTGTCCCTCTTTACTGCCAAGCTAGAATGTCCCCTTCGAGGAGGCGGACATGAAGGAGCTTATAACCTTGAGCAGGCGTGAGGCACAGCGGATGCAGGTTCTCGAGCAGGTCGTCCGGAAGAGTCTTTCTTTGAAGACAGGCGCTACGCTCATGAAGGTCTGCTATCGTCAAGCGAAGCGTCTGGTGGCCCGATATCGGACAGAAGGTCCGAGGGGACTAGTCCATCGGCGTCGGGGCCGGGCTGCTCCAAACGCCCTGGGTCCGGAGATCCGGGAACGGGTTCTGGCGCTTCTCCGAGAGGTCTATTCGCAGTTCAACGATACCCACTTCGTCGAGATGCTGGAGGAGCGGGAGGGCCTTCGGATCGGGAGAGAGATGGTCCGCCGCTGGCTGCGCGAGGCTGGTTAGCTTGGCAGTTGAGGGGACATCTTGACAAAGTTTAGACAGTGAGGCAATCCATTTGAGATTTAAAATTGGATGACAATCTCTCCTGAATTTCGTTTGACTTTAAAAGACTTCCCATCTATTCTTAAATAATGAAAGCAGAGGAAATGAGGAATATAGCTGAAAGATACGGAATTGCTATCATCTATCTCTTTGGCTCGCAATCAGAAAATGGCGCGAGATACCTTCAAGGGAAAAGCCTAAATGCTAAGGATCTTTCCGATCTTGACATGGCAGTATCCTTTAAAAGTATTCCTTCCGATCCGATGAAGACTTATGGAGCCCTTTATAAGGAACTCTCAGAGGTTTTTGAGCCTTTCAATATTGATCTTGTCTTCATGCACGAGGTTGATATGCTCTTTCAGTATGAGATTATCAAGGGTATAAGGATCTTTGAGAAAGACGCATCTCTCGCCGATGAGCTTGAAGAAATGATCATGAAAAGAGCTGAGGACTTGGCTTTTAAAAAGAGAATCATGAACAGGGAAATCCTGGAGGCTATAGAGGATGGTTATATCGAATTTGAATACAGGGCGGGTTCTTGAGCTTCTGAGATTCATTGAATCATGCCTTCTGGAACTACGGCCTTTCTCCACAATGAGCGAAGAGGAATTTCTAGCGGACAAGAAAAATCCTCCTTTCGTAGAGAGCTATCTAAGAAGAAGCCTTGAAGCCATTTTTGATATTGGACGCCATATCCTGGCAAAAACGCCAGGATTTAAAGGAATCGAATACAAGTCCATAGCGAAAGAACTTGGTCGAAGAGGCGTGGTGACAGAAGAGGTTTCCGACATCCTTTATACAATGGCCGGTTACAGGAATAGAATGGTCCATTTTTATAGGGAGGTAACTCCTCAAGAACTTCATCTTTTAGTGAGAAATAACCTCGAAGATATTGAGCATTTTGTAATAGAGATGGCATCATTCATAAAGGCCTATCAAGAAAAGAAAAAATAGATAGAAGCATAAGAACAGATTTTGACTGATAAATCTCAAAGGCACTTCATGCTCAGACCTCAAAATTCTCCCACTCGTGTTTGACTTTCGCCATGAGTTTCTTGAACCGGGGCTCCCCGCGGACGTTTTCGAGGAAGGGATCTATCTCTGCGAACAAGGGATAATTTACCCACCCTCTTTCGATAGCATGCTCCAGCCATTTCAGGGCCTGATCTCGTTCATCGATCAGGGCAAAACAGCCCGCCATCAACCATACACCTTCAGGATCCTGCCAGCCAAATATTTTAAGATCTTCAGTCAATGTCTTGAGTGCATTTTCCCCGTCCTTCTCATAGACATTCCTGAAAAACCTAATCCATTGGGTAATTATGTCTTCTGAATCTTCTTTAAGCAAAATATCCCCAACCTTATAGAATTCTGTGCGCTTTTTTGCCCTCGCTAAAATTTGAGCCAGCCAAAAATATCCCCATCTTAATCCGGGGTCCATTTCCACGGATTTTCCTGCAAATTCTGCCGCCTTATCCCATTGCCCCTCGACCTGGTACATCATGCTGACAGTCAAATAATTGAGTGGCGTGACTGGATCGATATCCAAAAGATCCCTGGAATAGGGGTGCATTTCCTTCGTCTTCCCAGTGTATGCTGAAGCGGTCCAAATAAACAGAGAGAGAATGCTTGGATCGGCTTGATCAATATCGACGGCCTTTTTTATGTATTTAACTGCAGTTTTGAGATTTCCCTTTCCTCGTTCTATAAGACCGAATAAAAAATGTATAAGGGCAAGGTTTGGATTGAGTGCATAGGCTTTTTTAGCGTATTTCTCAGCTTCTTGTAGGGGATCCAGGCCTATTTTATAAACGCAATCATGATACCAGTAATAGGCTTGTCCCAACGTGGCATAAAGAAGAGCATTCTCTCCGATGATATCAAGACTTTTTTGAAGGAAATGCCGGGCCCGATCGAGGGAGTCAGGAGACATTCTCATGAGTTCATACCGGGCGCGAAGGTAGCAATCATAAGCTTTTGCATTTTCCAGAGATGTGTCCTTAGCTTTTGAGACATCCTGGGGTGATAACTTGATTTTCAGCTGTTCGACAATAGAATTTGACACTTTCTCCTGAATATTAAACACATCATCCAGAGTTCCGCTGTATTTCTCGGCCCAGAGATGGGCATCATTAGAGGCATCAATCAACTGTGCGGTGATGCGGAGGTTGTTTCCGGCTTTGCGTACACTCCCTTCGAGGACATAACGAACTTTCACCTTGTCAGCAATTTCTCTCATCGTGCTCTTGGTGCCCTTGAATGTCATGGCAGAACTACGAGAGATGACGAGCAGATCATGGATATGGGATAGATCCGTGATGATTTCCTCGGTTATACCGTCACAGAAATATTCCTGATCCGGATCGGGGCTCAGGTTGCTAAAGGGGAGGACCACGATGGATTTTCTTGGCTCAGGAAAGAGGATTGAAGGGCTTTGTCTTAACTCTCGGAGCATCTTTTCCACGGTTTGAAAACGGCGATCGACGTTCTTATCCAGCGCCTTTTTGATGGCCATCTCCAAATAGCCCGGAACGTCTGATCTAAGCGCAGAAACGTCCCTAGGTTCTTCACTCAGGATCGAATGGATAATGGCTTGCTCGTGGCTCTTTTGGAACGGCTTCTCCCCTGTCAGCATCTCGTACAGCATGGCGCCGAGTGACCAGATGTCCGTGCGGTGGTCGACGGCTTCGCCGCGAGCCTGCTCCGGGGACATATAAGCGATGGTGCCCATGATCATCGAGGGTTTGGTCAGGTCGGCTCCCCAGGAGAGTTTCGCCAGGCCGAAATCCATGATCTTGGCCTGCCCTTTCCCCGTCAGCATGATATTGGCCGGCTTGATGTCGCGGTGGACGATTCCCTTCTTGTGTGCTTCGCCGAGGCCTGCGGCAACTTGAGAGGCGATATCGATGACCTCATCTACGGCGAGGGGCCCGACCTCGATCTTGTCCTTGAGGGTCTGACCCTCGATGAATTCCATCGCAATGAAGGTCTGATCATCCGATTCATCGACCTCATGGATTATGCAAATGTTTGGATGATTGAGGGCAGCCGCCGCCTGGGCCTCCTGGATGAACCGGGCCTCTGCTTTTTTGTCCCGAGTCAGCTCTGAGGGGAGAAATTTTAGCGCAACGTGTCGCTTGAGTTTCGTGTCCTCGGCCTTGTAGACAATTCCCATCCCCCCTTCGCCGATTTTCTGGACTATCCGGTACTTTCCGGCGATCATCTTGCCTTTTTTCAGATGGAAGGCAGGGCCCAATATCGTTTTGGTCGGGGACAATGAGTCCAGATCTACCGAGAGCGAGGCCCCGCACTTGCTGCAGAACTGGGAATCGTCTGAGACGGCCGCTTGACACTCAGGACACTTCAATTCCGCATCCCCTTATCCGTGCTGGGTACAAGAATAACGATTCAAAGGACTGGTCGTCAACCTTTTTGTGCCCGCCCACGTCCCCTAATTTTGCGGATCGTGGTTTATTTCGGCAGATATCCTTGCGTATAATAATCATCCTAGGCTACGAACAAGGTAACCAATGTCCGGGGAAGAGAAATATCAGGCTTTTAAGGACGGGCTGAGGAAGCGTCTCCTCAAGTATTTGAGAAAGGCCTATCGGGTTCTTCCCGCGCTGGACAAGCCGCGCATCCTGGATATCGGCTGCGGCTCCGGAGTACCAACCATTGAGCTGGCCAGGTTGAGCGGAGGGCAGGTCATCGGCCTAGACATCGACTCCCCGCTCGTCGAGAGGCTCCAGAAAAAGATTAAAAAAGCCGGGCTATCTAACCAAGTGACGGCTCTAAAATGTTCGATGTTCGAGATGGATTTCCCGGAGGAAAGTTTTGACATCATCTGGGCGGAAGGTTCCATAGCACGGATCGGCTTCTCGCCAGGCCTCCGGGAATGGCGGCGCCTCCTCAAACCTGGGGGATTCCTGGTAGTTCACGATGAAGAGGGAAATTTAGCGGAGAAAACGAGCCAGATACCAATCCAAGGCTACGATCTGCTTCATTCTTTCATCCTGGACGAAAAGGTTTGGTGGAGGGAATACTTCACCCGTCTGGAAAGGCATATCCGCGAAATCCGGGCCAGACGGCCCGTTGACCCTAAAGTTGCGGCACTGCTGGACGCTGACCAGCGGGCGGTCGAGATGGTCCGGCAAAATCCCAAGGGAACCCGCTCGGTTTATTTTGTTATGAAGAAGACGGACTAAGAGCCGTCAGACGGCGTGTTGCGAACCTAATTTCTCATTCATACCGCAGGCAGTCGGCGGGGTTGGTCCGGGCCGCCCGGGTCGCCTGGAAACTCACCGTCAGCAGGGCGACCATCAAGGCAAGCATCCCCGCCAAGATGAAAGTCAAGACGCCGAGATGGATCCGGTAGGCGAAATTCTGGAGCCACCTGCCCATGGCATAATAGGTCACCGGCCAGGCGATGAGGTTGGCGGCCAAAACTATCAGCAAGTATTCGCGTGACAACAGCAGGACGACTTGTGTTGTCGAAGCGCCGAGGACCTTGCGGATCCCGATCTCTTTGACGCGCCTTCCAATCGTAAAGGCGGTCAGGCCTAGCAGGCCGGCGCTTGAGATGATCACCGCAAGAAGGGAAAAAGCCGCCAGCAGCGTCCCTGTTTTTTGCTCGGAGAGATAACCCTTGGCGTATTCCTGGTCCAGAAAGCGGACCTCGAATCTCTCCTCGGGCACAAGCTCAGCCAGGGTCCCGCGGACAAATGCCAGGGCGTTTCCCTCCTGCCCAGGCCGATAGCGGATGAGCAACGTGAACCCCGCTTCGGGCTGGAGGGTGATTGCCATCGGGTTGATCTTATAGTGGAGGGGCTGAACGTGAAAGTCCTTGACAACGCCGATGACGGTCATCTCGCGGAGATTTTCTCCCCAGGGAATTTTAAGATGGGCGCCGATCGGGTCCTCGTACCCGAGAACACGGACGGCGCTTTCATTGAGGATCAGGGCGTTGTCGGCGTCGCTGGCCATTCCGCGCGAAAAATCGCGGCCGGCGGTAAGCTTCAGATCGAGGGCCTTTGTGAAGCCATAATCGACGCTGAGGCTTTGCAGTGTGATGCCCGAGGCAAAATCCGTCTGGCCGGGGAAAACCGTCATGTTGGACATGCTGCTCACCCCGGGTGAGGTGTTCGTGGCCGAGACGCTGAGGATGGACGCATCTCTTTCCAGTTCCTGGCGGATGATCTCGTAGCGATCGCGCACCCGGGAATCGGGCCGGAAATAGGGGACGAGCAGCGCGTTGTTCTTGTTAAACCCGAGGTCGGAATCCAGGACGAACTTCATCTGCCGGTAGACCACCAGGGTGGCGATGATCAGGGCGATCGTAATCACGAACTGGAGGGCAAAAAGCCCCTTGCGGAGGGAGAGGGAAGGACGTGCCTGGTTGCTTCCCTTGCCCAGGATTTCCGCGGGCTTATACCGCGACATGGTCCAGGCCGGGACGAAGCCGGCGGCCACGGCGGCCAGGAGAACCAAGGCGAACACGCCGGCCAGATAAGGGAGATGGGCCGTCGTCAGAACGACCTGGGCGCCGATAAATGACATCATCGGCCGGTAGGCCATTTGCAGGACGGCCGCTCCGATGACGACGGCAGCCGCCGAAACGACCAGCGATTCGCGGAGAAGCTGCCCGATGATCCGGCTCCGGGTGGCGCCGAGGACATGACGGACCCCGACCTCCTGCATCCGCCCCAGGTTCTGGGACGACGTCAGGTTGACGAAATTGAAGCAGGCCACGGCGAGGACGAGCACGGCGGCCCAGATGAACATATAAAAATAGGCCCGGTTGCCGCGGGGATGGATGTCGCCGCGAAAATCGGTGATCCAATGTAGGCTTTTGAGCGGCTGAACGTGGAAGACGAACATCTCGGCCCTTGCCGGGTCGACGTTTTTCCTGAGAAGTTCCTTTAGCTTGCCCGCGAAGGACGGGATGTCCGGTTTCGCCCGGAAAAGGACATAGGTGCGGTCCATCCCCCAATTCGACCAGCCGGGGCTCGGCCGGCCTTCGAGGGCCTCATAGGTGGCGTAAGAGAGAACCAGGTCAGGCCGGAGATGGCTGTTAGCCGGGGCATCATCCATAACTCCGGTGACCTTGACCGGCTGGTCGTCCATCAGGACGGTCCGGCCGACGGCGTCCTCCGTTCCGCAGACGGTCCTGGCCAGAGACGCGCTGAGGACCGCCGCGAACGGCTCTTTCAGGGGGGCCTGCTGGAAGCCCGGCCTCCGTGGAAAGGAGAACATCTCGAAGAAATCGGGGTCGGCATAGAGGGCCGTATCCGCGCTGAAAGACTCGGCGGACGGCTCGGCTCGAAGCTCGACATTCCTCTCGACCCGGACGCGGACGGCGCTCTCGACTTCCGGGAATTCGGCTGCCAGGGCCGGCGCCAGGGCGGGCATGGTCCCGGCGAATTTCATCCGGCTGCCCTTCTGTCCCCACTCGAGGGCGATCCGGTAGATCCTGTCCTTATTCACCTGAAAGTCCTCGTAGCGTGTTTCATTGACCACATAGACCATCATCAGGAGACAGACGCTCATTCCGATGGCCAGCCCGAGAATATTGACGAGGGAGATGACCTTATGACGGCGGATGTTCCGGAGGGCGATTTTGAAGTCGCTTTTCATCTGAGGTCTCCGAGTTCCATATTTCGATGACAGGCCGGAAAAGCGCCGGCCTGGATTCTTTTTCTGCAATTCCCGTGCCAATGGCCGGGGCGGGGCGATTTGCCTTGAGGCGAGAAGCGATTCAGGACGAAATGTCCAGAAGCGGACGTTTCCTGTTCGCTCACGGACAGGGTATCGGCTGGTTACCTTTCGGCTTCCGGCTTCAGGCATATTGGCATGAAATATGCTATTTCCTTTGAAGCGGATTCTGCTATTTCATTTTGGAGAAAGAAGATGTTCGCTCATAGCCTCAAAATCATCCTCCGTAACCTCAGAAAGCGCAAAGGCATCTCCTTGATCAATATCGCCGGCCTGACCATCGGCGTCACCGGTTTCATCCTGATCGCCCTTTTTGTCCAGGATGAGCTGAGCTACGACCGGCACCACAAGAATGCCGGGCGGATCTATCGGGTCAATGTCCGGGCGGTCGCCAACGAGACCGAGTTCTACAGTGCGACCTCATGCACTCCCATGGCCCAGGCCCTGATTACGGAGTTTCCGGAAGTCGAAGCTTCGACCAAAGTGCACCGCTTCGGCATCCCGGTTGTCCGGTATGAAGACAAGGTTTTCAGTGAGGAGCGCTTCTGGTCCGCCGACGAGTCCTTCTTCGACGTCTTCTCCGTGCCCTTCCTGAAGGGCGACCCGAAGACGGCCCTGATCGAGCCGAACTCGGTTGTCCTGACCCGGTCCACGGCCGAAAGGTATTTCGGGCAAGAAAACCCCATCGGGAAGACGCTGAACACGGACCGGCGCCGGGATTATGTGGTGACCGGCGTCATCGAGGACGTCCCCCGTACCTCCCACTTTCGCTATGATTTCCTTGGCTCGATGAACACCTTCGAATACAGCCGCAGCCAGAACTGGATCAGCAACAACGATTACACCTATTTTGTCCTGAGGGAGGGCGTTGCGCATCGGGAGTTCGAGGAAAAGATGCAGAGCCTGATCCAGAAGTACGTCTATCCCCAGGTCAAGGGAGCTCTGGGCGTAACGCCCGATGAATTCATCGCCGGGGGCGGATTTTTCGCTTACTACATCCAGTCCCTGACAGATATTCATCTTCGCTCCCATCTTCAACACGAGATCGAGGCCAACAGCGACATCTCCTACGTCTATATTTTTTCTGTCCTCGCCTTCGCCATCCTGCTCATCTCCTGCATCAATTATATCAACCTGTCCACGGCACAATCCGCCACCCGGGGCCGGGAGGTCGGCATCCGGAAAACGGTCGGGTCCACGGCGAACGCGCTCAAGGGCCAATTCATCTCCGAAGCCGTTTTCCTGAGCGTCCTGGCCGTGGTGGTGTCCTTGCCCATCATCGAAATGATCCTTCCGTTTTTCAACAATCTGACCGGGAAAGACCTGCATATCCCCTACTTGACCAATGCCCTGACCCTTCCTCTCCTACTCGGCATCGGCTTGGCGGTCGGACTCCTGGCCGGGGTCTATCCGGCCTTTTACCTTTCATCCTTCCACCCGGTGGCCGTCCTCAAGGGAGAATCCTCGGGGAAAGGAAAGAGATCCTGGATGCGTAACGCCCTGGTCGTCTTCCAGTTCAGCGTTTCCATCGTCTTGATCATCGGGACACTTGTCGTCGACAGACAACTCCGCTACATCCAGAACAGAAACCTGGGATTCAGCCGGGACCAGGTCGTGATCATCCACAAGGTAGATGACTTAGGAAAGCAGTTCGGTGCTTTTAAACAGGAACTGCTAGGCTTCCCCGCCGTCGCCAGCGCGGCCAATACCTCCGACCTTATGGGGGCTTCCTTCGGAGACGAACTTTTCGTTCCCGCCAACCGGCCTCAAGACCAGAAACAGCTCATCTGGAGGATGTGGGCGGACCCGGATTTCCTCGCGACCTACAAGATCGAACTCGCCGCGGGGAGCTTTTTCCCTGCTGAAGCCCAGGACGAAAGACGGGTCGTGGTCCTGAATGAAGCCGCGGTGAAAATCCTGGGCCTCGTAAACCCGGTCGGCCAGCTGCTCATCGGGATGAGAGAGACTCATACCATCATCGGAGTGATGAAAGATTTCCATTTCGAGTCCCTGCACCATCCCATCAAGCCGTTCCTCATCCAGCCTTTGGGTCGTGACGGCGGAGGCCGGTATCTCTCGGTCCGGATGGCGACTGCCGACGTCCGGAAAACGATTTCTCTCATCGAACAAACCTGGAGAAAGTATGCTGGCAGCCAAGCTTTCGAGTATGAGTTCTTCGATGAGCACTTTGCCAGGGTTTATCTGTCCGAACAGAAAACCGGCCGTGTCTTTTTCATCTTTTCCCTTCTGGCCGTATCCATCGCCTGTCTCGGACTATTCGGCCTGACCGCCTTTATTACCGAGCAGCGGACCAAGGAGATCGGCATCCGCAAGGTGCTGGGAGCCTCGGCTCCTCAGGTCCTCTTTCTCTTGACCAGGCAGTTCGCTTTTCTCGTCCTCATCGCCAATATCATCGCCTGGCCCGTCGCCTACTGGATCACCAGGCAATGGCTCCAGGATTTCGCCTACCGGACGACCATGACGGCCTGGCTTTTTGCGCTGTCGGCAGGCCTGGCTCTTCTCGTCGCCCTGCTCACGGTCAGCTTCCAGTCCGTCAGGGCGGCCCTGGCCAACCCGGTCGATTCTCTCCGGTATGAGTGACCGGTGTCGATAGGAGAAAGAACTCGACGTATTTAACCCACTTCGAGGGACCTCATCCCTGAAAAATGGTCCGGAAATTATGGGGGTTTCTTATGAAAACAGCAGGCTGGTTGTGGGCTAAGCCCCGAACAATAACTCAAGCGACTTTATCAGCTCAGATTCTAGGAACTTACCTTGAGAAACTATGCGAGGGGCCAAGCTTTCGAGTACGAGTTCTTCAAGAGTATTCAGACGATGCGGCCGTCGAGCAGGCGGATCGTCCGCTGGGAGTAAGCGGCGATGTTGGTGTCGTGGGTGACCATGAGGATGGTCCTCCCCTGCTGTTGCAGCTTGACGAAGAGCCCCATGATCTCCTCGCCGGTTTTCGAGTCCAGGTTGCCCGTCGGCTCATCGGCTAGAATCATCGAAGGATCGTTCGCCAGAGCCCTGGCGATGGCTACCCTCTGCTGTTCGCCGCCCGAGAGTTCGCTGGGACGGTGATGCTGCCAGTCGACGAGGCCGACCATCTCCAGGAGCTCGAGGACGCGCTGCCGCCGTTTTTTCCCCGACCGGCCGTTAAAGAGCATGGGCAGCTCCACATTTTCGTAGGTCGTGGCATAAGGGAGCAGGTTGAAATTCTGGAAGACGAAGCCGATCTTCCGATTCCGGATCGTGGAGAGCTGGTCGAAGCCGAGGCCGGCCACGTTTTTTTCTTCGAGAAAGTAGGAACCGGCGGTTGGTGTATCCAGGCAGCCGATGATGTTCAGCAGTGTCGATTTGCCCGACCCGGAAGGGCCCATGATCGAAATGAACTCGGCCGGTTCGATCCTGAGGGAGATCTCCTTCAGGGCTTCCAGCCGGACCTCCCCCATCCTGTAAACTTTGCTGATATTCTCCATCTCGATCATCATTATCTCCTATTCATACCGAAGCGCCTCGACCGGATTCAGACGGGAAGCCCGCACGGCCGGAAAAATACCCGACAAGAAAACAAGAGTCCCTAGAATAACCAGGAAGATGATCAGGATGTCGAGGGAGAAGATCGGCCGCAACAGGTAGGTTTGAATGCCGGAAAGCTCATAGCTGATGGGGATGAGCCGCGTCAAACGCACGATGGCATAGGCAATGGCCGTTCCCCAGAACATTCCTTTGGAAAATATGAACACCGTTTCCAACAGGAACTGAAGGATGATGTGGCGGCGCCGGGCGCCCAGGGCCATTTTGATCCCGATCTCGCGCGTCCGTTCCTTGACCAAGGCGTACATGAGATTGGTGACGCCGACGGCGCCGATGAGCAGGGTCAGGCCCCCGATGAGGCCCAGGAAGATCTCGATGCCCCGGAAAGCCTTTCCGGCGACCTCGGCCTGCTCGATCGTATTCCAGATCCCCAGGGCGTAGTCATCCTCCGGGTCGAAGCGGTATTTCCGGCCGAGGATCCGGCGGATGCGCTCCTCCACGAACTGGTTGTCCTCGCGCCGCTTCGGCTGGACATGAATGCGGTCGATGTAAAGCTGAGTGTGAATGCGGGAGAAAGTGCTGTGCGGGATATAAGCGTGGTCGGCGTCAAAGCCCTGGTAGGCGGAGCTCTGAAGCTTCTTCTTCATGACGCCGATCACCGTAAAGGGCACACGGTTGACGACGATGATTTCTCCTACGGGGTCCTCTCCGGGGAAGAGGTTCTCGGCCATGTTCCAGCCGATGAAGGCCACCCGGCGGGCGGAGTGCTCGTCCTCCTCGTTGATGAAACGCCCGCCGCTTTCCGCGATCATGGAGCGCATGACTCCGAAGGCCGGCCCGACGCCGCAGACGTTGCGGTTGGTTTCGCGGCCTCTTACGCTGATCGTAAAGTAGTCATTGGATTCGGGTGAGATCAGGGCGATCTCCGGGATGAGCGCGGACAGGAGGGCGATATCCCTGGGATAGATCATGATACGCCTCCCCTTGGGAAGCCCCTGATAATCTTTGGAGGTCTGGCCGCGATAGACCATGATGAGGTTATCGCCAAGGCCCTTGAAGCTGATGCGGAAGGAGTTGCCAAGGCCGCGGCCGAAGGACATCAGGAGCAGGATGGAAAGGGCTCCCCAGGTGATGGCGAAGGTGATCAAAGCGGTCTTCTTTTTCCGCTTGCGCAACTCTTTGGCAAAGTGGCGGAGGAGCTGGGCGCGCATGGATTATTTCCTCAGGGCCTCGATGGGATTCGTGGAAGCGGCCCTCCGGGCCGGCATCAGGCCCGAGACGATTCCGATGGCAAGGAGTATCAGGACCGTGGCCACACCTATGGCCGGGTTGATCTGCGGATTTCCGACAAAGTCTTCGATCTTCTCGACCGGGATGACTTTCAAGACCAGGGCCGCGAAAAGGAAGCCCAATCCGCCTCCGAACAGGACGATCACCAGGGACTCGGCGAAGAACTGCCAGAGGACATGCCGCCGTTTCGCCCCCACCGCCAGCTTGATCCCGATCTCCTTGGTGCGTTCCTCGACCACGACCAGCATGATGGACGCCACTCCCACCCCTCCGACCAACAGGGTGAAGGAGCCGATCACGCCGAGAAAAATATTGAAGGCCAAGAAGAAAATCGAGAAGGACTTCTCGAACTCGGTCCAGTCCCAGACGAACAGGGCGTCTTTGTCGTCGGGCGAAAATCCGGCCAGGTCCCCCAGTTCCTCCCGCATCAGACGGATGATCCGCTTGGCGTTTGCAGGATTCGCAGGCTGAAAGATGAGGCTATCGACATATTTGTTGCCGAAAAGTGCCGAGTAGGTCGTCCAGGGGATAAACGCGCAGTGCTCGTCGGGCTGGCCGCTGAAGTTGCTCGTCTGGATCTTTTTCTTCATCACTCCCACTACGATGAAGGGAATCCCCTCGATGAAGATGGTGCGGCCCACGGCCTCTTCTTCGTGGAACAGGTTTTCGGTGACCGTGTCACCGAGCAGGCAGACGCGGCGCCTCTGCGACATGTCGGCGTCATTGAGGTAGCGGCCTTTGCCGGCGATGATATTGCGGATATCGCCGTATTCGACGGTCACTCCGCGCACGGTATTGAGGACATCCTCCCGGCGGTGGCGGATGGCCCGGCTGAAGGTGAACTCGAAGGACGTCCTCTTGATCCCGGGGACTTTATGACCGGCCAGAAGGACCTGCTCCGGAGTCAGACGGACGCGGCGGCCTTTGGGAATACCCTGGTAGGGCATGGTCGTGCTTGCCGGAAAGGCGATCACGAACCCCTGTCCGACGCCGCGGAAAGACTTCAGGTTCTGCCGGCTCACGGCCGAGCCGAAGGCGAGCAGGATCACGACGGCGAAGGTCCCCCAACCGACGCCCGAGAGCGTCAGCGTAGTGCGGAGAGGCTGACGCCTCAGGTCCCGGATGAGGTTGCGGAAGAAGGTGAGGATCATTCGATTTCCCGAGGCGGCCGTTCGACGACCTGATCTCCTTCCTTGAGGCCTTCCAGGATTTCGATGCTCAGGCCGTCGGAAAGACCGGTTTTTACCTCGACCTTGCTGATCGTCTCGTTTTCCTTGATCTCGACGAAGCGCTTCCCGTCCTCCGAGAGGACCAGCCGCTCGGGGACGATGAGGACGTTTGTATGTTCCTGAATCTTCACATAGGCCGTGGCCGAATATCCGGCCCGAAGGATGATCCCCGGCGCCTCACCAAGGACGATCTCCACATCGAAAAGGGTAGCATTTCCTTCTTTCCTCGCCTTGGGAAAAATCCGCTCAAGCGTCCCCTGGATCTTTTTCTCCGCCAGCGCTCCGATCTGGAGCTCGGCTTCCATGCCCGAAGCGAGTTTTCCGACGTCGATCTCATCGACCGTGCCCTTGAAGAGGATATTTTTCATTTCGGCCATGGAGCAGAGGTCGGTCCCGGGCTGGAAATTGGTCAGCGGGACGACCGGGTCGCCCTGGTGGGCGCTGAGGGAAAGCACGATACCGGAGATGGGGGCTCTGACGATGGAATCGACACTGCGATTGGACATCTCGATCCGGCCTTTCTCCAGGAGCTGAAACTTCTCTTGGGCCACGCGGTGGCGCAGCCTCGTCTCATTATATTCCGCCTCAAGGCTGTCCATCTGGGATTTTGAAATGAGTTTTGACTGGAACAATTGAGCGTTGCGGTCCCGTTCGGCCTGGATTCTTGACAAGGTCACTTCAGCCACTTCCATACTGCGCCGGGTCTCGACATACTCGAGGGGCGTTGGATTGGGCGAGATATTGAACAGCGGGCTGCCCTTAGCGACGGCATCCCCGACTTTGAAGAGGACTTCCGAGACGATGCCCGGTATCGTCGATTTGACCTTGATCTCCTGTTCGGGCTCGAGGGTGCCCACGGCCAGGGCCTTTTCTGCGATATCCCCCCGCTTGACCGGGACATATTTCAGCTCATTGCCCTTTTTTTTCCCTCCCGAGAGAAGAACATAGACAATCCCGATGGTCAGGAGGATGACGATAGGAATGACGATTTTTTTCATGCTTTCACCCTTGATTACACAAATACGATCCATAATAGTTTACGAAAAATTTGCGAAATGGTTCACTCCCTGATGTTTTTCTTTCCGGGCCGCACGGGGCAGTTTACAAGCAGGCCCAACTTTCTTACAATCTTCCCGTATTACCTCCAGGAGGTTCGCATGGATAAAGTCCTCGTCGTCAAAGGCCTGAAAAAGTCCTACGGCCGCACCGAAGCGCTCACCGGCATCGACTTTGAGGTCGGCCCGGGCGAGATCTTCGCCCTGATCGGTCCGAACGGCGCCGGCAAGACCACCGCCCTCCGGATCGTCGCCACACTCCTCTCCCCTTCCGGCGGGAAGGTTACGTTTCTCGGGTTCGACCTGAAAAAGCATCCCGAAAAATTCCGCGAGAAGATCAGTTACCTCCCCGAGGAAGCGGGAGCTTATAAGAACCTGAAGGGAACGGATTATCTGAAGTTCATGGCCAATTTTTATGCCCGGTCCGACCAGGAAGTTAACGAATTCATCACCCGCGCCCGGGACATCGCCGACCTGGGAAAGCGCCTGAACGAGAAGGCCGGCACCTACTCCAAGGGGATGACCCGGAAACTCCTCCTCGCCCGGGCGCTCATGACCAAGCCCGACCTGGCCATCCTGGACGAGCCGACCTCGGGACTGGATGTCATCAACGCCCTGGAGGTCCGGGAGATCGTCAAGCGGTTCGCCAAGGAGGGGATTTCGGTCCTTCTCTCCTCGCACAACATGCTCGAGATCGAATTCCTCTCCGACCGGGTCAGCCTGATCGACAAGGGCCGCATCCTGGACACGGGCACGTCCCAGGCACTGAAGGATAAGTACGGGGCCAAGAACCTCGAAGAAGTCTTCAGGAGCGCACTCCAATGAAAAAATTCTTCAACCTCCTCGTCAAGGAAGTCAAAGAGCTGATCACCCTGCAGCTTTTCGTCTCGCTTCTCTTCACCGTCTTCCTGTTCTATTTCATCGGCCAGATGGCCAAGACCGAAATGAAAAAGGCGGGCCGGACCCAGAAGATCGCCGTCCTCAACCTGGACGACTCGCCATTCTCCAGCCAGCTCGTCGGCAACCTCAAGACGGCCAATTTTGAGCCCGAGATGATCCAGGGACGGGACAAGGAGCAGGCCATCGAAGAGACCAAGGCTAGCGAGGCCAACCTCCTGCTCGTCATCCCCCGGGGATTCGGCCAGTCTATCGAAACGCAGGACATCAAAGAGATCGAGACCTATTCTTTCCTCCGCACCTTCTCGATCGTCGGCAGCCGGAGCTCGATCATCATCAACGCCGTCATCAGGGCCATGAACGAATATCTGTCCAACGACTTCCTGAAAAAACGGGTCCCGGACGTCCCGCCCGAAAACCTTAAAAATCCCATAAGAAGCAAGGATTTCGTCATCGTCAAGGACCGGATGGCCGAGGGCAAGGCGGAGGCGGTCGCAGGGTTCGTGTCTTCCCAGTCGATCGTCATCCCCGTCATCTTGATGATGATTATCATCTACGCTTCCCAGATGGTCATCTCGGCCATCGCGATGGAAAAGCAAAACAAAACCCTGGAGACGCTCCTCACCGTACCCATCAGCCGGACTTCGATCGTCACCGCCAAGATGCTGGCCTCCGGTCTTGTCGGGCTGCTCTCGGCCGTAATTTACATGTTCGGGTTCCGCTACTACATGGGCGGTTTCATGGGGGATGTCAGCGAAGCGGCCGCGGCCTCGGGATTGACCGGAGTCATCCAGCAACTCGGATTGACGATGAGCACCAAAGGTTTCCTCATCCTGGGAGTATCGCTCTTCTTTGCCATCCTGGTCGCCCTGGCGATGGCCACCATCCTGGGAGTGCTCGCCGAGGACTACCGGAGCGCCCAGAGCCTGATCCTGCCGATGATCTTCCTGGTGATGATTCCGTATTTCATGACGCTCTTCGCCGATCCCAAGACGCTCTCGCTCCCGGCCAAGATCCTGCTCTACGCCATTCCCTTTTCCCACCCCTTTCTGACCAGCCAGAACCTCATGCTCGAGAACTACAGCGCGGTTTTCTTCGGCATCCTCTATATGCTCGCCGTCTTCATCGTCCTCATCATCATCGCCGCCCGGATCTTCTCCACGGACAGGGTGCTGACAATGAAGCTCCGCTTCAAGTTCGGAAGGAAGAAAACCTAAGAAAAAAACGAGGACGGTCCTATTTTTTGGAGAGACCCCTTCTTACTTAATCAGTCGCCTCTTCATGGACTTGAGGGCGATAAAGAAGGCGATTCCCTCGAGCCCGAGGATCACCATAAAACTCCAAATCAAACCGCCGTCGAGTGTTCCCGAATAGACAGCCCGAGAGATCTTGACGGCGTGGGTGAGGGGCAGGAACTGCGAAAATGTCTTCATCCACCCCGGGAATCTATCCAACGGGAAAAACACACCCGAGAAAAAAAGCATGGGGGTGATGATGAGCTCGGTGTAGTAATTGAAGAAGTCGAAACTCGGCGACAGCGAGGTCACGATCATAGCCAGGGAGGCGAACAAAAGTCCGGTAAAGACCATGAGGGCAAGGAGGAGCAGCAGGCTGAGGACCGAGGCGGGGGCCACGCCCATGAGCACGGCGACCGTCATCATCAACGTCCCGCTGATCATCCCCCGGAAGGTCCCCCAGACGATGTCCCCGGCCACGGCGTCCTCGGCGGACACGGGAGTGGCGATCAGGGAATCGAAGATCTTTTCATGGATCATCTTTACAAAGGTCCCGTAAAGACACTCGAACGTGGAAGAGAGCATGACCGAGGCGACCAGAACACCCGGGACAAGAAAATTGAGGTAGGGCTTGCCGCCGAAGTAGCCGATGTAGGCCCCCATCCCGATCCCGAAGGTGACAAGATAGAAGAGGGGCTCGATCAGGCTGACCAGGAACGTCGGGACGATGAACCTTTTGTAGGAAACAAGATTCCTGAGAAAAATATAATAGACCCGGTAGGACAGGTTCATTCGATCAGGCTCCTGCCGGTGAGCTTAAGGAAGACGTCTTCGAGAGTGGCCGGCCGGGTCAGAAAATTGTGGAGGTCGAGCTCGATCACTTTTTTCATCAGGTCATGGCCGTCGCGGCAGTAGAAATAAAGTGTGTCTCCCACCCGTTCGTGTCCGCAGGAGAACGAGGCCAGATGGCCGATGATCTTTTCGTCCTCCTCTTTGGGGACGCGAATCTCAACGACCTCCCGCCCGATCAGCTCAACGACGAGCGTCGAAGGCACGCCCTCTTTCAAGATCTTGCCCTGGTGCATGACGACGATCCGGTCACAGAGCTGCTGGGCCTCTTCCATGTACTGAGTCGTTAAAATGAGTGTGGTGCCCTGAGACTTGAGCTGGCGGAGCCTCTGCCAGATCAGGTGCCGGGCCTGGGGGTCGAGGCCGGTCGTCGGCTCGTCGGCAACAATGAGCTTGGGCTGGTTGAGCAGCGCCCGGGCGACCATCAACCGCCGCTTCATCCCGGTCGAAAGCTCGCTGATCTTGCTGTTTCGTTTAGCCTCGAGCTCGACGAACTCAAGAAGCTCGGCGATTCGCTTCCTGGCTTCGCGCTTGGGGATGTCGAAGAACCTGGCGAAGATGACGAGGTTCTCGGAAACGGTGAGGTCGGGGTCGAGGGTGATTTCCTGGGGGATGATGCCGGTCATTTTCTTCACGGCCCGGTTGTCGATGTGGGCCGGCTGTCCGTTGACCAGGAGCGTTCCCGAGGTCACGGGCGAGACGCAGTGGATCATCTTGACGGTCGTCGTCTTGCCGGCTCCGTTCGGCCCCAGGAAACCGAAACATTCGCCCTCCCGGATCTCGAAAGAGATCCCGTCGACCGCCCTGAGCGAGCCGTAGTTCTTGACCAGGTCCTTGGCCGAAACGAGTATGTTTGTCATGGCACGAGCTCCACATTATACACTGAAAACCGCGATTTGGAATGTTGACAGTAGGGAGAAGGTCTTTTCGTTTGACAATCCGTCTAAGCAATAATATATAAAATGCCATGTACGAGACCGTCCGCCTCCGCGGCGGATATACAAAGGAGGGCTGAATGAGAAAAAATGAAATCCGCCTGCCTGTTTTGCTGATTTTTCTTGGGACTGCACTGGCATTGTTGACCTTGTTCTCATGCGCGCCTCAAGAGCCGAAGGAAGAAGCGGCGGCGGCAGGCGCGCCCTCGTCTTCCCTGATCCCAGAGGATCAAGTTCGACTGTCCAACGACCCGGAGAAAACCGAGCTCTTCCGGGACGCCGGACTCGGACTGTTCATCCACTGGGGGCCGAATTCCCAGATGGGGACGGAGATCTCCTGGCCGCTCAACAACGCAGGCGATGACTATATCAAGAAATATTACGCCCTGGCCGAGACGTTCAACCCCGTCTTGTTCGATGCCGCTGAATGGGCGCGCCTGGCCAGGCTCGCCGGGATGGAGTATGTCGTCTTCACCTCCAAGCATCACGACGGGTTCTGCATGTTCGATACGGCCTACAGCGACTTCAAGATTACCCTCACTCCCTACCGCCACGACATCGTCGCCCAGGTCGCCGAAGCCTTCCGGAAGGAAGGGCTCCTGGTCGGCTTCTATTATTCGCCGGGAGACTTTCGCTACCAGTACGAGACCGGGAGGCGCAGTCAATTCCTGATGGCCCCCGATTTCGAATCGGAGGCGCCCTTCGGCCCGCTGAAGAAAGGATTCACCGACTACGAGCGCGGCCATGTCGAAGAGCTCCTGACGAAATACGGCGACGTCTTCATGCTCTGGTTCGACGGCAAGTGCGAGCCGCTCAAGAAGCACGCCTGGCGGGTCAGGCAGGACATCTTCATCGGCCGCGGCGAGATCCCGACGCCCGAGCAGGAGATCCCCGGCCAGCCCGACGACCGCGCCTGGGAGAGCTGTATGACAACGAGCTGGCAGTGGTCCTTCCAGCCCAACCCGGACGTCCGGACCGCCCGGGAGGTCATCGAAAACCTGATCCACATCCGGGCCCGCGGCGGGAACCTGCTCCTCAACGTCGGGCCCCGGCCGGACGGCCGGATCGCGCCGCCGGACGAGGACCTTCTCCGCGAACTCGGCCTGTGGATTATGCTCTATGGCGAGGCGATCAAGGGTGTTCGTCCCTGGACCGTAACCAATGAAGGCGATGTCTGGCTGACCAGGCGGCGCGGAGAGGAAACGGTGTATGCGTTCGCCGGCCTCGAATACGGGCTCGAAGGAATCAAGGCGCCGGCCGGCTGCCGTTTCACCCTGAGATCGGTCCGGACAACCCCAGAGACGAGGATCTCCGTCCTCAGCCAAAACGGCGGCGTCGAATGGGTCGAGGATTCAGGAGGACTTCACATCACCGTATCGCGGACGCACACCATCCAGCTCATCAAGAATCCGTTGGCCGGAAGCGGGGTCGAGCGCGGCCGGAAGATTTCGCCCTTGGCCTGGGGACCGGACTGGCCGGTCGCCGTCAAGATCACAAAGTTCAAGCCCGCCTGAATTATGGGTAATTATGGGGACACTAACCTTATTTCGCATATGAACTAAGGAGGGCAGGATGAACATGAAGGGACCCAACGATGGTTTTGCGATCACCTTGATACTCCTCGGCGCGGTGCTGCTTATTACCAAGATCACGGGGCAAACACGCCCGGCCGTAGAGCGCTACGGAATGATCATCGGACTCAAGCCGGAAAAGATCGCCACCTACAAGGATCTCCATGCGGCCGTCTGGCCCGGCGTGCTGAAAAAGATCAAGGAATGCAACATCCGGAACTACTCGATCTATCTCAAGGAGGTCGAGCCGGGGAAGCACTATCTTTTCTCATATTTTGAATACACAGGAAGCGATTTCGAGGCCGACATGGCCAAAATGGCCGCCGACCCGACGACCCAGAAGTGGTGGAGAGAGACGGACCCCTGCCAGTATGCGATCCCGACCCACGGGCCAGAGGAGTGGTGGAGCCGGATGGAGGAGGTCTTCCACACAGACTGAATTCCCCTCTCCCTTGATGGGAAGGGCAGAATGAACTAGAGGCCGGATGGCGAAGCTGAATATCTCCTGGCCCGACATTCTTGTCATTGTCCTCTACCTGGGCGGGATCGTCGGGCTCGGCCTCTGGGCCTGGTCCCGGCGCAAGAGGACGGCGACATCAACGTCGGCCTATTTTCTGGCTGGTGGGACACTGCGCTGGCCGGTGATCGGGCTGGCACTTTTCTCCACCAACATCTCCACCATCCATCTCGTCAGTCTCGCCCAGGAAGGCTATGTCAACGGGCTCGCCTACGGCAACTTCGAATGGATGGCCGCTTTTCTCCTGATTGCCCTGTCCTTTTTCTTCGCCCCTTTCTACATCCGTTCGCGAGTAGCCACCCTGCCCGATTTCCTGGAGCGCCGTTACAGCCGGGCCTGCCGGGACTGGCTGGCGGTCCTGTCGATTTTTTCAGCTATATTCATCCACATCGGGTTCTCGCTTTATACCGGAGCTGTAGTTCTTAAGGGATTGTTCGGGATCGACATCAACCTGAGCATCTTTGTTACGGCGGCGCTCACCGGCATTTACACCATCGTCGGCGGCCTGCTTGCCGTGGTCATGACCGAATCCGTCCAGACGGTCATCCTGGTCGGCGGCTCGGCGTGTGTCCTGGTCGCGGGCCTCGTCGCCGTAGGCGGATGGGGCGGGCTGACGGCGGCGGTCGAGCCCGTCAAGCTGACGATACTGCGAACCGCCTCCGAAACTCCTTCCCTGCCATGGTATGCGGTCTTCCTGGGCTATCCCATCATCGGGCTCTGGTACTGGTGCGCCGACCAGACCATCGTCCAGCGGGTGCTCGGGGCCAGGGATGAGCGCAACGCCCGCATCGGTCCTCTCTTTGCGGGCTTTATCAAGATACTGCCGGTATTCTTATTCGTCTTGCCGGGGCTTATCGCCGACGCCCTTATCCGGCAGGGAAAGCTTCCGGCCATCGGCGATTCGGCCGATACCTACTCGCTCCTCATCAACCACCTGCTGCCGGTTGGATTGAAAGGTATCGTGGCGGCTGCGCTGCTGGCGGCCTTGATGAGTTCGGTCTCCGGAGCCCTGAATTCCATCTCCACGCTCTTCAGCCTCGATCTCTATAAGCGCTGGCGGCCGCAAACTCCGGACCGCCGGCTGACTCAGATCGGACGGCTCGTCACCTTCATCGGCATGATTGCAGCCGTTCTTTGGACGCCGCTGATCAGCCACTTCCAGAGCATCTTCCAGGGTATCGTGGCCCTCATCTGCTATATCGCCCCGCCGATCACGGCCGTTTTTGTCTGGGGAGTTTTCTGGAGGCGGGCCTCGGCGGCAGGCGCGTTGGCCACTCTCTCCATCGGGTCAGCACTCGGCCTGGCCGTTTTCTTGCTCGACTGGTTCAAGGACCGGACGGGATGGAGCGTTCCCTCGATGATGGCCACATTTTATCTTTTCGTTATCTGTTCGGTCATCTTGGTGGTCCTATCATACATGAAGCCCCACCGGCACACGACGGAAAGCGGGCGCCTGGTCTGGCCGAGTCCGCTTGCGGCACTCCGCGGCCGGAGCGAAACTAAAGGCCTGGACTACAGAATTCTCGCCTTAGTTTTATTCTCCGCGATGATCGCCCTCTACATCATCTTCGCCTGAGGATAGCCCTAATAATTCGGGAGGGGGAGATCTTTACAATCGCCCTATCCCCAATCCTCTCCCGTCAAAAGAGAGGCGACTTTTTGTTCTCCATATCATGACTAATCCAGGCTGACTATATAGCTCCGAATCAATAAACGCATTCGCGGGCGGCCTCGGCGTAGATCCGCAGGTTCTCCGGGGGCGTCTCAAAGAAGTGGTCACTGCAGGAGAGGATGTAGCCGCCCTCGTATCCGACCTTCTCGAAGAGCTTGAAGACCATCGCCCGGATCTCTTCCCTGCTCCCCGATGTCAGGACGTTGAACTGGTCCATCCCGCCGATCAGGGCCAGCCGCCGCCCGACCTTCGCCTTGAACTCCCAGGGCTCCTGGTTGCCGCCGATCGACATCGGCGCCAACGTCTCTGAGGCGTCGCAGCCGTTGGCCGCGATCGCCTCCTCGATCCCCTTGGTGCCGCCGCAGGTGTGATAGACGACGGTGAACCCGAGC
This sequence comes from Candidatus Aminicenantales bacterium, assembly GCA_049287565.1. Classification (GTDB taxonomy): domain Bacteria; phylum Acidobacteriota; class Aminicenantia; order Aminicenantales; family UBA8522; genus UBA8522. The sequence continues at coordinate 23,956 of JBAQGA010000041.1, forward strand.
GCATGCAGGGCATCGTGGAGCTTCCGGTCGTAAGGGAGGCAAAACTCTTGATGGAGAGCGGGAGAGATCAGCGTCGACGATCCCGCCCCTCCCCCCGTCTCGATGAGGTCGAACTTGCCGCCCTTCATGGTTTCGATGAAGCGCAGCTTCTTCTCGAGCAGGATGCTGAGGAGTTCGTGAACCCAGTCCGGCTTGTCGAAACAGCGCAGAATCAGCTCCTGGACGTCGATGAGGCAGGCGGCATGCTGCCAGCAGCCGGCCTGGTCGCCCCAGACGAACCCGCGCAGAATGCCCCTATCGCCGAGGCCGTCGTAAGCCCGGTTCAGGGCCGCCGGGTCGAGGCGCGGAACGGGCATATATTTCTCGATCAGGTGGATATCCTCGTCGTGCTTGATCAAATATTCGGTGATCCAGGTCGTCATCCGGTTCCCGGCCGTTTTGTATGTCAGCGTCCCCTCCTGCGTCCGGACGCTGTGATGGCAAACCCGGTCATCCGGGTCATCGTTTATGATCTCGACCTCGTCCCTCCAATCCGGGCTCGAGGCCTTGGTGAAGTCGGCACCGATCACCCAGAACTGCCCGACGTTCTGGAAGGACTGGACGGCGGCGTCGAGTCCGAACATCTCGAAGGCCTCGAGGTCGCTGATCCCCCCAAGATGGGTCTCCAGGTGATATGGCTGCCATTGATGGACCGTAGCCGGGAGACGGTCCGGCTTCTCCCTCTTAAGAGCGCAGAGCATCCGTTCCTTGGAGGTCATGTCCAGGATTATATGGAGGCACAGGGACCTGGTCAATACGGTTCGCTCTTGGCAACGATTGACTCTCTTTATTCCCCCGGTATATAAATCCTTCGGAGAAAAGCCATGATAGGAAAAAGGGCGAAAATTATTTTCGCGTTGATGATCTTGATGCTCCTGTCCTTCAAATTCACCGGCCGGCCAGCGGCGTCCCAGGACAGAGTCGAACCTTCCCCGCCTGCCTATGATTTCAAGGTCGAAACGGGCTGGATCACAGTCCGGGACGGGACGCGCCTAGCGGCCACATACTATAAGCCTGTCCTCAAAACTCCGAACGAGACCTTCCCTGTTCTCTTCGAGTTCCTGCCCTACCGCAAGGACGACGGCGGCTACATAGGTAACTACTCGCTCTATACCTATTTTGTCCGCCGCGGCTACATCCTGGTCCGCGTCGATATCCGCGGCACCGGCTCCTCGGAAGGAGTATTCCCCATCCGCGAGTATTCGGAGCAGGAGCTCGACGATGCGGTCGACATCATCGCCAAGCTTGCCGCCATGAGCGGCTCGAACGGACGCGTCGGCATGTGGGGAATCTCCTGGGGCGGGTTCAACGCCATCCAGGTGGCGATGCGGCGGCCGCCGGCGCTGCGGGCCATCCTGGCCGCCATGGCCACAGATGATCTCTACCACGATGACATCCACTATATCGACGGTGTCTTTCACATGGACGAATGGGCCTTCTGGTTCGACCATTCCAAGGCCATTCCGCAGTCTCCGCATTACCCTCTCGACGATTTTTATTTCCGCGACCGCTTCGAGTCGTATCCCGGGATTCTTACCTATCTCAAGCAGCAGCGGGACGGCGATTTCTGGCGGAAAAATTCCCTCCGCTGGCAGTACGAGAAGCTCCAGATCCCCTGCTATCTCATCGGCGGCCTGCTCGACGGCTACCGGGACAGCATCCCCCGGATGCTCGAGAACATGACCGTCCCGATCAAGGCCGAGATCGGACCCTACAATCACTCCTGGCCCGACGACGGGATTCCCGGCCCGAACTACGAATGGCGCCACGAGGCGGTCCGCTGGTGGGACCACTGGCTCAAAGGCAGGAACACCGGCGTCCTCGGAGACCCCCGCTTTACTTTCTTCCTCCGCGACGCCCATCCGCCGGACCCCGGTCTTGAGACAACACCGGGATTCTGGATCTCGACAGACTGGCCCATCCCCGGGACGGAGTGGAAAAAACTCTACCCCTCGGAGAATCACCAGCTTCTTGAAGCGCCGGGAAAGCCGGGAGAAGTATCTTTGTTTTATGGGCCGGGCTTCGGCATAAACACCGGACTCTGGTGGGGAGAGCCGACAGGCGACATGCGACCCGACGACGCCGGGAGCCTCGTCTTCGACAGCCCCGTCCTGGAGAAGGGGTTCGCGATCGCCGGCCTTCCCCGCGTAGAGCTGCGCGTGGCGGCCGATGCTCCGCTCGCCCACTGGATCGTTCGCCTCGAGGATGTCTTGCCGGACGGCCGGGTTTCGCTCGTCGCCGGCGGCCTCATCAACGGAGCCCAACGCCTTTCGCGTCTCGAGCCGGAATACCTCGAGCCGGGAAAAACCTATGACCTCGAGTTTGATTTGCACTTCACCACCTGGACTTTCCGGCCGGGACACCGCGTCCGGCTGGCGATTACGAACTCGCTCTTCCCGATGACCTGGCCGACTCCCGATCCGATGACAACCCCCCTTGCGACTGGCGCCGGACAGACAAACATCGCCCTCCCCGTGATTCCACCGGGTCCATTACAAAAACCTGATTTCCTGGCGCCGGAACCCCGGGAATCTGCCAGGGACGCCCGGGACTTCGGCAGCGACGTCTGGCCTCAGGGCGTGTACGAATACAGGCGCGACCTGGCCCACGGGACGGTCGCCGTCGAATGGCGCGGGAAAGGGAGCTATGAGGTAAAGGGCGTCCGCTACCATTTCACCGAGCTCAATCTCTATGAGACGAACGAGCGGGACCCGGCGCGGTCCCGGTTTCTGGGAGAGGCGAGCGATACCATCGAGCTCCCCGGCCGGAAGATATACCTGCTGACGAATGGAGAGATCGTTTCCGACGAGAAAAATTTCCACCTGACCTTCACCCGCCGGGTCTACGAGAACGACAAGCTCCTCCGGAGCCGCGAGTGGAAAGAGACGATCCCCAGGGATTTTCAATAAAGGAGCGGGGACGTTCCCCGGGGAGCCGTCTTTTGAAGCATGATAACGCACCAAGGCATCCTCCGGAAAGGAGAGGGGTTATGCGCCTCCGAGTTTTTGTGCCCGTCTTGATCATCCTGCTATCATGGACGACGGTCCAGAATCCTCGTCAAGAAACCCTTGATTTCCTGGATGAATTCATCATCAAAACGCCCGGGCGGTTCAACGGCTACACGAATTACTGGCACAGCATTTTCTGGGAATGGCAGCAATACGGCAATCTTTTCCAGTTGAGCGTCCCCGATGTGGTCAGGGCCATCGCCCAGAGCAAACTCGATACGGCCGAAGAACTGGGAATCCCCGGACTGCTCCTGCAGGAAGGTTTTCTGGCGGTCTGGCTCAAGAGGTCCGCCCGGGAACTCAATGACCCGACGCAGGACGAGGTCGAAAAGGCGCTTTCAGAATCGGATCTCCTTGTTTATATCTGCCCAGCCAGCGAACTCGGAAAACGGCTCGGCCAGAAGTTTCCCGAAGAGCGGGACTGGCGACGGACGCTCCAGAGCCACCAGCTCAATGCGGCCTATTTCCGCGATATCCGGGCGTTTTGTCTGGAGAAGGGCGACAGAAAATTGTTCGTCGTCCTGGCCGATTACGCGGAAGACAGGGACCGTTTCCGGACGCTGATCGAGGGAGTCCGCAATGTGCTGGACAAATACGACCTCCACCGGGGCTGGTTCGGGACCGGGACTCTCCTCCACAGCGTGACCTGTCAGCCCGGCCATCCGCTGGAAGTCATCGCCAGGGGGCTGGAGCAGGGAAACGATTGGTTCACCTTCAGCGGATACATGGACTATCTTCTCCAAGCGCAGCTTCCGGAATGGCTGGGCAAGGTCGGTCTGAAAGTCGTCACTGACGTGGGAACGGGCAAGGCGACACACAGCTTCGGGTCGGTCGCCTATGGCTGCAAGAGCTGGGATGGGTTCAAGATCCAGGATATGCCCACCGAAGAGGAGTGGATCCGCTTCGTCAAGGAGCGCGACGGGCACATCTTCAGGCCTGTTTACAACGCCGACTGCGATCCCTTTGAATATGACGGGTATATCGCCATCGAGGGCAACAAAAAGCAGATCGACACCGAAGTCCGGCCTTTCATCCTTCAAACAGGCTACATTCGTGAAGACGCCCCACCGGCAATGGCCCTCTTCTCCGCCAGGGGTCGGGACTGGAATCGCGAGGCGATGTGGGACGCCATTCTGGGAAGGAGAGAAGTCGGCATTCTGCCTCAGGGAAAGATGCTGGGGCCTGAAATCTACAGGAACGCTCTCCAGATGCTGCTTCTCGACCGGGTGTGGCTGGAGGGCTTTTTCGGCGATGCGGTTCAGATGCGGGCCCGGATCGACGGCCGCAGTCTCCAGGTCAGTCTGGCCAACGTCCGGGAGACAGAGATATCGGGGAACCTCATGATCACAGCCGCCCCCGAGTTGGTCCTCATGGGCGAACCATCCCTGCAAATGAACATCCCGCCGCGCTCATCACGGGAAGTTTCTTTTCAACTCCAGCCCCGCCTGGAGGCGACGGGCAGGACGAATCCAATCCTCGTGACTTTTGATTGGGAGGGCCGCCAAAAAAGGACGCTCGCTGTCATGGACCTGCCGCCGGCGATTTCCTTACACAGGCTTCTTTATGGCCAGTCTCCGGAGGTTGTCTTCCCGGTATCCGTCCACAACTTTGGTGATCAAGACTCATTCCCGGTCCGCGTCCAGGTTTATGCTGCGGCTTCGCCGGACCGGGTTGTCTTCGATAAGTCCGAACGCTGCGACGTGCCCCCCTCCGGATTCAAGGAGATGACCTTCCGGCTTCCGCTCCAACCGGGCACCTACACCGTCAAGGTCTCGGCCCTGGGGGCCGAGACCGAAAGCCAACTGGGAGTCGAAGCCTTGTCCGGACGAGCGACCTGCACGCCCGTGGACCTCAACGGCGACGGCGTGTCCGAATATCGAATGGAGAACTCAAGAGTGGAGGTCACCCTTCTGGCCACGGGCGCCCGGATCATCGAGTACATCGTCAGGGAGAGAGGAGACAACGTTCTATTCAAGCTCTGGCCGGAAAAGGAAAGCACGGACAAGCGGCCATTCCGAGAAAGGGGATTCTATCCCTACGGCGGTTTCGAGGACTTTCTCGGACAGGCGAGCATCGAAACCCACACGGTCTATTCGGCCGAGGTCGTCCGCGGGGATGGGCCTTTTGTGCAGATACGAATGGCTGCGGATTACTATGGCAATCGGCTGGAGAAGATATTCACGCTCTACGGAGATTCGCCCCTGGTCGAAGTGCGCTTCGCCCTGACCTTCCGGAATCCGGAGCTCAACATGCTCGGCCCGCAGCCGATCCTCGCGCTCGGCGAGAAGCATTGGACCGAGGACGTTTTCATCGTACCCACGGTCTCCGGTCGTCGCGAGTTCCGAATGCGGCCGGAGGAATACTTCGGCGAAGTCCTGTTTCTCAAGGAAGGTTGGAACGCCGGACGGGATACAGCGGAGGATGTCTGTTTTGTCGGAGCCTTTCCCGTGAGCGAACCGGAGTTCCTCCACATGTGGATGAACCACCCCTCCAACGGGGAGTCCCATCATTACTATGCCGAGTTCCAGCCCTGGGTGCCGATCTTCCAGAAGACCGTCCGCTATTTCTCGTACTATCTCTGGGGGGCCGCCGGTCCCTGGGAGGCTGCCCTCGCCGAGCTCCGCCGGCGAAACCTGATCACTGCCCGCTAGTTCAGCTTGTTTTTTTAGAAAAAGAACCAGCGGAAGTCGAAAAGGGAGTTCGGAAAAAGAGAACCGTCCCCTTTTATCTCTTTTATCTGTGGCTGGAGAGAGTGCGGAAGGACACTAGGCCTCCCGTACTCCCCGATAAGAAGGAGTCATTAGAGAGCTGTTTCAGACCAAGCCCTGCTCTATCATCGCCCGGGCGACTTTGAGGAAACCGCCGATGTTGGCGCCGTTGACATAGTTTCCCGGAGTCCCGTAGGCGGCGGCCGATTCGACGCAGGTCTTGTGAATGCTTTTCATAATCTGATAGAGCCGCTTGTCAACTTCCTCTCTGGTCCAGCTCAGCCGCAGGCTGTTCTGGCTCATCTCCAGGCCGGAAGTGGCCACCCCGCCGGCGTTGGCCGCTTTTCCGGGTCCGAACAGGATCTTGGCGTCGAGAAAGATGTCAATTCCCTCGGCTGTCGTCGGCATGTTGGCGCCCTCGACGACCACATAGACGCCGTTTTTGACCAGGTTTTTCGCATCCTTAGTATTGATCTCGTTCTGGGTGGCACTGGGGAAGGCGCAATCAGCCTTGATGTCCCAAAGCGGGTTGCTGTCCATGTCTGGCGTAATGGGAGTATAGGTCACTCCCTTGAACTTGTCGGCATATTCCTTGATCCGTCCCCGCCGGACGTTCTTCAGGTCAATGACGAATTCGAGCTTCTTGTCATCGATACCCGCCGGGTCGTAGATGATCCCGTTGGAATCGGAGAGGGTCACTACCTTGCCGCCGAGCTGGTTGATCTTCTCGATCGTGTACTGAGCCACGTTCCCGCTCCCTGAGACCAGGCATGATTTTCCCTTAAGGGATTGACTTCTCGTGGCCAGCATTTCAGCGGCAAAATAGACGGCGCCGTATCCGGTGGCCTCAGGACGGATCAGGGATCCGCCCCAATCCAGCCCTTTTCCCGTCAACACTCCCGTGACCTCGTTCTTTATTTTTCGATACTGCCCATACAAGAAGCCGATCTCGCGTCCGCCGACGCCGATGTCTCCGGCCGGAACATCGGTGTCCGGGCCGATGTGGCGGAAGAGCTCGCTCATGAAGCTCTGGCACAGCCGCATGACTTCGTTGTCGCTTTTGCCTTTGGGGTCGAAATCGCAGCCGCCTTTCCCGCCCCCCATAGGGAGTGTCGTCAACGAGTTTTTGAAGACCTGCTCGAAGGCCAGGAACTTCAGAATCCCGAGGTTGACCGTTGGATGAAAGCGGAGCCCTCCTTTAAAGGGGCCGATGGCGCTGTTCATCTGGATGCGGTAGCCGCGGTTTACCTGGACCTCGCCGGCGTCGTCCATCCAGCTCACCCGGAACATCAGCACCCTTTCCGGCTCAGCGATCCGCTCCATGATCTTGGCCTTGCGATATTCGGGATGGCGCTCGAGAACCAGGGAGATGGAGTTCACCACCTCGTAGACGGCCTGGTGAAACTCGGGCTGAGCCGGGTTCTTGGCCTTAATCTCGTCCATAAAATCCTTAACATAACTGCTCATGATAACTCCTTTGCTATGAATTCTTGGGTGACGGATTCCTATGATTCACCATCCTATTCATAGTCCAAAATTGTTAGCCGTTTATTTGGGTTGTGTTGGGATTGTAATAAAAATCGGCCCGTTCTATCAGGGCGGGGCCGCTTCCTTGACTTTTGGCGGGGCTGAGCTTATGTTTAAGAAAAAAAAGAGAGGAAGGACAGTATGGGCAAAGACGCTTTCAATTCGTTTGCCACGGCCCAATTCCAGCTCGACCGGGCGGCGGAATGGCTGGGGCTGGACCTGCCCACCCGCGAACTCCTCCGGTCTCCTTTGAAAGAACATCAGTTCCTCATCCCCCTCCGCATGGATGACGGTAGCGTCAGGATTTTCCGCGGCTTCCGCGTCGTCCACAACGATGCCCGCGGACCGGGCAAGGGAGGCATCCGGTTCCACCCGCAAGAGACGATCGATACTATTCGCGCCCTGGCGATGTGGATGACGTGGAAATGCGCTTTGCTGGATATCCCGCTCGGAGGCAGCAGCGGCGGCGTCGCGTGCGACCCCCACTACCTGACTTTGCGGGAGCAGGAACAGCTCTGCCGGGCCTGGGTGAGAAGGCTTCTCCACGAGCTCGGTCCTCAGGTCGATGTCCCCGCTCCCGACATTATGACCGGTGCCCAGCACATGCTCTGGATGCTCGATGAATATGAGTCCCTCCGCGGTGAGAAGGTCCCGGGGTTCATCACCGGCAAACCGGTCGGGATGGGCGGTTCGGTCGGCCGCATCGAGGCCACCGGATTCGGCCTCGTCTTCGCCCTCCGGGAAGCCCTCAAGGAGCTGGGCATGCCGGCCGACGGTGCGACGGCGAGCGTCCAGGGATTCGGCAACGTTGCCCAACACGCTGTCCGGCTTTTCGAGCAGATGGGGGGGCGGGTCGCCTGCGTATCCTGCTGGGACCAGAAAGACGCCGTCTCCTATACCTATAAAAAGGAACCCAAGATCGAAGTCGAGGCCCTGGCCGAAATCACCGACCGCTTTGGCGGAATCGATAAAGAGAAAGCCGCCAAACTTGGATATGCGGTTCTGCCCGGAGAAGCATGGCTCTCCCAACAGGTGGATATCCTCATCCCCGCGGCCGTCGAGAACCAGATCACAGAGGACAACGTGCAGACCATCAGCCCGCGGGTTCGAGTCATCGCCGAAGGGGCCAACGGGCCGACCACCATTGGAGCCGACCGGACAATCGGCGAGCGGGGCATTCTCGTCATCCCGGACATCCTGGCCAACGCCGGTGGAGTGACCTGCAGCTACTTTGAACAGGTCCAGAGCAACATGAATTACTACTGGGAAAAGGACGAAGTCCTCGGCAAACTCGATGTCAAAATGACCACCTCCTTTAACGATACTCTCGAGTTCGCCAAAAAGAAGAATCTATCGATCAGAAACGCGGCCTTTGCCATTGCCGTGGCTCGCGTCGCCCAGGCCTGCAAGGACCGTGGGTGGGTTTGATATTGCCTGTCCGGCCGGCCGTCGCGTCTTTTGACCGCCACTTCTTTACCGGCAAGGAGAAGTTCACCGCCATAGGACGGGGCGACCTCGGTGGAAAAGCTCACGGGCTGGCCCTGATGCGGAATACCCTGGAAAACCGGCTGGCCGAGCGGTTTCTCCCGGATATCCAAATCAGCATCCCCACGCTGACGGTGATCGCAACCGGTATGTTCGACCTCTTTATTGAGCAAAACGACCTCCACGACCTGGCCCTGTCCAGCCTCCGGGATGATCTCATCGCCGGAGCCTTCCAGAAGGCCGACCTGCCCGCCCAGCTCGTCGGCGACCTTCGCGCTTTGATCGCCCAAGTGCAGACCCCTCTGGCGGTCCGGTCATCCAGCCTGCTCGAAGACGCCATGTTTGAGCCGTTCGCCAGCGTCTATGCCACCAAGATGATCCCCAACAACCAGATGAGCCCGGATTCCCGCTTCAAAAAACTGGTCGAGGCCGTCAAATTTGTCTATGCGTCCACCTTCTTCAAGGACGCGAAGAACTATATCCGGGCGACGAAGCACACCACTGCGGACGAGAAAATGGCCGTGATCATCCAGGAAGTCGTCGGCGTCCGTCACGGTCAGTGCTTCTATCCTCATATTTCCGGGGTGGCCCGGTCGTTCAACTTCTATCCTCTCGGCCACTCCATGCCCGCCGAGGGAATCATCGATCTGGCACTCGGCCTAGGAAAGGCCATCGTGGATGACGGCATCGCCTGGTCCTATTCGCCGGCCTACCCCCGGGCCAATCCACCCTACAACACGCTGGCCGACCTCCTGACCCAGACGCAATCGGAATTCTGGGCCATCAACCTGGGCTGGCCCGCGGAGTTCAACCCCATCAAAGAGACAGAGTACATGATGAAGTTCAGCCTGGAAGAGGCCGAAAAGGACGGCGTTCTTCAATTTCTGGCCTCTACCTACAGGGCCCAGGATGATAAAATCGTCTATGGGATCGCCGAAAAAGGACCCCGGGTCATCGACTTCGCGCCCATCCTCAAGTTTGACCTTATGCCCCTCAACGCCTTGCTGAAGGAACTGCTTAAGATTTGCGAAGACACGCTGGGGAGGATGGTGGAGATCGAGTTCGCCCTGACCCTCGACGAGCGCCGGGGGATTCCGGCCCGGTTCGGCTTCCTCCAGGTCAGGCCGATGGTTGTTTCCTCAGCCCGGGTCTCGATCTCTGCGGAGGAACTCGTGGGGAAAAACGTCCTTCTGGCCTCGGAGTCCGCTCTGGGAAACGGTGTCCTCGATCAGATCAAGGACATTGTCTATGTGAAGCCCGAGAGATTTAACGTCCATTATTCCGAAACGGTCGCCTCCGAGCTCGAGAGATTGAACCATTGGCTGGTAACGTTCGACAGCCCTTACCTTTTGATCGGCCTGGGGCGCTGGGGGACCTCGGATCCACAGGCGGGAATTCCCGTGAATTTCGGTCAAATTTGCGGCGCCAAGGTCATCGTCGAGTGCGCTCTCCCGGAGACGAGCTCGATGCTCAGCCAGGGCTCCCATTTTTTCCATAACATCACCAGTTTCCGGGTCTTTTATTTTTCATTGGGAGCCGAAGACCGATTCAAGATCGACTGGGATTGGATTCAACGCCAGCCGGCGGTTCACGAAACGGACCATGTCCGGCATGTTCGGCTCCCCGCTCCTTTAACAATCAAGGTCGACGGTACCTCCAGCCGGGGGGTGATCCATCATGGATGAACGGCCGAAGAATATCGATACACTCATCTGGTCCCTGTCCGAAAGGGCTAAAGAGCTCAACTGCCTGTATAAGATCGAGGAGCTTCTGAACAGGCCGGACACGATCCTGGCCGATATCTGCAAAGGTGTCATCGAGGCCATCCCTCCCGGCTGGCAATACCCCGATATCTGCGTCGCCAAGCTCACCCTGGAAGGGCACTCCTGCCAGTCGCCGCATTTCCAGGAGACGCCATGGGTCCAATTCGCCGATGTCCTCGTCCAAGACAGAAGAGTCGGCAGGCTGAGCGTCTACTATACGGCGGAGATGCCGCACGTCGATGACGGCCCCTTTCTAAAGGAAGAAACAAAGCTCCTGAAGACGATCGTCGAGAGGCTCGGACACTACCTCCTCTATTCCCGGATGAAGCAAGCCTACCATGACTATCAAACGGCCCGGCATGATGTCGCCGCCCGCCGGGCGGAAGAGTGGCGGGTGGCCTTAAACTTCCTGCGTCAGACGAACAAAAACCTCTTTCTCAACATCTCCCGCCGGATGCTCAACTTCCTCAGCTGGAGCGGCGTCCAGGAAGCGGAAAGAATGCTCCAGAAATCGCTGGCCGGGCCGAAGGCCCGGTCGGAAAGCTACCCGGAAGACGACAACCGTCCCTTCCAAAGGACCATGCCCGCCTTCAGCGAGAAAATGAGCGATGAAACCTTCCGGCTGGCGGCCAAGCATCTGACCAGCGAGCAGATCCTGGCCAGCATCCGGAAGTGGATCCAGGAGGACCGGCTGAGTTTTCTCGTCCAGGTGACCAACCGGAACCTGTCCTTGGCCCAGGTCGTCGATGCCATCCGCAGGTATCACCACATTGCCGCCGAGGGGATCGAGCTTCCGCCGGCCAACAGGCGCGGCGTCATGGTCTCGCTCGTCCGGCGCTTTCTCTCGGATCAACCCGAGTTCGTCCACACCGCCATCGAGCACATCGAAATCGACGATTTCTATGAGATCCTTGACCACATCGTCTTCTCCCCGGAAAGCCAGGGAAAGCTGGGGGGGAAGAGCACGGGGCTCTTTCTGGCCAAGCATATCCTCAGAAGTTCGGCCGGATCGCTTAGTCATTTCGGAGAGATCAAGGTCCCCAAAACCTGGTACATCACCTCGGACGGGTTGCTGAGCTTTCTTTCCTATAACAACCTCAACGAGGTGGTCGAGCAGAAATACAAGGACATCAACCAGGTCCGGCTTGAGTATCCTCACATCATCCAGACATTCAAGAACTCGCGCTTCCCTACCGATATCATCCAGGGTTTGTCCATGGTCCTGGACGATTTCAAAGACCGGCCGATCATCGTCCGCAGCTCCAGCCTCCTGGAGGACCGGACGGGATCCTCCTTTTCGGGCAAATACAAGAGCCTGTTTCTGGCCAATCAAGGCAGCAAGCAGGAACGGCTGGAAGCTCTGACGGAGGCCGTCTCCGAGGTTTACGCCTCCACTTACGGGCCGGACCCCATCGGCTACCGCGCCGAGCGGGGGCTCCTGGATTTCGCCGAAGAAATGGGCATCATGATCCAGGAAGTGGTGGGCACGAGGGTAGGACATTATTTCCTCCCGGCCTTCGCGGGGGTCGCTTTCAGCCGCAACGAATTCCGCTGGTCGCCGCGGATCAAGCGCGAGGACGGGCTCCTGCGATTGGTGCCGGGGCTGGGGACGCGGGCTGTCGACCGGACAAGCGACGATTTTCCGGTCCTGATCGCGCCCGGTCAGGTCGGCCTCCGGGTCAACGTGACCGCCGACGAGGTCGTCCGCTATGCTCCTAAAAAGATGGACGTCATCAACCTGAAGACCAACACATTCGAAACCATCGAAGTTAAGGAGTTCTTGAACGAACTTGGGGAGCACCTCCCCGCCGTCGACAAGATCGTCTCCGTTTACGACGGCCAATCCCTCAGGAAACCGCTGGGGCGGATGGTCGATTTCGCCAGAGACGACCTCGCGGTCACGTTTGAAGGCCTGGTCAGTGATACCTCGTTCATCCCCCAGATCCGGCAAGTGATGAAGGTTCTGGAAGAAAAACTCCAATCGCCGGTCGACATTGAGTTCGCCTCCGACGGGCGCCATTTCTATCTTCTCCAGTGCCGGCCGCAGAGCTATCAGGAGGGCGGTGGGCCTTCTCCCATTCCCAAGGACCTGCCCAAAGACAGAATCGTCTTCCTGGCCAACCGGTTCATCTCCAACGGCAGCCTGCCCGACTTGACCCATATCGTCTATGTCGATCCGGAGAGATACGATGGTCTCTCCAGCCAGGCCGCTCTTCTCTCCGTCGGGCGGGCGGTCGGACGGCTGAACAAGCTTCTTCCCCGACGACGGTTCATTCTGATGGGCCCGGGACGCTGGGGGAGCCGGGGAGATATCAGGCTCGGCGTCAAGGTTTCTTATTCGGACATCTCGAACACGGCCGCGCTGGTGGAAATCGCCCGAAAAAAAGGGAATTATCTCCCGGACCTGTCCTTCGGCACCCACTTCTTCCAGGACCTGGTGGAAGCCGAGATCCGCTACCTTCCCCTTTACCCCGACGAGCCCGGTGCCCTCTTCCGGGAAAGCTTTTTCCGTGACTCGCCCAATATCCTGCCCAGCGTATTGCCGGATCATGCGGACGTTGCGGACGCCGTCAGAGTGATCGACGTCCCCGCAGCAACCGGGGGGAAGATGCTCCGAATCCTGATGAATGCTGAACGCGACGAGGCCGTGGGATTTCTTGTCGACCCTCAAATCGATCCTCCCACAGCTCCGCTCTCTAAAGAAGTCGATCCGAAACGGACAGAGAACCACTGGGCCTGGCGGCTGGAGATGGCCGAACATATCGCCTCAAAACTCGATCCGGAACGTTTCGGCGTTCAGGCTGCGTACGTGATCGGAAGCACGAAAAACGCCACAGCCGGCCCCCAAAGTGATATCGATCTCTTGATCCATTTCCGGGGCACAAAGAAGCAGCGACAGGACTTGATGACCTGGATGGAGGGATGGAGCCTGAGTCTGGACGAGATGAATTTCCAGAGGACGGGCCTTAGGACCGGCGGAATCCTGGATGTCCATCTGGTTACGGATAAGGACATCGCCAAGAAGACGAGCTACGCGGTGAAGATCAACGCGGTCACCGATGCGGCCCGGCCTTTACCGCTCAAGAAAAGCGGCTCCCCCACAGGCCCAAACCCCGCCTAGATCAATTCTCGGCCGGCGGCCTCCAGGACCTCGGGATCAAAGCGGACGAGCGCCAGCTCGGGTCCATCGTGAGCCGCCGAAAAGCAGTGGGTACGGCCGATCCGGTCCCTCCAGGAGCCGGACATCCCGGCAGACTCGTGGACATGACCGTGAAGGGTCAAGAGCGGCTGCCGGGCTTCGATGAAGCGGCGGATGGCGATGCTGCCGAGATTGCGATCGAGAGGGACATGATCGATCATCCTGCCCCTCTGATCCGACAGGTCGAGATGGGTTTGGTAGGGGGGGGCATGGAAGAGAAAAATGGCCATGGTCATGTCTTGCTCCTGGGCGAGTCGAGCCAAATCGTCGCCAATCGTGCTATATTTTCTTTCGTCCTCGGAAACGGGATAGGTGCGCCATCCCTCTTCGGGAGAGACGGCGTTCGGATCGGTGTAGCGGGAGACATCGTATCGTTCCCAGTCTTTCAGTCGAAAGGGCGTTGGGGGAACGTACGCATAGCCAAAGACCGTGAATTGGCCGAACCGGACTTTGCGTTGATGAATATACTCCCAGACACCGCGGGTGGCCGCCTCCAGGACCGCCGCTTCTTCAACCCGGGAATCGTCATTCCCCATGATCAGGAAGATCCGCGGATAGGCGTCGCCAAGCCGTTTACGTAAAACCAGCAGATTTCTCACCAGGAAATCGTTGATGAAATCCTGGTGGGCAAAATCCAGGGCGTCATGGGCGTACCAACCATGGGGAAGAAAATCGCCCCCGATGAACACGGCCTCGGGTTTTTCCCGGAGGACGGCCTCAAAAAGCTTCTGGTACAGGCCGGTCCTGCCGTGGAGGTCGGAGACAAAAAAGGCTATGGGCACGGAGAGAATGATAACGAAAAATGTTGATAACGTGAAGGGCGGGGAAATCGGCGCCTTATTCCACGCCGAACTTATAGCCGACGCCGCGCACAGTCTGGATATACTTTCTGGCCTTACCGAGCTTCCTCCGGAGGCCGGTCAGATGGTAATCGACCACCCTGTCGGTGACCGGGTAGCCGTCTTCCCGGACATTATCGAGGATGCGGGACCGGGAGAAAACCTGGTTGGGCTTGCCCGCGAGCAGGGCGAGAATCTCGAATTCCGTCTTGGTCAGAGCGATCTTCCGGCCGCCCGCCAGGACTTCGTAAGCCCCCCGGTTGATCATCAGTCCGTCGATTTCCAGCGTTGTTTTGGACTCGTCCGATGATTTGATTCTCCGCCTCAAAAGGGCCTGGATCCGGGCCAGCAATACTTCCGGCTCGAACGGCTTGGTCACATAATCGTCGGCATAACTCTTCAGGCCGGCGATGATATCTTCCATCCTTTTCTTGGCCGTCACCATAATGATCAAGATCTCCGAGGTGCCAGGGTCCTTCCTCAGAATGCTACAGACTTTGTAGCCATCGATTCCGGGGAGCACGAGGTCCAGGAGGATGAGGTCCGGCTTCTCTTTCCTGACCAGTTCCAGGGCCTCCTCTCCGGTCTGGGCACAGAGGACCTCATAGCCCTCTCGCCAGAGAATAAAGGATAGGCTTTTCCGGAGGTTGACATCGTCCTCGACGCAGAGAAGCCTAGCTTTGGGGTGGGGATTTTCGCCGGCTGATGTCATTCTGAACTGCGTCCCAGCATCTCATTTTAATGAAATCCAAACAAAAATCAAACCGAATCAAAATGATGAGATGCCGTCAGGTGTCCGAACCGCGCTGGACGTAAACCGCAACCCATCTGGCGACGATTTCGGTCAGAGTGCGGCGCAGTTCAAGGCCGCTGCCGTGGATGGGACGGAGCTCCTCGGCCAGATCGGAATAGCCCCGGCGGTCAAGCCAGGAAGACAGGATGTCGTTATCGGAGTGAGGCTGAATCGCCTCGGGCGTCAAGGAATGAAGGACATCCAAGAGCTCCGGCAGGCTGTTGATTTTCTCCCCGCCGATGAGCAGAGGGGTGCGGTCCAGGCGCGCCAGCTCCGCCCGCAGGCTCCTTTTGAGAAGGGCGATGTGCTCCCGGCCGTGGCTCCGCCGCGACCGCAGCCGGTCTCCCAGCTCCTGGAAGCTGTGCATGTAGAGCCAGGTCGAGAACTTATCCTTGGCGCCGTAATTCTCCAAAACCTCGCGCAGCCGACGCGCCTCGTCTGTTTCTTTCTCTGCTTCAAGCAGGATACTGTAGATGTCCCGGATATTCCTGGCGCGCTTGAGTTCCCGGCCTCGTTCATCGAAAACGATAAAATCCCCGATGCCCGTGAAATTGAGAATGTATTCCCTGAGCTTCTGGAGGCTCCCGGGGTCCCCCTTGGGGAGGATGAAACCCAAGCCCTGAAATTCAGAGGCCTCATTCGCCTTGGAGGCGATGATGACAGGGATGCGGGGGAAGTAATGATTGACTAGCCGGATGAGGTCACGGCCGGCGCCGCTCTGGAGTTCGTCTCCTTTGGGAAAGAATATATCGGCAATCAAACAGACCACATCATCCCCGTGTCCCCGGGAAGGCCCGTTGTCGCCGCTGATCTCGGACTCCTCTTCGCTCCCGAAAAGGAAACGGAGGCTCTCCTCGTAAGTCCTGCTGATCATCACCACGGCGCGCTGGCCGACGATGGCATAAAGCACCGGGAGGAATTGGGAGAACCAGCGCGGCTCGTCATCGACGATATGGAAAATGAATCGCCTGAGCCTGGAATGTTTCCTGATGTTCAGCAGGTCCTCCGCCGCCCGGACGGCCGGAAGCACGATTCTGTCGGGGGGAAATTCATTCCGGTTGACGGCGAAGACAAGATCTGCTCCCGCCGTGTAGGGGTACTTCTGCCGGGCCGGCTGAGGAGGGGCGCACTGGATGAACGGCTGGAACGATAAAAGGATGGAGATCGAGTCCCGGTTCTTCGCGCGGAACTTAGGGATGTCGATAATGGCGAGGCCGGTATCGTCGAAGAGAAAGACGGACGGTTCGTCAATAGCGGCCGTCTGCACCGAGTGAGGATCAATGAGGACTTCCGTCCTCAGCCACGGCATCTTTTCTTCCAGCACCCGCCTGGACTCGCGGACCCGGGCGTCGGCCGCGAAGAAGAGCGCCCGCTTCATTTTGACGGGATTGATGATCCGGGGGACGAATTGATACTCCCGGGAGAGGCGCTTGGTCATTTCTCGGCGACCACCTGACAACGCTGGTTGAGGGAATCCGCATACACTGTGACGGGCTCAGGAAAGGCCAGCACCGCCAAGGCCGACTCCGGTTTAGCTCCTGAGAATAGCCACGGGTCGATTGTGTCCAGCTGCGGCGTGACATAGCCGTAAATAATATTGTTGCTCATCAGGTTGGTGAGGAAATGGGTCCCTTGAGTCCCGTACATTCGGGTCTGGAGTCTCTTCTGGTCCTCATCGAACCCGCCCTGGATCATGTACAGGAAATGGCTGCCGTATATCCCACCGGTCAAGCTCTCATCCTCGGGGAGTGGCTCGGACCGCCCGGCCACGTCTACTCCGTATTCGAAGATCGCCGCCGCCTGGTCGACGTCCTCGAACTCTACGAAGATGCCCCAGTCCGGGTTTTTGCTTCCCAGGCGTCCCGGGACGACCAGAATGTATTTTTCGCCCCGGGCCTTCATCTCCCGGTTGACGTCGACAAGCCGCCTCCTGACCGCCGCCTGCATGACTTTTGAATAGATGAAAGGCGAGACCACGAGGGCGAACCGGATGTCCCTCTTGATCCCATGCCCCTGGGCGTTGGTGATTGAGAGATAGGTGCGGCGGATATGGCGGGGAACCGGGAGCGCCTCCTGCCTCAGTTCGGGCAGCTCCGTCAGCTGGACAATGTGAAAGGCCCCCTGTCTGTTTTCTTTCCGGCTGAAGTCGAGGTTGAAGACAAACTCGATCTGGAAATGGGAGCAAACGCGGGCCGTGATTGTCTCCATGATATCAACCAATGTGGTCTTGAAACCGAAGTGATTGTTCTGGATGAGCTCCTCGATGGTGATCAGGTTGTTTTGGATTCCCAGCAATCGGATCTTGTGAAAATTGGCGAAGCGGACATGGAGCTTCCGCATCGTCTCCAGCTCTTCCCCCTTGAGATCCTTGTTCCGGGTCATGTCCAGTGCATAAAAATATTGCTGGCCCCTTCCCATCCTCAGGAGATGGAGGGGGATCGGATTTCGGATCGTGGCCATGGAAATGACGGGGAAATCATCCAAGACGGTGGCATAACCGTGGCCGAAGGCGATCCGAGCAAAACCCTCGTGGGGATTCTGGTTTTTCAGGGCATGCGGAAAATGGGAGCTGGCCACGCCGGAAATGTAAGGGTAATAGACGGGGCCGGCGAGCGTGTCGTCGAAGATTCCAGGGATCGGGTTGATGACGACGGC
Organism: Candidatus Aminicenantales bacterium; assembly: GCA_049287565.1. GTDB lineage: Bacteria > Acidobacteriota > Aminicenantia > Aminicenantales > UBA8522 > UBA8522. The sequence continues at coordinate 41,972 of JBAQGA010000041.1, forward strand.
CATCTTTTCCCGGCTGTCGGGCGGCTGCTTCCGCTGGAAGTCATCGAAAATATAACCGATAGACAGGACCGCCTGAGTCAAGCGGACCTTCGGGTCGGGGTGGTTGTTCGGCAGCATGAAGGAGGCGTTCTCCCCCGCATGAACGGGACCGATGCCCGCCGCCGTGCGGCCCGCTTCATTCGTGGCGGAGGAGCGGACTCCCAGGGGGATATCCCCGAATTCATCGAGAATGGAAGCGACGGTCGAATAATCTTCCTCAGTGAGCCGGCCGCTGTTATCAAGGTACCGGTTGTAGAAACCGGTTGCCAGGATGCGAGTCCGAAGCTTGCCGACTTTAGGGATGGCGATCTCATTGATCTTGATGAGTCCGGCTCCCTTCCCTCCAGGCGATCCCGATCCGTAAACTAGGACGTCGCCTTTCCTGGACGTGACCGGGATGCTCATCTTGCCCTTTTTATCTTAGAATAAGCCCGGATTATAGTAAAGAATCATGGCAAGGACACATCTCATGGCCGGCGCCTGTTGACAGAGGGGCTATCGAGTTTCTTATGAGTGCACTGAATTGGACGTCGCCCTCCTATTTCACCCACTGGTCGAGCCAGGTGATGACCGTTTCGTGCCAGAGGATGGAATTGGCCGGTTTGAGGACCCAATGGTTCTCGTCGGGGAAATAGAGCAATTTGCTGGGGATGCTGCGCCGCGTTGAAGGTCCCGATGCCTTGTGTCTCCACCACCCGGAAATCTGGAAGAGGCCTGTCGGATTTCCGGCCCTTTTTGGCTTGTCTGCGGCTTCTTGTCCCCTTTCCGCTGCTCTCAGCTCAATTTAACATCCAACGACACTGCGATCTATCATCCCCAACGAAGGGGTGAGGGAAGATCGGTGCCATGAATGCTGGCCAAGCCGGCGCAGCAGAAAAGGAGTTTTTTATAAATTTGTCCCTTGATTTCGCTGGCCAGAAATTCAGCAAGTGTTAGACGGTCAGTAATGCTGACACCCTGAATTGCCGATAGACTTAGGTCATCACGAGCGAAGCGTGGTGATCTCAGCTATTAATCTTGAGATCGCCGCGCACCCGATGGGTGCTCTCGATGACGGGGTAAGCTTTCGTCTATCGGCAATTTCGGGGTGACACATAATCTGCTTTGCCGTCCAATTTTTTGGACAGAGAAACCTTATTCCTCTTCATCACGTATTAATTATCGGAAGCATCGCGACATCGAGAAGTTCTTTTATAGACCCTGCCCGTTTCCGGCAGGTCGGGCGGAAGGATTCGATTGGAGCGATAACAATATGTTAATGCCATTAAGACATATGGCATACCTGGCAACTCAGACCGGAGACAGCCTATGAAGAAAATATTGATTTGGTCCGTTCTTCTCTTTCTGCCGCTCGTTCTCTGGGCGGACAAGGGGAAGGAGAAGCAGGAGAAAAAAATCCCTGAACAAAAAATCGTCCGTGCCGTGCGCGCCAATGAACCCATAGTTATCGACGGGCTGCTCAACGAGACAGTCTGGCAAAGCCCGGGCTATGACAGCTTCATCCAATCCGACCCGATAGACGGCGGAACGCCGACGGAAAAGACTGAGGTCTGGGTGGCCTACGACAACGCGAATATCTATTGCGCCGCCTTCCTTCACGATTCCGAGCCCCAATCGATCAAAAAACTGCTGGGCCGCCGCGACAGCATGGTGGACTCGGACTGGTTCATGTTCGCCGTGGATCCCTACTATGACCGCCGGAGCGGCTACATGTTCGCCGTCAATCCGGCCGGTTCCATCATGGACATGACCCTCTCCAATGATGTCAGTGATGATGATACCTGGGACGGAGTCTGGGACTGGAAAGCGACGGTCAACGGCGATGGCTGGCTCGTGGAGATGAAAATCCCCTTGAACCAGATCCGCTTCCCGAAGAAAGACGAGTACATCTGGGGCGTCAATTTCCGCCGGATCATCAAGAGAAAAAATGAGCGGCTCAATTTTGTCTGGGTCCCCAAGGAGGACTCCGCTTATGTCTCCCGCTTCGCCAGGCTCGAAGGCGTCGCGGACATTCAGCCCGGACGGCATGTGGAGTTCCTGCCCTACGCCGTCGGCTCGGCCCAATACAACCCGGGAGAACCGGGAAATCCGTTCGAGACCGGGAAAAAATACCGGGGCGACGTCGGCTTCGACCTCAAGGTGGGCCTGAAGAGCAACCTGACACTCGACGCCACCATCAACCCCGACTTCGGCCAGGTCGAGGTCGATCCCGCGGTGATCAACCTGTCCGCCTACGAAACCTATTACGAGGAAAAAAGACCGTTCTTTATCGAGGGCGCGGACATCTTCAACGACTTCGGCCGGGGCGGAGTCTACATCAACGCCAACATCAATTGGCCCAGTCCCCAGTTTTTTTACAGCCGCCGCGTCGGCCGCTCCCCTCAGGGTGCCGTGACTCAGGACGGCTACGTCAATTTCCCGGATCGTTCCACCATCCTCGGCGCCTTCAAGCTCACCGGCAAGCCGGCCGGCTGGAACCTCGGTTTCATCAACGCTTTGACATCCCGCGAATACGCCGAGATCGACGCGGGCGGGGACCGGTTCCGAGAGGAAGTGGAGCCGTTTTCTTATTACGGCGTGCTCCGGGCCCAGAAGGATATCAAGGAAGGGCAGCACGGCCTCGGCCTTATCGCCACCGGCGTCGCGAGAGACCTGCGGACGGATGTTCTCCAGACCATGCTGAGCCAAAAAGCCTTCAGCCTGGCTTTTGATGGATGGTCCTTCCTGGATAAGAAAAGAGTCTGGGTCGTCGGCGGCTGGGTGGGCGCCACGCGCGTCGAGGGAAGCCGCGAGCAAATTCTCAGGCTGCAGCGTTCGTCGATGCACTACTTTCAGCGGCCGGACGCCGACCACGTCGAGCTCAATCCCGAGGCGACATCCCTCTCGGGTTGGGGAGGCCGATTTCAGCTCGGCAAGCAGCAGGGCAATACTCTCCTCAGCGTTGCGCTGGGAGTTCTCTCCCCCGGATTCAACCCGAACGACGCCGGATTTCAATACAGCGGCTCGGACAAGATCAACTGGCATATCCTGCCGGGTTACCAGTGGACAAAACCGGGCAAGGTCTTGCGCAACGCGCTGATCATTTTCGGTCCTTTCGGAAACTATGACTTCGGCGGAAATCGCAGCTGGTCGGGAGGGCTGTTTGTGCTCGAAGGACAGTTCTTGAACTACTGGAGCTTCGACTCCATGCTGGCCTACAACCCCGAAAACTTGAGCAACAGCCAGACCCGCGGGGGGCCGCTGGCCCTCATCCCCTGGGGATGCCAAGCCGAACTCGGTATCGAGAGCGACAACCGCAAGGCGATCGTTCTCGAAGCTTACACCAACTATTACAGAAGACCCGGTGACGGCTATGAACAGCAGAACGAGTTGTCCCTGCGCTGGAAGCCGCGGAGCAATTTCAGCCTGTCGTTCGGGCCCGGCTACTCGCGGGAGAAAACGGAGGTCCAATGGGTCCGGCGGGTCGAAGACCCCTTGACGGCCGAAACATACGGCGCACGCTATGTCTTCGGCCGAATGGACCAGCGCACGGTCTCCGGAGAGATCCGCCTGAACTGGATCTTTACTCCGAAGCTCAGCCTCCAGCTCTATCTCCAGCCTTTCGTCGCCGTCGGCACCTTCGATAAGTTCAAAGAGCTGGCCAAGCCCAAAACCTATGACTACAATATTTACGGCGACGGGGACTCCACCATCCGCTATGAGGGCGGTCTGTATACCGTTGATCCGGACGGCAACGGTCCGGCGGACCCGTTTTCGTTCTGGAACCCGGATTTCAACTACAAGTCGCTGCGCGGCACGATCGTCCTGAGATGGGAGTACCTGCCCGGGTCGCTTCTCTACGTCGTCTGGACCCAGAATCGCGCCGACTACGCGCATCCCGGCGACTTCCGGCTCCGGCGGGACCTCGGGGACCTCCTGACGGCCCCGGGCGACAACATCTTCCTGGTCAAATTCACCTACCGCTGGAGCCTGTGAAGAAAAGAGGGTGATTCCATGAGCAGCCAGCCCAAATAGGCCTTGACCTGGCGATCCCAGCCCTGGCGGTTATGGCGGCCGTAGGGGACCGGAATGAAACGGATGGCCGCAAAGGCGGCCACCGCCAACCCGATAAAGGCGCCCAACAGGATTCGGCAAAGAGTCCCCTCGTTCACGGCGACCGCCTCGATAAGTTCACTCCACCCCGGTTCTTTGGGGAAACGACGGAGGAGCGTTCTCCAAGATCGATGGGTCTTGATAACAATGGACACCGGGCGATGATGGTGATTCCGGGCCGAAAAGGAGCACTTTTCAGTATGCTCCGAAGCATATGGCCAGCCGGTCGTCGAAGTCAAGGCGGCGCGAAAAACCAGAACCCGCACGCGTTTCGCTCGTAGTAATAAGTGAGAAGGAGGTGTCCATGCCGGATAAAAATGCCAAGCTGAAGACCTTCATCATGCTGGGAATCTGGTTGTCAACGACGTCCGCTGCCCACGCTTTTCAAGCTTGGGAGGGAGCCCTCAGGCCCGAAAACTTCAACGAGGCCCGGCTCAACAAACTTCAGCCTCCCGACAAGGTCATGGACGCTATCGGCTTGGAGCCGGGGATGACCGCAGCGGAGATCGGGGCCGGCCGGGGCCGCTATGTCATGCACCTCGCCCACCGGGTGGAAAAAAACGGCAGAGTCTATGCCGAGGACATCGATGCCGGGGCGCTCCGCCACCTGGAACAGCGCTGCGCGCGTTGGGGGATTGACAATGTCGAGACCATTCTCGGGGAGGTCAAGGACCCCAAGCTGCCGCAGGGCAGCCTGGACCTCATCTTCATCATCTCCTCATACCACCATTTCGATGATCCCGTGGAATTGCTGCGCAACGCCAGACCCTCTCTCAAGCCGACGGGAGTGTTGGCGATCGGCGAGTGGCTGCCTCGGGATGAGAACAGCGAGGAAGCCACAACGCCCAAGGCAATGGAAGCTCAAATGAAGGAAGCCGGTTACCGGCTGGACCGGATCGAGACCTTCCTGAAAGATAACAATTTATATATCTATATCTTCCGCCCCGAATAAGGCCTTTCTACTTCACCCAGTGGTCGAGCCAGGCGATGACCGTCTCGTGCCAGAGGATGGAATTGGCCGGCTTAAGGACCCAGTGGTTCTCGTCGGGGAAGTAGAGCAATTTGCTTGGGATGCTGCGCCGCTGCACGGCGTTGAAGGTCCCCAGGCCCTGCGACTCCACGATCCGGAAATCCCGGGCGCCGTGGACGATGAGCATCGGAGTCTTCCAGTTCTTGACGAAATTCACCGGGTTGTGCTTCTCGTAGCCCTGGGGATTGTCCCAGGGAGTGCCCATGTGGTCCCACTCCGGGAACCAGAGCTCCTCGGTCTCGAAGTAGGCGGCCCGCTCATCGATGTTACCGTCGTGGACGACAAGGCACTTGAAGCGGTCCGGCCAGTTGCCGGCGATCCAATTGATCATATAGCCGCCGAACGAGGCGCCCAGCGCCCCGACCCGCGTCCCGTCCATCCAGGGGTATTTCGAAAGGGTCGCGGCCAGCCCCTTCTGCAAGTCCTCGAGAGGCTTCCCTCCCCAGTCGCCGCGGATGGAATCACAGAAGGACTGCCCGTAGCCGGTCGAGCCGTGGAAATCGACCATGACTGCGGCATAGCCGGCGCCGGCATAGGCCTGCGGGTTCCAGCGGTAATGAAAATGGTTGCCGAACGACCCCTGGGGGCCGCCGTGGATAAGGAAGGCCACGGGGTATTTTTTGGCCGCGTCGAAATCGACAGGTTTGACGATATAACAGTATACCGTCTCGTTGTTCCAGCCTTTGAAAGCAAACTGTTCGTAGTCGCCCTGGCGGGCGGCGGCAATCTTGGCGGCATTCATCCGGGTGACCGGCTGTTCATCGCCGCCATCGGGGTTGACGGAAAAGATCTCGACCGGCGACTTCAGGGTGTCGCGCTCGAAGACGATCCTGTCTGACGCCGGAGCAAAACTCCCCATTGTTCCCTGTTCGAGAATCGCTTCGACTTTTCCGGCCCGGACATCGATCGCAAAAAGCGAATTCTGGCCCTTATTGGCCGCCGTGGCCAGGATCTTTGTCCCGTCTGCACTCCAGCAGAACGAAGCCACGGAAAAATCCCAAGCTTCGGTCAGGACGCGTTCCTGTCCATCGGGCCAGGGTTTGAGCACGACCCGGAAGCGGTCGGCTTCATAGCGCGGACGCGCCATGGCGAGGTAAGCCAGGATTTTTCCGTCCGGCGAGAAGACTGGAGTTGTGTCCCAGGCCTTATTTGATTCGGTCAGGCATCGGGGAAAGGCCGATCCGTCGACCGGCACATGGTAGATGTCGAAATCAGTGGACCAGGCTTCCTCCCGGCCGACATCACGGGCCGTGAAGACAATCCCTTTCCCGTCGGGAGTGAAGGCGATCTCCTCCGGCCCGCCGAAGGGCTTGCTGGGGGTGTCGGCATCCATGACCGACATCAAGTCCTTGGCTTCACCTCCGCCTATCGGAACGGCGAAAACGTGCGAGCGTCGGCCGTCGCTCCAGGTGTCCCAATGACGGACGAAGAGTTTCTCATAGATACGACCCGTTGCCTTCCGCTTTTCCATCGCCTCGAGCTTTTGGACCGTGTCTTCTACGCTCTGCCCCGGGAAAACCTCCATGGTGACGGCGAGATGTTCACCGGCGGGTGAGACGATGAGGTTCCCGACATCGAGCGGGAGCTTTGTCACCTGTTCGGCCTCTCCCCCATCGACCTTGATCCGCCAGACCTGGGAAGAGCCGGACCGCGTGGACAGGAAGAAGATCAATTTGCTACCGGGCGACCAACGGGCGTTGAAATCGGCGGCGGGATGCGAGGTCAGCCGGCGGAGGCTTTTCCCGTCCGTCCCGATGAGCCAGATGTCGGTCCGGCCGCGGTTGGCCTCGAGGTCCGTCTCTCGGACGTTGAACAGGACCCATTTTCCGTCCGGAGAGACGCGCGTGTCCGAGATCCGGTCCATGGCCAGCATGTCATGGACCGAAAAGGGGTGGGTTTCTTCAGACTGAGCAAGGGGAAGAACCCCGGCAGCCCAACTCGCTGAAGACATCACTAATACCATTACTGAAACAGTTATCAAAACCAAAGAAAAACGACGCATGATATCACCTCCCGAACTTAACGAAACGCTTATAACATACCCCTCCGTCTCTAGTCAAAAGGGTGAATGGGCCCGTAAGCACTTCCGCTTGTGTGAATCCATTCGGTAGCGTCCATCATTAAGATCACAGAATTCTGATGACACAAAACCTAATTTCCTATAGTATCCATGGCCCTCTCTGAGTTAACCTGATCTATTCACAAATAATGCAAAAAATATTCCCCCTCCCCTGGCGGGAGGGGATAGAGGGGAAGGGGTATCTTTTTACAGTCACCCTCTCCCCGACCC
>JBAQGA010000042.1:0-9208 GCA_049287565.1 Candidatus Aminicenantales bacterium
CGAGGAGAAGAAGAGAAGCGCCGGCGGAAAGCCTGAAGGGCCACTCCGCGACCTTGCTCTCGGCCTTGCGCATGACCATCGCCCCGTCGATGACGTAGTCCAGCCGGTACTCAGTGAAGTAGCCGCCGTCGACCTGGAAGTTCATGCTCCCCGACCCGGTCCCCAGGCCTTCAAACGACCCCAGGAAATCTTCGATCTGCCGTTCACCGGAAAGCCCGGCCGTGTAGACGACCGTGATCAGGGCCAGCCTTCCTTCCAGCGAGGGGACGACGGCGTTAAGAGTGAAGATGATCTCGAGGTCAATGACCAGGTTCATCCCCTGGAACGGGACGATGATCCGCTTGTGGTCCGGCCAGGATTCGCCGGCCGCCAGAGGTTTGTCGGGGAAGGCCGGCCAATAATTGCGGAGCACTTCCAGGATCGAAAAATTCAGCGGATTCTGTTCCTCGAGCGACTCGACGTTCTTGATGTCCCGGATCCGCCCCGCCTTATCAAAAGTCATAAGGACCGGCGAGTCCGGGGGATTTTTCAGCGTGAACTCGTCCTGCCGGCCCGGCGTCTGGAGGAAGATCCGGATTCCGGGGCTGGAAAGCTCCGTGAAGAGGCTGTCCGCGCCTGCCTGCCTGACGAAGACGTCGATCTGACCATCGGCCTGGGCGCTCAAGGTCAGGCTTCTCCCCAGGAAGCTCTGCCCTTCCGATTCCATCCGGCTCTGGAGACTGTAGATAAGCGTTTGCCGCGGCCGCGGCGAGAAGCGGAGGGCGAGTTTTTCAGCAGGGTTGGTTTGGGCCGCCAGTTGATCGGTTGAATCCAGGAGGACGCTGATTCCCAAACCGGCAAGAGGAGGAAGAGCTAGGAAAGCCAGGAATAAGCGGCGGAAAACGAGCGCTTTTCTAGCCCTTCGGTTCATCCGATCCCCGTCTATTCTACAGATGATCCGCCGCCCTCCCGGTTCTATCTTAAAACCGGCCCTTTCAGGACATGACGGGGTAGCTCAAAGAGGCCAAGCTACGATCCGGATCTTAGCCTTTCTTTTTATACCCGGCCGGGACCTGGAAGTCGCTGGCCCCGAGGTCGGGCGTGGAGATCTCCAGCACTTCCGTGTGGAAGGTGAGGGCGGGTTCGTTGGCGCCGGCTGCTGAATCGGCCGGTTTCTTTTTCAGGGTCTTTTTGAGCAGCCCCCCGAGGGCGCCCTTGACGTCCTTGGCCGTCTCTTCTTCCTTCTCCGCGGATTCTCCCGCCGGCTTCTGGCTGGTGGCGAAATATTTGCCGTCCGTCACTATGGGATAGCCTTTGATCTTCTGCATCTCCCCGGCCGCTTTGGAGAAATCGCGCGGCGCCCCGCCCCTCTTCATGCTGAAGGAGTCGAGGATGGCCAACCATCTTACTCCCAGGACGTCCTGTTGCATCTGGTCGATGTCGACTCCGATTTTTTCCAGGTAGGCCTTGGAAAACCTGAACTCCTCTTCCCGGGCTTTTTCTAGTTCGCCGCTCATCGGGGTCGTCCAGACGATCGTTTCCAGGCGGCTCGATCCCTTTTCGCCGGTCTCGGTGTCCTCCCACTCCATGAGCCAATGGACCAAATACTTGCGGACGGGAAAATTGTTGATGGTCGATTCCTCGCCGGTGTCCTCGACCTTGAACTCGTTCTTGGTGATCTTGATGGTACTCTTGGCCGGCTCTTCCTCCTGGGCTTGTTGAGCCCCTTCTTCTCCCTGCGCCATCTGTTCCTTCAGCTTTTCGAGCGTGGAAACCGAGTACTCTTTTTTCTTGTTGTCCAGATTGGTGATGGTCGACGCCGGAAGGTCGATGATCTCTCCTGTATCGCCCGACCGGAGGATGGTTTTTGCGGCCAGCCCGCCGGTCAACCCCTGACCCTTGAAATTGCTTTTCATTTCCGCCCATTTGTATTCAGCGGCGATTTTTTCGCTCATGGCCAGGCTGAACTTGCCGAAGCCGCGGAAGCCGATGTCGGACTTGGACTTCTTGACCACGCCGCAGAACGCGGGCGAGGCCAGAACCAAGATGACCAGGCCGAAGATCAACGTTTTTTTCATGCGCTTGCTCCTTTTCGATACCGACAATACTGCGCTTTTTCTATATAAATTATAGTATCCTTTCTGCTGATTAGCAATAGCCCCCCTGGGAGGATCCATTCTCTTCTCTTATAGACGGGCCATTGCAGCATCCTAGACAAGTGCCGACCCTAAAAAATTGGACCGTCTCCGTTTCCTCGTGCTATTATCAAGCCCCTGGACGCCGAGAAATACGGAGTCCGGGTGGCCGATTATTTTCTGGCCAGGGCCGCATAGGTCAGTCGGAGGGCCGTCTCTTCGAACAGAATTGATCCCTGGGAGGCATTGGGGTGCTGACCCTGCTGAATGCATTCTTCTTCGTTTTCCATTCCTGCATGATCGTCTTCATCCTCTTCGGCTGGGCCTGGAAGAAGACACGGCCGGCGAACCTCGTTGTCATCCTCCTGACCGCGTTTTCCTGGTTCATCCTCGGGATCTGGTACGGCTACGGCTATTGCCCGAGCACCGACTGGCATTGGCGCGTTAGGGCAAAGCTTGGCATTTACGACCTTCCCGAATCCTACACCAAGTTCCTGGTTGATTCTTTCACCGGCGGGGACGTCAGCCAGAGGATGGTGGATATATTCACCCTCATCCTGCTCCTTTCGGCTTTGGCCATTTCTCTGACCCTGAACGTCAGAGACTGGAAGAGGAAACGAAAGTCCCGGCCTTCATCGTAGGCCCCTCAGCCTGCAGATGGCCGTGTTTTGACATACTCTTGACAACTCCTTGACAACATCATCGATCGTTCGCCGTCACTCCCGCTTCTTTCATCTTCCCAAGAAGGCGGGGGTATTCTCCAGGATGGGACGGTCCTCAGGCGCAACCGTGCTCAATCTGAGGGGGAGAAAGTCCACTGAAAATCGGGGGCGTGTTCTGTTTTCCGGGGAATTCGGGATATGCCCCTCCCCCTTTTCCTGCCGGCTGTTCAGAGGATGATCTCGTTGTATAACCAATAGATAAAAGAGACGATGTAGGCCGTCAGCAGAATCCAGACGAGGAGAGAGATGGTCCTGTCGACACGCTTGAGGAAGGGATAGCGGGCCTGGTGTTTCTTCCCGGTGATCTTGGAAAGGGCGTAGAGGACGGCCAGGATGAGCAGGACAAACAGCCACTTTCTCATCGTCTAATGGGTCAGGCCCGCCACGGCGGCGCCGATCAACGGCGAATCGTCCACCCGGATGAGGCGGCAGGTGACATCCTTTGGGACGAGGATGCGGCGAAGGTATTCCTCGGTCCGGGATTGGAGGCCCAGCGTTTTATAATAGGTCGAGCCGTCCACGTTGACGCAGACCGGATGAAGAGGCGACTTACCCCCGCCGGATTTCAGGACGGCGGCGCTGATGTTGATGGCCGCGAAGAGCGCCGCCCTTTCGATAACGGCCCCGAACAGCCGCCGGATAAGCTCTTTGTCTTTGTCGGCCAAAGAATTCAGCGGGTATTCCGCTCCCCGGTGTGAATTTCTGAGAAAAGCATCCACTTCGATGGTCGAGAGCTCCTGGAGGGCGGAGAGGGCGTCTGCTCCCGGAGCGGAAAATAATCCCTCTTCGGCCGCGGTCTTCAAGACGAGGAGGCAGAGACCGCCGAGGTAGGCGCCCGAGATCATCTTCTCGAAGGTATAGGCCCCGGGGCTGACCGTTGACCGGTCAAAGGCCAGATCGATGGGGCCGCGCGGACACTTCCCGAAATTCCCGGATTCCACGTTGATGGCCTGGGTCCCGGCCGGGTCGAGGTCCTTCCGTTTGCCGATGCCGGCGTTTTTTTCCACATAGGAGGTGTTGGTCCCGGTGCCGAGGATGAATCCGACATAGGAGTCGTAGCGGTCCGAGCCGCCCGAGCTCTTTCCTGCAAGCAGTGTGGCCACGGTGTCGTTGAGGAGAATGAACCGCGGCCGAAATCCCCTGGCCCTGAGGCGCTTGGTGATATTCTTGGCGATGGGCTCGCCGATGACCTCGGGGGCCTTGATCTCCTTGGTCCAGGTCAAAAGCCGGCCGTCGCCGTCCGGGGTGATCTCGGCGGCATAGGAGAAGCAGAGACCGATCGAGTCCGCAAACCCGGCCACCGGCAAGAGGTAGCCGGCGAACAAATCGAAGAACTCGTCCTTGCCAACCTCCTTTTGTATCCCCGGCATCTCATAGTTCGAGAAGTTTTCGATCGTCGGAACGCCGCGCTCGTCGAAGATGGCCGTGGCCACACGCAGGTTCGTCCCGCCGGCATCGACGATGATGACGGGGCGGCCGGCCGGCACCGGCTTGTCGGTGGTGATGAATGTCGGGATCATCGCCAGGGAACTCTTCCGGCCGTCCAACCCCCTTTTCATCTCCTCCAGGAAATCTTCCAGGACGGCTCCCGGGTCGATCGAGCCGACATCAAGACCGGACCGTGTGATAAATTGATTGACGCGCTCTCTCGACGAACTCATTTCACCCTGCCTGGCGACATATCAAGGAAGCCAATGATATTCAATCGAGGGTCAAAAAACAACCGGCCACAGGACCGCACGAGCGTCCCCGGGCCGACCGTGGATCGTGCGTGCCGATATTGAAACAGCGGTTGAATCAGGATATCCTCAAGCCAAGTCCAATAGAGGAGATGGATCGGATGAAAACATTGAGGATTTGGCCCATTCTGGCGATTCTTACGATCGCCTTGGCCTCTGCCTGCGCCCGGAGCGGTTTTGATCCGTTGGAGCGCCTGGAAAAGTACGATGTCGCCTGGGACTCGCCGAGCCGCGATTCCTGGGGCACGATGCCGGCGGGAAACGGTGATATCGGCATCAATGTCTGGGTGGAGGAACGCGGCGACCTGCTCTTATACATCGGGAAAACGGACCTCTGGGGTGACAACAGCCGGCTGCTGAAGCTCGGCCGGGTAAGAGTCCGGCTCAACCCGAATCCCTACCCGCAGTCAAGAGTGTTTCTCCAGACCCTGCGCCTGAACGATGCCTCCATCGAGATCCGTTACGGGGAGGGGGATGATTCTGTCCGGGCCCGGGTTTGGGCCGATGCCCATCATCCGGTGATTTATGTCGCTTCCGAGGGGGAAAAGCCGTTTCAAGTCACGGCCTCGATCGAATTGTGGCGGAACGAACCGGTCGAGCTCCCGACGATCGAGGTCAGTGACGTCCATTACGACCACTATGCGCCCGAGAATAAGCACTTTCCGACCGTAGTCGAGCCGGACACGGTGCTCACGGGCCAAGAAAGCCGCATCGGCTGGTATCACCATAACAAGAAATCCGTCGGCCCGGTCTTGAGCGCCGAGCTCCAGGACATGCAGGGCTTCGAGCAGGCCGATCCCATCCTCCACCGGACCTTCGGCGCCGTCATCACGGCCGAAAGGGCGCAGCGGATTGACGACCTCAACCTGCTTTCTCCGGCCGCGAAATCTCATCGCTTCGAGATCTTTGTCCTGACCAGACAACCCTCCTCTCCCGTGGAATGGCTGGAAGCGACTGAGGAAAAGATCACAGCCGCGGGAAAAATTCCGTTCGCCGGTCGTGAGCGTGCCCACCGTGCCTGGTGGGCGGAGTTTTGGCGGAGAAGCTGGATCGAAATCGACTCGAGCGGTCCTGATGATGATACCTTCATCCTGACCCGGGCCTATAACCTGCAACGCTTCATCAACGCCTGCGCCGGCCGGGGCGCCTACCCGATCAAATTCAATGGGTCTATCTTCACCGTGCCGAACCCCGGAAGTCCGGGCGACGCCGATTACCGCCGCTGGGGTCCCGGCTACTGGTGGCAGAATACGCGTCTCCCTTATATGAGTATGTGCACCGCGGGGGATTTCGACCTGCTGCCGTCCCTCTTCCGGATGTACACGGGAGACGTCCTGGAGATGGCGAAATACCGGACGCAGCGCTATTTCGGCCACGCCGGCGCCTATCTCAACGAGTGTGTCTACTTCTGGGGGGCGGCCTTCAACGAATCGTACGGCTGGACGGTGCGGGAGAAGAGGACGGTCGTCGAGAACGAAAGCCGCTGGCACCGCTGGGAATGGCAGGGCGGGATCGAGCTCCTCCAGATGATGCTCGACCATTATGAGCACACACTGGACGAGGCGCTGCTTCGGGAAATACTCCTGCCCTTCGCCCACGAAATCCTGACCTTCTATGATCTGCACTATCCCGCGGACGAGAGCGGCAAGATCGTGATGGAGCCGAGCCAGGCGCTCGAGACCTGGTGGGATTGCCGGAACCCGATGCCCGAGATTGCCGGCATCCTGGCTGTGACGGAGAGACTTCTGGAACTGGCGGGGGAAAAGGTCGAGGCCGGGGAGAAAGCCTTATGGGAGCGGATGCAGGACAAAATGCCGGACCTTCCGACAAGAGAAGTCGAGGGCAGAAGGATGCTCGCTCCGGCCGAAGCCTTCGCCACGAAGAGCAACATCGAAAACCCCGAGCTTTATGCGGTCTTTCCTTACCGGCGGGTGGCTCTGGGCCGACCGGGAATCGAGCTGGGAGTCGAAGCCCTCAATAGTCGCTTGGACAAAGGGAACTTCGGCTGGCGCCAGGAAGATATCTTTATGGCCTACCTGGGGCTGACCGAGCAGGCCCGGGAATACCTCGTCGGCCGGGCCAGGAACAAGCACGGGGGCTCGCGCTTCCCGGCCTTCTGGGGACCGAACTATGATTGGATTCCCGACCAGGACCACGGTGGCGTCCTGCTTAAGACGCTCCAGGCGATGCTGATGCAGACGGACGGCCGGAAGATCTTCTTGCTTCCCGCCTGGCCCCGGGATTGGGACGCGGATTTCAAGCTTCACGCCCCCTACAGGACGGTCGTCTCAGGCCGGGTGGAGAAGGGGAGTGTGGTTAAGCTCGACGTCCAGCCTGCTGCCCGCCGCACAGATGTTCAGGTCATGACGGAATAGGAGCGTTTGCCCTCTGCAAGGGTCCTTTTTCCGAGCAAAAAGCGCGGAGCTCCAGATTGTTCTTTCCCATCTTTATAAGAAAAAATCCAGACAGGCCGTGTTGAATCATTGAGCCCTCCTGCAACCATTCTCAAACTCGAATTGTTGGATTAGGTGGAGGGGATGTCCCCGGAATTCGAGTTCCCAGGAGGCTAAAATGATCAAAAAAAGACTGTCCGTGGCAACCTGCTTTATCCTTTTAGGGGGTTTAATGGCTTCCCCCGGATCTGCCCAGCAGGCGCCCAAGATTGCGGCGATCGACCTTCAGCAGGCCTTTGAACGGTCGGTCGAAGGCCAGAATGTCCTGTCTCTACTCAAGCAGAAAGAACAGGCCATCATGGGCGAGCTGGGCAAATACGACCAGCAGATCCTTTCCCTGGAGACGAAACTGAGGACGCAGCGGCTCACCTTGAACGAGGAAGCGCAGCAAAAGTTGGGTTTTGAGCTGGAGAGCGCCAGGGTTCAGCGCAAACGCGTGGAGGAAGATGCGACCAAGGAGTTTCAGCGCCTGCAGTTCACCCTGGTTTCGAGGCTGAGAAACGAAGTGCTTGCGGTCATCGACGGCTATGCCAAGGAACAACAGATCAGCCTGGTCTTTGATCTATCGGCCCCGGGCGGAGTTGTCTTTTGCGAGCCAGCGCTGGATATCACCGCCGAGATCATCAGAAGGTATGACTCTTCCAAGGCGGCAAAAAGATAGTTGGCGTCCCCCGTCTTTCAGTTTCTTTTCAGGCGCCTTTCTTGGGCTTGAATTTTTCGACCGCCGTTTTCCGGGCAAGAACTGATGTAGAACTCGGCCACGGCGACCATCGGGGCCACGTCGTAGAAGTTTTGGTCGCCGAAGCGAATGGCGATCATTCCACTTGGCAGGACGATGACGTGATTTCCGCCGTGTCCCCTCATCGAGGACGCAGAGACTGGACAGCTGGGTAGGCTCAAGCCGGTGATCCACATCGCGTGAAGGTAATATTCACGATGGCCGAACGATGTGCCGGCATCCAAACCCCGTCGGGATGTTCGATAGAGCGCTGCCCGAACCTTGTTTCTATTCAACAGCTGCATCCCCTGGAACTTGCCTTCGTCATGGAGCAGTTGCCCTATCTTTGCAGCCTCACATACGGTCGGATAGCTGCCCCAGCCCATGATTGGGACGCCGAGTCTTCCTCCCTCTTCCAGCGTCCGGACGAGCGGAAGATGGGGGATGCCCAGGGGCCGGAGAACTTCCTCCCTGACCATCTCCCAGTAATCGGCTTCAGGCCCTTCTCTGGATTTGACATATTCGTTCAAAGCATAGGAAAGGACAAAAGTGTTCGTGGAAGCATAATTGAAGACCCGGCCGGGTGGGGGAGGGGCGTCCGGAAGCGCGCTTATCGCCTCCAGTTTTTCTCCGGCGCTTCTGGCCTCGATGAAGGGCAGGATATTGTTGCCACTATCGCCTCCGCTCGTCCCCGTCGCCATGTCCAGGACGTTCTCGAAGGTCACGCCCTGCCAGCCGGGATGGTTGGACAGGGCGGCAACGTGGACTGTGATCAGTTCATCGAAGACGCTTTCTCCGTATCTCTGCGCTGCATAAAACATGGCCAGGCCCATGCCCAGTGTTTTAGTCACCGAAAAAACGCCATGCCGCATTTCGGCCGGATAGGGGAAGTCCCCTGTCCTTGTCTCCGCCGGCTGAAGGTAGAGCCGGCCGTCCATGAGGATCGCCGCCAGGCTGACCGTCTCGTCCGGCAATCCTCCTCTGAAAAATCCTTGAGTGAACAGGCTATAGGGCAGCTCACTCCATGGCTGGATCGGCGGCCGAGCCGCGATCTCAGCTTGGAAATCGAGAATATGCCGGTCGGCCTCAGGGAAGACCTGACTCGTATAATGCGCCGGAATCATCCCCGCGAAATTGGCGCTCGTGTAGCTATCGACCGGGGCTGTTTCCTGAGAGATTTGGATGGCGATACGGGAGATGCCGTTCGAATCGAAAACAAATGTGGCCAACCCGTTCCGCGCCTGGCCAACGAAATTATCGGTGAGCACAAAAGGGAAAGACGCCCGGGAGTAGCCGCCGTCGGCCGTTTCCCTCCAGACGCGTCCGGGGGAGACGATGATGTTCCAGTAGCTCGATCGCTGATCACCGGAATAGATAATGCCTCTTTCCAGGGGGATCAGATAGTCTCCTTGACTGATGAGCGGAAGGGAAAAGGGTGGCTTCACCGTCATTCTGGTCCCAT
>JBAQGA010000043.1:0-16411 GCA_049287565.1 Candidatus Aminicenantales bacterium
GAGCTCTATGTCCGGATGGGCCGGGAAGACAAGGACAAATACGACTTGATCGTGAGAGACACCGGCGTGGGTTTGCCCAAAGATTTTGACCTCAGCCAGACGAAGACTCTGGGTTTCCAGATCATCCGCGACCTGGTCAAGCAGCTTGGCGGGTCGATCGAGATACGGAAGGACAAAGGGACGGAAATCATCATTCGGTTTTAGTTTTCAGGCGGGGATTCAGGCTGGACGGCCTGCCGTTCCCGTCTGAGAAACGTCTTTTTACCTCCAGGGGTGATAAGGGGGACACCGAGAATCACCCCCTGAATCATCTTTCCCGGCTATTGCCAGCCTGCCCGCTCTAGCCTAATTAATAGGAAAAGAAGAAGAGTCAGAAAGGTGAAGCCTGATTCGAGGCGCCTGAGTGTAAAAGAATGGAAAAGGTCCGCATCCTGATCGTCGAAGACGAAATCATCGTCGCCAAGATCGAAAAATGGATAAGGCCCCAGTGAATAAACTCGAGGCCGGGAGCGGTCCTATTGCCGCTGGCGGATCATTCATAAAGGAGCTTTAGGAACATGACCAAGAAAGAAGTTCTGATCGTCGATGACGACATCATCACCCAAAACATGCTGAAGACGGCTTTAGGCAATGCTGGATATGGTTTCATCGTTGCTTCTAACGGCAAAGAAGCGCTCGAGCTGGCCGCGGGGAATCTCCCGGGTGTTATCATCCTGGACATCATGATGCCGGACATGGACGGCGGGGATGTCGCGGACGTCCTGAAGAAGAATCCTCGGACCAAAGAGATCCCGATCATCTTTTTGTCTTCTCTGATCTCGAAGGAAGACGAAAGGACCGGAGCGAAAAAGGATATCGTCTCCTTTCTTTCCAAGCCCTACAATCGAGAGCTGCTCCTCAACGAAGTCAGGAAATACCTGTTTAGACCCGAGACTTCCTAGAGGCAGGCTTCCGGCCAGGGCGACGGCCGTTCCTTTGAGCTCCCGGCCTTCTCCGGACATTTCCCCCGCTTTAGGGATCTTGAGCGGAGTGCGCCGGGCCGGAGACAAGACCAGGGACCAGTTCGGAGCCTTTCTGACGCAGGGGAAGTCAAAATATGGAACGATTGACGGGGCGGAAAATTTCGGCTAATATATGAATACATGTTCATATAATGATATAAAATGACAGACTCAATCAAGACACTCAAGGCCCTGGCCGACCCGACCCGCCTGCGGATTCTCCGTCTCCTGCTGCAGAGAGACCTCTGCGTCTGCGAGCTCATATTTATCCTCCGGATGGAGCAGTCCCGGGTCTCCCATCAGCTCCGCATCCTGCGGGATGCCGACCTGGCGGAGGATATCCGGGAGAGCAGATGGATCATCTACCGGGTTCCGGGGAAAGTCCGGGAAAGCCTCGCGCTCATGTTCGATAAGGTCCTCAAGGCCGGACCGGAAGACCTCCGGGAGGCTGCCGAGGACACGCGGAGGATCGACGTTTGTTTGAAGGAAGAGGTCCGCAAGAAACGCTGCGTCACTTGAAGCCCGGGCCATAATGAAAGAAAAGAAAACGCTTCTTGTCCTGCTGGCCGCATTTCTGGCCGCCTATTTCATCCCTTTTTCGCGGCTGAACGTCCAGAATGCGCTGCTGGAAGCGTTCTTGATGATGCAGGAGTACGCCCGCCAGCACGTCCTCCTTTGCCTTATCCCGGCGTTTTTCATCGCCGGAGCGATCTCGGTTTTCATCCGTAAGGAATCCGTCATCAAGCTCTTGGGGCCGAAAGCGAATAAGGCCCTGGCTTATGGCATCGCTTCCGTCTCCGGTTCTATCCTGGCCGTCTGTTCCTGCACCGTGCTCCCGCTTTTTTCGGGGATCTACACGCGCGGGGCCGGGATCGGGCCGGCCACGGCCTTCCTTTATTCCGGTCCGGCGATCAACATCCTGGCGATCATCCTGACGGCCAAGGTCCTCGGGGCCAAGATCGGGTTGGCCAGGGCGCTGGGCGCTATCGCCTTTTCCGTCGTCATCGGGCTTCTGATGCAGCTCTTTTTTGGCCGGGAAGATGAAAAGAACCGGAGCCAGGACGACTTCATCGTCTCGGAAGGCTCCCCAGACGCCCGGCCGCTCTGGAAGACGGCCCTGTACATGGCGACGATGATCGGGATCCTGGTCTTCGCCAACTGGGCCAAGGCCGATCCCTCACTCAGAGTCTGGTTTTTCATTTACCAAATCAAATGGTATCTCGGGGCAGCCCTTCTGGCTGTTCTGGCCTGGATGCTCGTCCGCTGGTTCAATAAGGATGAACTGAAAGAATGGACCTTCTCCACCTGGGTTTTCGCCAAGCAGATTTTCCCTCTCTTGCTTGGAGGCGTGATGGTAGCGGGATTCCTGCTGGGAAGACCCGGGCACGAGGGAATTATCCCGGGCTCCTGGGTGGCGCGTCTGGTGGGAGGAAACAGCCTGGGCGCCAACCTATTCGCTTCGGTCGCCGGCGCGTTCATGTATTTTGCCACCTTGACCGAGGTCCCCATACTCCAAGGCTTGATGGGTTCGGGTATGGGGCAGGGTCCGGCGCTGGCGCTTCTGCTGGCCGGGCCGGCTTTGTCTCTTCCCAGCATGCTGGTCATCAGGAGCGTCATCGGAACAAAAAAGACCTTGGTTTATATACTGCTCGTGGCGGTGATGGCCACAATCACCGGGATGATTTTCGGGGCATTCTTCTAAGAAATGGAGGCACAAATGGAAATCCGGATTTTAGGGCCGGGCTGCCCGCGTTGCGGCGAAGTCGAAAAAAGAACCATCAATGCCCTGGCGGAACTGAATGTGGGAGCTGATGTTCAGAAGGTGACGGACATCAAGAAGATCGCCGAGTACAAGATCTTCGCGACACCCGGCCTCGTCATCAACGGAAAAGTGAAGTCCTCGGGTCGGATCCCATCCCAGGAGGAAATCAAGCGTTGGATCCAGGAAGAGATGTGAGCGAAATTCCTTTTTGATCAGGTAGCAGGAGAGACCATGAATGTCTATCCAGTGAAAACAGCTCAAGGCGGAAATATACGGATATGAACGAAGAGATGGTTTATTTGTTGGCATCGCGAGCGAAGCGCGTTTAAGTCAAGCGGAATTCATGCTAAAATAACGCGCGTTTCCTTATCCTCATTATGGCCGCTAATAAAAAACCGGGCCGGAAAACGTTCCAAGCTGCCTGGTACAAGAGAAAAACTTTGGTAGCAAGGTTAGACTGAGGAGGGTGTGATTCCATGTGGGCCGAGAAGCAGATGACGCGCTCCCAGAGGGAACTTGTCAAGGTCGTCCTCCTGGGGGGACTCATCCTCCTCTTCCTCTGCATCATCTTCAGAAACCGCTGGCCGACGGAGGACGAATTTCGGCCCGAGGTTTTTCAGGAACCGGTCCAGGAGCCGGGGGACCTGCCGACGCTCTTCGATGTCCCCCAGAAAGGATATACCTACACGGTCTATCCGCAGTTCGACTACGAGCTCTGGGGGATGGTCGTCTCCTCCCACTATGCCGGGTCCTTCCTCGACTATGCCCACGAGATGTGGAAGGATTTCCTCAACATCAAGGACCTCTGTATCATCTGGGGCAAGAACATAGAGACCGGCTCCTTCCGGCGGATCAAGTTCTGGAGCCGGGACTTCACTTGCTACTATTCCTGGCCGGACCCGGAAACGGGCCGGCAGTTCTCCCCGTCCCACATCTCGAACAATCACCTCATCACCGAAGACACGCTCCTGCGCCGGCTCATCAAGAGCGTCAAGCGGGGCGACCAGGTCCACCTGCGGGGCTGGTTGGCCAAGTATGGGCACAAGGGGTCAAAGGCGGTGCGGGGGACGAGCACGACCCGCAAGGACAGCGGCGGCCAGGCCTGCGAGACGGTCTATGTCACCGACTTCGAGGTCCTCAAGCGGGCCAACCCGGGCTGGCGGTCGGCTCTCCCGGTTTCCCTGGTGATCATCGGGAGTTGCCTGGTTCTTTTGTTCTTATTCTAGGCACTTTCGCCTCTCCCAAACCCCTCCTTTTTCCGCTTGTCTCTTGATTCTTTTCCTGAATTTGCCCATAGTGGGGAATTGATGTTCGCCCGAAAAACGCCGGGAGGACTCGAAAGCGGAGAGCCATCCGGGAGGAGGTGAATCCATGCGGCGCCATCTGAGCCGGATCATCGGACTCGTGGTGTCCGCCGTTCTCTGCGCGGGCGCCCTGGGTCTCGGTACGCCCGCCGGGACGGCTGGAACAAAGATCATCCAGATCATCCTTTTCCTGGCAGTGGGCCTTCTGCTCGGTATGACCACTCTCCGGAAGACCGGGGTGGCCAACAAGATCTTCGCCGGACTCGTCCTCGGTGCGGTCGTTGGTCTGGCCTTCGGACCCGACGCGGCCGTGATCAAGCCCGTCGGCACGGCCTTCATCCGACTGATCAAGATGGTGGTTATCCCCCTCATCTTCGCGTCTTTGCTGGTCGGGGTGGCCAGCCTCGGGGATATGCGCAGGCTGGGACGCATCGGTGGGAAGACCGTTGCTTTCTTTCTTGCCTACTACGTGACGGCCGTCGGCGTTGGCCTGTTCCTGGCCAATACGCTGAAGCCCGGACGGAACATCCCAGAGTCCGTCCAGGTTGAACTCAAGGCGAACTACGGAGAAACGGCGGACGCCCAGGCCCTCCGGGCAGGGGAGCGACCCGGGGTCGTGGAGATGCTCGTCGATATCATCCCGGATAATCCGGGAGACGCCTTCGTCAAGGCCAACATGCTCCAGATCATCTTCCTCGCGATGTTCATGGGGGCCGTCATCTCCCTCCTGGATAAGGACAAGATGAAGCCGGTGCTGTCCTTCTTTGAAGCGATCAACGACATCATGATCAGGATCGTCGAGATCGTGATTAAGATAGCACCTTATGCCGTCTTCGCCCTCATCGCTTCGGTCGTCGGGACGTTCGGGGCCGACATCCTGATATCCCTCCTCCGCTACTGCGCGGTCGTCATCGGCGGACTGTTCATCCTGGCTGTTTCCTACCCGGCCGTCGTCTCCGTGTTCACCCGGTATCCTTATTTCGAGTTCTGGAAGGGGATTTCCAAGGCCCAGTTGATCGCCTTCAGCACAAGCTCCAGTTCCGCGACCCTTCCGGTGAGCATGGAGTGCGCTGAGGAAAACCTCGGCGTCTCCAAGCAGATCGCCAGCTTCGTCCTGCCGTTGGGGGCGACGATCAACATGAACGGGACGGCGCTCTATCAAGGTGTCACCGCCGTATTCATCGCCCAGGTCTACGGCATGAACCTGGGGATCGCCGACCAACTGATCATCGTTCTGACGGCGACCCTGGCCTCCGTCGGCGCCGCCGGAGCACCGGCCATGGGTGTCCTCATGTTGATCATCGTCCTCAGGCAGGTCGGGATTCCCCTAGAAGGGATCGCCCTCATCCTGGGGGTAGAGCGGATCCTGGACATGGCCCGCACGGTGATCAACATCACGGGAGACATCGCTGCGGCCACCGTGATCGCCCATTCGGAAGGGGAACTGCATCTGGTGGGAACGCAGATAATGCCCGGAGTTCCAGAAGAATAGCCGGGGAAACCCGTCCCAACCTCAGTGAAAATACGGGCCGGAGCGGGCCCCCGGCCTGTCCGGGGGAGGTCGCGGTTTCGACTCCCGGGATTTGTGTTATAATTCCCCAATGTTCGTCGAGGGGAGATCATGAGAAAAAGAAGCCGGATCAGGCGGCGCATTTTTTGGGGTGGTCTCGTGTTTTTCTTCGTTCTTGCGTCACGGTCGATCGCGCAGGACGGTCTCATCCCGAAGTTTGAGATTGAACGGAACGATCTGGCTCTTTCCCGGCCGGCCCAGCCGAGTACCTATTTTGATAAAGCCGGACATAAGTTCGCCCTCCTCGGTCTCGAGAGCGGTGCTTTCGAGGCCTGGGCCTATCCGCTCAAGCTCCTCCGCAACTTCGAGCTTTCCTTTCTTTTGGGGAACAGCACGCGGCCCATCCCGGCCAAAGACATCGTCCGGTTTGTCGAGGTGACGCCGGCGGCCACGACGCTGACTTTCACCTTCCAATCCTTCACGGTGAGGGCGACCTTCGTAACCGCCATCGAAGAGGCCGGCGCCGTTATCCTTCTCGATATCGATGCCGCCGAGCCTGTGACCATCGTCGCGGGCTTCCAGCCGGTCCTCCAGCCGATGTGGCCGGCGGGGATCGGCGGCCAATATGCCTACTGGGACGATACGCTCAAGGCCTATCTCATTTCCGAGCCGACCCGCAAAAACCACGGGTTCGTCGGCTCGCCGGCCGCCCGGGGGATCTCCTACACTCCCGCTCACATGCTTTCCGATGCGCCGAGCGAATTTACCATCGTTATTGATGACCCGACGAAGGTCAGAGAAAAACTCATCCCGGTCATCCTGGCCGGCGGCAAGGGAAAGCGCGAGGATATCCGGGAGGTTTATGAAAAGCTGTCCGCAGACCCTCAGGCGGTTTGCGTTTCCGCCAACGCGTATTATCGCACGCTGCGGCAGGACACGCTCCGGGTGAAGACGCCGCTCGCCCGGTTTAACCTGGCTCTGGAATGGGCCAAGGTTTCCTATGACAACCTCCGGGTCGATAATCCCGACCTCGGCCGCGGGCTGGTAGCGGGTCTCGGCCTCTCGGGCAGCGGAGGCCGGCCCGGGTTCGGCTGGTTCTTCGGCACGGATGCTTATCTCAATTCCCTGAGTCTTTCGAGCTATGGCGCTCATGAGGCCGTCCGGGAAGCGCTGGCCTTCACCGGGAAATGGCAGCGCGAGGACGGCAAGATGGCCCACGAGCTTTCCCAGGCCGCCGGCTATATCAACTGGTTCAAAGATTACCCTTACGGCTATATTCACGGCGATACGACACCGTATTATATCGCCGCCTGTCATGATTATTTCCGCTGGAGCGGCGACCTGGAATTCCTCCGGAAGAACTGGCTGTCGCTCCGCCGGGCCTACGCTTGGTGCCTGACAACGGACGCCGACGGCGACGGCCTGATGGATAACTCCCAGGCCGGGCTCGGCGCCCTGGAGTTCGGCTCACTGACCGGTATCCAGACGGACATCTATTTGGCGGCGGTCTGGATTCGGGCGGCCCGGGCCATGTCCGAGCTGGCCCGCGTTATGGGTGAAGAGAAGCTGGTTAAAGAGACAGAAGCCGCTCATGAGAAGGCGCTGGCCGCTTTCGAAGCCAAGTTCTGGGATGCGGCCGGCGGTCAATATTCTTATGCTTTCAACGATGAGGGCGAGCAGGTCAAAGAGTTAACGCCGTGGTGCGCCGTGCCGTTGATGTGGGAGATCGGAAATCCCGGCCGGGCTGTCCGGACTCTCGAAAACATGAGCGCCTCCGATCTGACGACCGACTGGGGCGTGAGAATCCTCACCCGGAGAAGTCCCCTTTACGAGCCGCTCAATTACAATTATGGAGCTGTCTGGCCTTTCCTCACGGGATATTTCGCCAGCGCACTTTATCGGCACGGCTACGCGCTTCAGGGCTACGGGCTCGTTATGGCCAACGCCGACCACATGTTTGATAACGCCCTCGGCTGCGCCGCCGAGCTCTTCTCCGGCGCTCAACACATCTGGCCGCAGGAGGCCGTGGCTCATCAAGGCTTCTCGAGCGGCGGTTTTGTCCTGCCGTTCGTCCGGGGGATGCTGGGCCTGGGTGGCGATGCGGTCCGGAAAGAGGCCGTTTTTGAGCCGCGCTTCCCGGCCGATTGGCCCGGAGTGACGATCGAAAATTTCCGCCTCGGCCCGGAGAGCTTCGACCTGCAATATACCCGGGATAAGGGAAGAATCAATCTCGAGGTTAAGGGGCGGCCCGGGACCGGGTTCAACATGGCCTTCTCTCCCTCTTTCGGGCCGGGGACCGAAGTCCGGGCCGTCCGCGTGAACGGGCAACCCGTGGACTTCAAGCCGACGTCCTCTCCGCGGGTTGTCCGGCCGGAGGTGCGCTTTAGCCTCAGCGGCCGGGACGCTGTCGAGATCGACTTCGAGCCCACGGTCGAGGTCCTGCCGCCAGCCACGAAATCCAGGGTCGGAGACCCCGATGGGGGGCTTAAGATCATCCGCGTTGCTCGGGAAGGAAACGAACTTAAAGTCCTTGTCGAAGGTTTGGCTGGACGGACCTACTCGCTGGGGGTAACCTGCAGAGAGCTCATCCGGGAGATTCAAGGGGCGAAGCTTTCCGGAGACCGGCTGGAGATCCGCTTCCCGGGCGAAAAGGCACCGGGCTTTTTACGACAGGAAATCATCATCCGATTGAAATCGTGATAGTCGGGCAACGATCCTGACGATCAAAGAGGATTATCGGGTTCAGAACTCTGGCCGCTTCGCCAGAAGCTTCGTCGTGAGCCCCGCGATTTTCTCGAATGCGGTCGCGAAATAGGCATCGAGCTTCTGCAGAGCCTTCTTCTTGTCCTTGGCATAGAGGGCCGTGAAGTCCGCTTCGAATTTCGGCCGGTTTTCGAGGAACGCCTTTTCGGCGGGGAAAAGCTTCTGTCTCAGTGTTTCGATCATCGGACCGTAGTCCGCCTCGGCGGCCTTTTCGAGCGCCAGGACCTTGGTGTGAAGCAGCCCGTCCTTCCGAGCTTTGAATTCCGCGTCGTCGAAGTGCTGTTTGTAGAAGACCTCGTAATCATGAGTGGGAGTTCCCAGGCCCGCGCCCAGCGGCAGGCTTTCGACGCCGCAATAAAGAGGCAAGAAAACCGTCGTGTCCGGCTTCCCGAGAGCCAGCCAGACAGAGACCGAGATCGGCTCCGGCCGGTTTCTGCCGAGAGAGACGACGAAAGAGTTGATCGTCGAGGCGGTGCATATCGTCCTGTATTTCGTCCTGTTCGGGCTGCCTATCATATACCCGTCCGTAGCGTCGTATTCCGTTCCTTCGTAGTGGTCCCGGAGGATCGCCATCAGGTCTTCCACGGTGATCTTTTTCCCGGGCTTCGAGGAAAATGGAAAGTCGTCGCTGATCTCCCATTCCCGCCCGCCGAGCAGGTTCAGTCCCCTCCATTGGCGCAACGTATTCCCGTCGGAGACGAGGTCGCGGCGGGAAGGCCTGGCGAAGGCCTTTTTGAAATCAAAGGGGCCGTCTTTGGTTTCGTCGTACCAGCCGTTTGTCCGGGCATACTCCACGATGTCCGGGCTCCCCATGAAATGGTCCGGGTCGTTCGGGCGGATTTGCCTGATGGTGTAGTGGTTGGGGATGACGGCCACCTCGTCGTCGGGGACCCTCTGGGCGAACCAATGCCTTCCCCTAATGACGGCCAGCATCCAGGCTTCGTTCTTGTCCAGGATCGAGTAGGTTCTTCCCGAGGCCCTGTAGCCGTATTTCTCGACCAGATCGCCCGCGATTTTCACGGCCTCTCTCGCGGTTTTCGCCTTCTCGACGACGATTCTCCGGAGCATATAGCCGATGCCGCCATCCGTGAAGTCGTCCGTGGTTTCCCTGGACGGGCAACTGTCCGAGGTGACGACGACGCCGTGCTCGTTGATGAAGCTGTCGGCGAATTCCTGGGTGGTCGCTTCGATCCAGAGGAATCCGTTCGTCCGGCCGTCGGTCTCGAAGGTGCCTCCCTTCCCAAGGCTGATTTTCTGCGGCACGCCGTAATCGCGGGGTTGGATCTTTCGAAGGTTGACGATGATGTCGCCCCGATCGTCCTCGTTGTGGCCGATCATGACCGAGCCGTCGGCGCTGGCCTTCTTCCCGACGAGAACGGTGAAACAGTCGCCGTCCCGGCGCTCAATGGAGGGGAAGAGAAGGGCCAGGGCGAGGAAGAGAGAGACGAGGATGATAACCTTTATCCGGATGTGTCTCATCGAGGTCCTCCCGAAGGTTCTTAGAGATTCCCGCTCAATGTACTCCTTGGGCGGTGATATTTTCAAGCCCCCGCTGGCATCACTAAGGTGGGGAGGCAAACGTCGGGCGAAAAGAGTTTGTAAAAAAGGACTTTTCCTATAAAATGTATCGCTATACTATGGATAAGAGAACGCAGACCTCGGCTTTGATCATCGCCGGACTGGCTTCTTTTCTGGCGCCCTTTATGGGGTCAGCGATCAATATCGCCCTGCCCTCCATCGGCCGCCGCTTTGGCGCCGATGCAGTGACGCTCGGCTGGGTGGCCACGGGCTACCTTTTGGCGGCGGCCGTCTTTCTCGTCCCCTTCGGACGGCTGGCCGACATTCACGGGAGGAAGAAATTTTTTCTGGCGGGCATCGTCGTCTACACCTCATCCACTCTTCTTTCTGCGATAGCCCCTTCGATTGTCGCCCTGATCGGCTTCCGGGTTCTGGAGGGCGCCGGGGGGGCCATGATTTTCGGGACGGGCATCGCTATCTTGACCTCGGTCTTTCCGCCGGGAGAGAGAGGAAAGGCGCTCGGCATCAACGTTGCGGCGACGTATTTGGGGCTTTCTCTCGGACCGGTGCTGGGGGGATGGCTCACCCATCAGTTCGGCTGGCGGAGCATTTTCTTGTTCAATATCCCCCTCTGTATGTTGATCATTGTCCTCGTCTTGGCAAGACTTCCGGGGGAGTGGGCCGAAGCGGCCGGCGATGAATTCGATCTCTCCGGGGCGCTTCTTTACGGACTCGCCCTTGTCGGCGTGATGCTCGGATTTTCGCGTTTACCTCATCGGGTCGGTATCACTCTGCTGCTCGCCGGTTTCGCCTTGGTCTGTGGGTTCGTCTGCCGGGAGAACGTCGTCTCCAGCCCGGTCGTCAACCTCGCGCTTTTCCGGGGGAACCGGGTTTTCGCCTTTTCCAACTTGGCGGCGCTGATCAATTACAGCGCCACCTTCGCCGTTGGTTTCTTTGTCAGCCTATATCTCCAATATGTCAAAGGAATGAATCCCCAGAACGCCGGGTTTATTCTCATCGCGCAGCCAGCCGTCATGGCCTTTTTCTCTCCCTTGGCCGGCCGGGCCTCGGACAGGATCGAACCGCGGGTCGTCGCCTCCATCGGCATGGCCCTGTCGAGCGCCGGACTACTTCTCCTGACGTTTCTGCGGGCCGATTCCGCACTCGGTTTCGTGGTTGGAAGCCTGGCGTTGCTCGGATTTGGATTCGCCCTCTTCTCCTCCCCCAACACGAACGCGGTTATGAGTTCGGTGGAGAAGAAGTTCTATGGCGTCGCCTCGGCCACATTGGGGACCATGCGTCTCGTCGGACAGATGTTCAGCATGGGGATGGCGATGATGATCTTCGCCGTTCTGGTCGGTCGGGTGCAGATCACGCCCGCCAATCAGGGCGATTTCCTGAAGGCGATCAAGACGGGATTCACAATCTTCGCCGCCCTCTGCTTCGTGGGCGTCTTTGCCTCCCTGGCCCGCGGCAACCGAAATCATTCAGTCCGTTGACATCGGCAGCGCGGGGTGATATAGGTTCTCTCTCACCCCGCTATGACGATCCTTCGCCCTGTCCATCCTCGAAAAAGGGACCAATATAGATCTTTAAAAGAAGAAGGAGTCGAGCCATGATCACACGCCGGCATTTCCTGAAGATGGGAGGCCTGACCGTCGCGGCCTCAGGTTGGGTGAGCAGGCTTTTCGGGGGAACCGCCGGTGAGGAGATGCCGTCTCTCCAGAACAGGGTGGCCGAGGTGAAGCCGCTGACGGCCGAAGACTATGCCGCGCGCCTCGAGAGGGCGAGAAGGTTGATCGCCGGGAACAAGATGGACGCCCTCTTCCTCGAAGGCGGAACGAACCTGGCCTATTTCACCAAAGTCAACTGGTGGCGGAGCGAGAGGACATTCGGGGCCGTCATCAGTCTGAAGCGAGATCCGGTCTGGATCTGCCCGGCCTTCGAACGGAAGAGGGCGGAAGAGCTTATCTCCCGGGGACAAGAGATCCGGACATGGGAAGAGCACGAAAGTCCCTATGCTCTGATCGGCGGTATCATGAAGGACCTCGGAGCGGCCGGCGGACGGCTGGGCCTCGACCCGTCGATGCGGCAGTTCATTTATTATGGACTGTGCAAGGACGTGGCGAGCCTCGAGTTCGTGGACGGCGCGGCCATCACGGAAGGCTGCCGCGGCGTCAAAACGGCCAAAGAAATCGCCTATATGGATCTGGCGAACAAAATCACCAAGCTGGCCTACCGCGAGGGCTTCAAACAGATTCGCGAAGGGATGAACCCCCGGGACCTGGCGGCGGCCATCAGCGCAGCCCACCAGAAGATGGGAGTCAGTGGAGGAGGAGGTCCCCAGTTCGGCCCCAACACCGCGTTCCCGCACGGTTCCGCGGCCGTCCGCAACCTGCAGACGGGGGATGCGGTACTCGTAGACGGTGGCTGCGCCGTCGAAGGCTATCGGTCGGATATCACCCGGACCGTCTTTTTCGGCCGGCCGACCGGCCGGCAACGGCAGGTCTGGGAAGCCGTCAGGAAGGCCCAGAGCGCGGCACTCAAAGCGGTCCGGCCGGGAGCGACCTGCGAATCGGTCGATGCCGCAGCTCGCAAGGTCATCGAGGATGCCGGTTTCGGTCCGAACTATAAGTATTTTACCCACCGTCTCGGCCATGGCATCGGCCTGGAGGGGCACGAGTATCCTTATCTTGTCCGTGGGAACACGCTGAAACTGGAGCCGGGGATGACCTTCAGCAACGAGCCGGGAATCTACATCTATGGGGAGTTTGGAGTCCGTATCGAGGACTGCATGGTCGTTACCGAGGACGGAGGCCGTATCCTCGGCGGTCTGGAGGCCACGGCTGTGGATCATCCATTTGGAGGTTGAAAAGAAAAATTGGGAGGTCATCATGATGCGACTTAGCCCTTCACGCTGTTTTTGGCTGTTTCTTTTCGCCGCCTTGCTCTTGAGCGGTCTTTCCGTGGCGGCCGCCCAGGAGATCGCCGACGTCGAGGATTACAAAAATATTCTGCCGGAGAAAGACAGAGAACAGGTGATGAACGAGTGGCTGAAGTGGCGGCTCGACAACATCATCCCCCAGCTCCTGCGCCGGGAAGGGATCGACATGTGGCTGGTCATCAACCGCGAGTACAACGAGGACCCCGTCTACCTGAGCCTCGTGCCCCGGCCGACGATGTCTGCCCGCCGCACCTCGATCCTCATCTTTCACGACCTGGGACCGGAGAAAGGCGTCGAGAGGCTCGCCGGGAGCTACTACGGCATGGAAGGGTGGTATAAGGGGACCTGGGTCGATAAGAAGAAAAAGCAGTTCGAGAGCCTGGCCGAGCTCATCCGGGCGCGCAACCCGAAGAAGATCGGGATCAATACGTCCGAGCACTGGGCCTTCGGTGACGGATTGACGGCTTCCCTTAAGGCCAAGTTGGAAAAAGCTTTGGGGCCCGAGCTCTCCTCGCGATTCGTCTCCGCCGAGAATCTCTGTATCGGCTGGCTGGAAACCCGAAGCCCTCAGGAGATGACTGTCTACCGCCACATCTGCGGGATCGCCCATGACATCATCGGCGAGTTCTTTTCCAACAGGGTCATCACGCCCGATGTCACGACGACCGACGATGTCGTCTGGTGGATCCGGCAGCGGTACACCGCCCTTGGCCTGGAGACCTGGTTCCAGCCTTCCATCTCGATCCAGCGGGATAAGAGAGAGGCGCCCAAATACAGCGACAGGAACGTGATCCGCCGGGGAGACCTTCTTCACTGCGATGTCGGCATCACTTATCTCGGGTTGTGCACGGATATGCAGCTCCAGGCCTATGTCTGCAAGATCGGGGAGACCGATGCTCCCGAAGGCTTAAAAGAGGCTCTGCGCCGGGCCAACCGCCTGGCCGACATTTTCATGGGCGAGTTCGTGGCCGGCCGCTCCGGGAACGGCATCGTCGACTCGACGATGAAAAAGGGCGAAGCCGAAGGGCTGCGGCCGCTGATCTATATGCATCCCATCGGTATCCATGGCCATGCGGCGGGGTGCGTGGCGGACGCCCGGTCGCCGGAATCGGCTCCCGAGGACGGTCGGGAAAGGGGCAAGTACCCGCTCTTCCTGAACACGGCCTACGCCATTGAGTTCAGCACCACCACGGCCGTTCCCGAGTGGGCCAATCAGGACGTGCGGATAGGCTTCGAAGAGAACGCCGTGTTCACCGAGGCCGGCTGCCGGTTCATCGACGGAAGACAGACCAAGTTCTACTTGATCAAATAGCCTTATCTTCTGGACTTCAAGGGAATGATCTTGAAAAGGTCTGAAACTCCGGCTTTATTTTCGTACGCCCAGCGATAATAAGGTGCATTCATCAGCTCCGCGGCGGCGTCTTCATCGATGACGAACTTGGCCTGGGGATGAAATTGCAGGGCGGAGGCGGGGATGGAGCCCGTCACCGGACCCTCGATCGCCCGGGCGACGATTCCCGCTTTGTCTTTTCCCGAGGCGAGCAGGATAATCATCTTCGCCTCTAGGATGGTCCCGATCCCCATGGTCAGGCAGAACCGCGGCACGTCCCGCTCGTCCTTGAAGAACGGCCGGTTGGCTTCGACGGTCTCTCTGGTCAGGATCTTCAACCGGGTCCGGGAGGAGAGCGCCGAGCCCGGTTCGTTGAAGGCGATATGTCCGTTCTTCCCGATGCCCAAGACCTGGACATCGATCCCGCCGACACTCTTGATCGTTTGCTCGTAAGCCCGGCAGTGCTCCTCGATATCGGCCGGCCGGCCCTCGAGTCGATGGATGTTTTCCCTCCGGATGTTGACGTGCCGGAAGAGGTTCTGATCCAGGTAATGGGCGAAACTCTGAGGATGCGTTTCTCCTAATCCGAAGTATTCATCCAGGTTGAAGGCCATGACCGAAGAGAAATCCATTTCCTCCTTTTGGTAAAACGCGATGAGTTGCTCATAGAGACCCAACGGCGTTTTGCCGGTGGCGAGACCCAGAACCAAGTCATTCTTCAGCTTCCAGGCTTCCCGGATGATCGCGGCGGATTCCGAGCAGACCTGTTTATAATCGGACTTGATGATGACTTCCATAGCCGTGTCCTCGCAGCGAGTCGTCTGATTGGTGATCCATTATATAAGAATTCCCGCGGCGGTGAAAGCGGTCTGCCGGCTTGAGTTTTTTTTCCAGGCGGCGTATCAATGGAGGGAATGTTTGAAATGAAGGGCCGATCTCTCTTTTCCCGCCGGCTCACGCTTCTATTGGGCACCCTTGCACTGACGCCCTTTTGCGCTCGGGACGGGAAGCCTGGAAAATTCGTTCTCGATCAGGGCGGAATCGTCCGCGGCGACGTCTCCGAGAAAAAGATTGCTCTCGTCTTCACCGGTCACGAGTTCGCCGATGGAGGAGGTCTGATCAGCGATGTCTTGAAGCGAAAGAAGGCCCGGGCCAGCTTTTTTTTTACCGGGGACTTCTACCGGGAGGAAGCGAATGCGGCGCTCATTAAAAGCCTGCGGGAAGACGGGCACTATCTCGGGCCGCACTCCGACAGGCACCTTTTATATTGCTCCTGGGAGAATCGGGAGCAGCTCCTTGTGACCAAGGAGGAGTTCAGCGATGATATCCTCCGCAACTACCAGGCCATGGAGGCGTTCAGTGTTTCCAAAGAGGGTACCCCCTTCTTCATCCCGCCCTATGAATGGTATAACAAGGACATCGTCAACTGGGCGAAAGATCTGGGGCTTATTCTCTGCAATTTTACTGCGGGGACTCTCTCCAACGCCGATTACACGACACCGGATATGAGCAACTACCAATCCTCTTCCCGGATCTACCAGAGCATCTTCGATCGTGAAAAAACGGACCCCCACGGCCTGAACGGCTTCATTCTCCTCGTCCACATCGGTACTCATCCCGACCGCGAGGACAAATTTTACCGGCGGCTCGAGGAACTGCTGAGCGGTCTTCAGGCCAGAGGTTATCGTTTTGTTGGAATCGATGATCTGTTGGGCGCGGGGTGACAAATCCTCGCTTTTCGATTATTTTATAGTTATCATCCAGGAAGACTATGGGAGGGCGCTATGGCTATTCCCCAGCGAGAAAGAAAACGGTCATGGACGCTGGCCCTCGGGATCCTTATTCTTACTTCACCCCATCTCTTTTCTGAGAGCATGGCCTTGATCAAGTATCCTCTCGACGGCGCCTGGGAGTTCCGTCAGGCCGGTCAGGCGAATTGGCGTCAGGCCCTCGTTCCGGGCTGCGTGCACGTGGATCTCATGGCGGCCGGGATCATCCCCGACCCGTTCTACCGGGACAATGAGGTCCGTGTGCAGTGGATCGAGAACGAGGACTGGGAGTACCGGAAGGAATTCAAGCTGCCGGGTACGATGAGGAGCAAGGACCATATCGACCTGGTGGTTCAGGGGCTGGATACGTTCGCCACGATCTTCCTGAACGGCCAGAAGGTCGGCGAGACCGATAACATGTTTCGCGGGTACCGGTTCGATATCAAGCCATTCCTCCGTCCCGATGAAAACGAACTCCTCATCCGTTTTGATTCACCCGTCCGCCGGGCC
>JBAQGA010000044.1:0-12926 GCA_049287565.1 Candidatus Aminicenantales bacterium
GGTTAGAGCATATCCCACGCCCAGATGCCCGAGGGCGAAGGTCAGACCGAATCCAACGGCCTTTTCCAGATACCGGATGGCTTCTTCCGGCACGGCCGGCGGTACGAGAAGGGATATTCCCAGAAAGAGATATGTCATGGGCTGGCTGGGATCCATGGCCAGCGCCTTATAAATTTGCTCTCTCCCCCTGCCAACATCACCTCCCATAGAGATGATGATCCCGAAGAGCGCCCGGAAAAGGGGAAACAGAGGATCATTTTCGATGGCCAGGAGGAGCTCCTTCTCCGCCGCCCCCGGCTTTCCCCAGATTCCCAGTAGTTCTCCGCGCCAGCCGTGGGCGTAGACATTATGGGGATTGAGCTCGATTGCTCTGGCGTAATAACGATCGGCAGCTTCAAAATCCCAATTATAGCCCGCGGCCATGAAACCCAGCGAGGAGTAGATTTCGCTCAACTCCGGGTCGATCTCCAGGGCTTTCTGGAGCATCGCCTTGCTTCTCATATAGGCATCGCTGGGATGGATGTAGGCCCACATGCCGAAGATGTTGAAGACGTCGGCAATCCCGACATAGGGAAGGGCATAGTTCGGGTCCTTGGAGATTGCCTTTTGATAGAACCGGACAGCCTTGATCATGTCGCCCTTGTAACGGCGGTTCCAGAAGTAGCGGCCCATGAGAAACAGGTTGTAGGCCTTTTTGTCCTGGGTATGTCGTTTCGTTATTTTTTCTCTTTCGCCTTTTTGGAGTTTGACGGCGAGCCGGTCGACGATGGCCATAGCGATCTCGTCCTGGACGGCGAAAACATCGTCCAGGGTTTTGTCAAACCGCTCCGACCAGATATGGTAGCCGTCGGAGACGGAGATGAGCTGGGTGGTGATGCGAAGCCGGTTTCCCGCCTTCTGGACGCTTCCTTCAAGGACAGCGCCGACGTTGAGGGCTTTCCCGACCTCCCGGATGTCGGTGTCCTTGCCTTTGAACGAGAACGAGGACGTCCGGGCGGCCACTTTGAGGTCCTGAACCTGGGTGAGAGCGTTGATCAGCTCCTCCGCCAGCCCTTCGCAGAAGTACTCCTGATCACGCTGCGGGCTCATGTCCTTAAAGGGGAGTACCGCAACGGACCGGATGGCCTCGTTCTCTTCGCAGCGTTTCGATTTTGGCTTTTCTGCAGGAGAGGAGATCGTTTTCCCGGACATCTCGTCTCCGACCTGCCGGAGTTCGGCGAGCAGGTCGTCGGCGTTCTGATACCGTGAGCCCGGATCCTTGGCCAGGCAGCGGAGGATCAGACGGTTGAGAGAGGGCGGGATCTCCTCGTTCAGCGCGCGTGGATCGACGGGGATTTCTGTCTTGTGCTTCAGGGCGACGCTGAGAGCCGTCTCTCCCTGGAACGGAACCTTGCCCGTTACGAGCTCATAGAGAATCACACCCAGCGAATAGACATCCGAACGCTGGTCGGCGGGAAGGCCCTCGGCCTGCTCCGGAGACATGCTCTCCGGAGTCCCGATGATCAGGCCGGCCTCGGTCAACTCCGGGCCCCCCAGCTGTCTGGCGATCCCGAAATCCATGATATGGGCATTTCCCTCTTTATCGACCATGATGTTCTGGGCCTTGAGATCGCGGTGAACGACCCCCAGGCTGTGGGCCTCAGCCAGTCCTTCGCAGATCTGGCGGGCCAGAAAAACGGCTTTTTGGGCGGAAATACGGCCGACCCTCCTAATCAGGCTCTTGAGGTCCTCTCCGGGCACATATTCCATGCTGATGAAAAACGTCCCTTCCGCTTGATTGATATCGAACATCCGGCAGACGTTCTTATGGATGATCTTGCGGGCCAATTTCAGCTCGTTCTTGAACCGTTCGATCGTTTTTTCTTCGGCCGCGACCTCCGGCTTGAGGGTTTTCAGCGCGATCTCTTCGCCGACCGTCCTGTCCAGAACCCTGTAGACGGTCCCCATACCTCCCCGGCCGAGCCTCTCAAGAACCTCAAACCGGCCGGCGAAAACGCTGCCCTTGGAGAGTTCCTCGGCAGGGAGGTGCAAGGTTTGCGTGGCTGAGAAAACAGGCTTGCGATCAGGAGAAAGGGGGGCGCCGCATTTCCTGCAGAAAAGAGAACCCGATGGATTATCCGCAGAACAGGAGGGACACTTCATTATGGCATTCCCGACTTCGGCAGCGTCCCTAGGATAAACATTGTCCTAACGATAGTCAACCCGGGTGGGAGTTCTCCGGACGACGCAAAATGGATTCGTCAAGAAGAGGGGAATCCAAAGGAAGCCCCAAAAACCGGTGCGGAGCGCGGACTGGGCTAGCGGAGCACTACCGCAGCGTGCCTTCGTAGTGGGCGGTGAGCTGGCGCTTCCGCACCTCTTCAGGAGTGTAGGAGGGGAGGAGCACCGGGGCGATGCGGTCGGTCTTGATCCGGGCCTTCTTCAATTCGTTCTCGTAAGCGGTGATATGCTCTAGGGTCAGCTTGCCGAGGGTGACATGTTTGCTGTATTCTGCGGCAGACTTGCCGGCCCTTCGCCCGAAGACGTTGTAATCGAGGACGGAATTCCCCATGAGACGGTTCCGGCCGTGAACACCGCCCGAGGCCTCGCCAGCGACAAACAGACCGGGAATATTGGTCTCTGACTTGGCGTTGATCTCGATTCCCCCGTTCTGGTAGTGGAGCGATGGATAGACGAGCATCGGCTCTTTGGTGATGTCGATCTCGTAGCGGATGAACTGCCGGACCATAGCCGGGAAATTCTTGGCCAGGTATCCCGCTCCCTGAATGGTCTCGATGAGAGGGGAGTCCAGCCAGATGCCCCAGCGGCCGCTCGGAGTCTGAATTCCATTATGCCTCTCCAGGCATTCCCGGATAAAAGCGGCGCTTTCGACATCGCGCGGCTCGCGGGGAAAGACGAACAACTCCCCGAACTTGTTGACCGGTTGTCCGCCCGCGCCGCGGATTTTTTCGGTGATCAGAAAGCCGGCGATCTGCTCGGGGAAGCTGGCGCCCGTGGGATGGTACTGGACCGAATCCATATACAGAAGCTTAGCCCCGGCCCGGTAGGCCAAGATCAGCCCGTCGCCGGTCGCTCCGTAGTGGTTGGTCGTATCGAACCCGCGGATGTGGAGCCGTCCGTAACCTCCGGTCGTGATGATCGTGGCCTTGGCTTTGACCGTGAAATACTCTTCGGTCTCCAGGTTGTAGAGGACTCCGCCGGCGCAGCGGCCTTTGTTGTCCAGGATGAGATCCACTGTCGGCATGAACTCGAGGATAGTGATCTTTTCGGGATGGTTGCGGACTTCATCCATGAGCGTGCGCAGGATGATGGCCCCGGTATAATCCCGGCAGGAATGCATTCTTTTTCGCGAGGTGCCTCCTCCGTGGAGGACATACATGGTGTGGTCGGGATTCTTGTCCCAGACGACTCCCAGGTCCTCGAGCCACTTGACGACTTCGGGGCCGTCTTCGGTCAAGGCGCGCACGAGTTCGGGCTTGTTGTCGAAATGGCCGCCGCCGATGGCGTCCAGGTAATGCCGGGTCGGGGAATCCTGGGGTGTCACCGCCGCCTGCATCCCTCCCTGCGACATCATTGAATTGGCGTCGCCGATCCGGAGCTTGGTCGAGATGATGCTTCTCGCTCCATTCTGCATGGCGATGATGGCCGCGGCGCAACCGCCGCCGCCGCCGCCGATGATCAGGATGTCGGTCTCGTAATCGGATTTGGTGAGGTCGAAAAGCTCCGGCCTGATCCGGCTGTGGGCTTCCAGCATATCGGCGACTTCGGTGGTAATCGATTCACCCTTGTTCGGTCCGATATGGATGACCCGTCGCGCTTCTTTCTTGTAGTCGGGATGAAACCTCTCCAGGACATCCTGCCGTTCTTCGGCCGTCATCGGCGGGTAGACAGCCTTCCCTGATTTTTGGATCTCTAGCCGTTTCGACCTTGTCTGCTCAACGAGATCCAGGGATCCTTTCATGTATTCTGGGTACATCGGGCGCTCCTTTATTCCGTATCCCGGGCGTAGTATCTCTTTTTCAGTTCGTCCCGCTTCGTGGCCATCAGCTCCTTGAATTCCTTGTCGAACTTCCTGTCTTTGATCTCTTGCAAGCGCTTTTCGAGTTCCGGACTCCTAGGGGACAAATACCTGGCATAGAGCCTCTTGGCCAGAATGCCGACGTTGTAGTGGACAATCTCCGCCGGACAGCGGATGGCGCAGAGGCCGCAGCTCAGGCAGTCGAAGCTCAGATCCATGACTTTTTCGATGTCACCCCGGATGGCCGCCTGGATGTAGTCCATGACTTCGAGACTCTGGGGGCAGGCTTTTGTGCAGGTGTTGCAGGCGACACAGCGGAAGATCTCGGGGTAGAGAACCTGGAACGCCGTGGCGTTCGGCTCCAGCTTCTCGATATCATAGACCGGCTTCTGGGCGGGGATGACCGGGAGCTGCGACAGCCACATGCCTTCCTCGACGAGCGTCGTGCAGGCCAGCCCGGTGTATATTTTATAGTCACCGGGAAGTCGATAGACGGTCGCGCAGGCGCCGCAGAAACCTTCGCGGCAGCCGGCGCCGCGCTTGATCTGGTAGCCGGCGTATTCGATGGCTCCCATGATGGTGGCTTCGGCGGGGACCCTGTGGGATTTGCCCATGATAAAGACCGTTACCATCTTCACGGGGACGCCGTGTTTTTCGACCTTGGATTTTACCGGCATTGGGCTCTTGGATTTCTTTCTGGCAGGCGCTTTCTTTTTAGGCGTCATCTCGTCTCCTTCTCATTCAGACCATTCCGGCCTCAATATTCCTGCGGGAGCGTCTTGAGCTCCGCCCAGGAATAGACGGGGCCGTCCTTGCAGACATAGTGGAAACCAATATTGCAGCGGCCGCACTTGCCGATGCCGCACTTCATCTTGTTCTCGACCGTGGTGTAGATCTGCTCGTCCTCGAACTTGAGATCTTTGAGGTTTTTGATGACGAATTTGATCATGATCGGCGGCCCGCAGGTGACGGCGATCGTGTTGGCGGGGGAAGGCTTCTTTTCCAGGACGTTGGTCGGAACGAACCCGACAAACTCTTTCCAATCCGGCTCGACCACGTCGATGGACAGATGGACGGGCATCTGGTTCTTCAGTTCCCGGAGCTCGTCCTTGAAGACGATGTCCACCGAGGTCCGGGCTCCGTAGATCAGGCTGAGGTCGCCGAATTCCTTCCGGCGGAGAAGGGCCGTCTGGACGATCGACCAGAGCGGCGCCAATCCGATCCCGCCCCCGATGAACACCAGGTTCTTGCCCTTCCACTCATCGATTGGGAACCCGTTTCCGTATGGCCCCCTGACGCCGATAATGTCGCCGACCTCCATGTTGTGGAGGGCGGCCGTGACCCGGCCCGAACGGAGGATACTGAACTGCATATAATCCGTGATAAGCGGGGAGGAGGAGATCGAGATCATCGCCTCTCCTTTGCCGAAGACAGAAAGCATGGCGCATTGCCCGCAGCGGTAGTCGAAGCGGGCGCCGTTTGTGAGCTCGGTGCGAAAGGTCTTGACCGCCCGGGCGCCGCCGACCTCTTCTTTGACCTGGATGATCTTGGCCAGTTGGGGGAGATAGACGTTAGGCTCCATGGTCTCTCACCTTCTCCAGGACTTTGATGATATCGATCCCCACGGGACACATGGTGATGCAGCGGCCGCAGCCCACGCACATGAACTTGTCGTAGACCTGAACGAAATACTGGAACTTATGGAGCAGCCGTTGGCGCAGCCTCGAGGCCTTGTCGGGCCGGGGGTTGTGTCCCGAAGAGTGCATGGTGAAATCGGGGAATTGACAGGTGTCCCACGTGCGGACTCTTTTTCCCCGGAGGGGAGTGGTGTCGATGATCTCATCGTTGATATCGAAGCAGTGGCAGGAAGGGCAGAGGTAGGTGCAAATGCCGCAGCGCAGGCAGCTCATCGCTTCCTCATCCCAGAAGGGCGAATCGAACATGGCCTTGAGTTTCTCCGAGACCGCCCGGGCCCCTTTCAATTCGCGTTTGATCTTTTTCTCCGACTCGGTATGGATGGCCTTTGCTTTCTTCTTGTCCTCCGGTTTCGCTTCCTCGAAGAGGCCCTTGGCGGCGTTGATAAGCGCCTCTCCCTTTACGGTCAATGACCGGACATAGTACTTGTCGCCGAGATCCGTCAGCAACATATCGGACCCTTCCTCAGAATGAGGCGAGCCTTCCACCGATGTGCAAAAGCAGTTGTCCGAAGGGGGAGGCGTGCAGGCCAATCCGACGAGCGTCGTTTGGTCGCGGCGCTCCCAGTAGTAAACATCCTTGGGGTCGCCGCCGAACACTCCGTCGAGCAGCCAGGCGGCCCTGGCTTCGCAGGGACGCACTCCGAAGACAACCGTGGGCTCGGCGGCGGGCAGAACCTCTCTCACCTCCAAGGTTTCTTCCTTGCCCTTAAGCGATTTGGCGAACTCGAGCAAGATCTCGTTCTGGGGGAAGAGGATCTTCTTGGGGGAGAGGGTTGTCTGGCGGACATCCAGACTGATGTCTTCCCAGTCCGCTTCGACATAGTTCCAGCGGCCCTCTTCGTCCTTTCGGGGGAGGTAGACTTTCCAGGATGTCAGCTTCTTGACCCATTGGGGGAAGGCCTTCTTGATGAGTATCTTTTCCATCGTCCTACCTGATGAAGTCTTGGGGATCGTCATCCCGGAAACTGGAGATCAGGGCCGGAAGGTCGGGATCGAACCCGACCTCATAGTCGAAGAGCTCTTTGGCTTCCTTCTCCAGTTTCTTATTGAGGAGCCGGAGGGGGATGTCGAGGGGGCAGACGCGCTCGCATTCGCCGCAATCGATGCAGCGGCCGCCGAGATGGATGGCCCGAACGAGATGATAGATCATGTTTTCGGACGGGGCCGCCGACCGCTGGATCCATTTGATCCGGCGGGCCTTCTCGTCGGCCGTGGTGTCGGCGCTGACGGCCAGTTGGATGCTGTCGACAACACACTCGTCGCAGTAACACATCGGGCAGGCCGAGCGGCAGGCATAACAACGGATGCACTTGTCGAGCTGAGCTTTCCAGAAGTTCCATCGTTCCTCGACCGGGAGAGACTCGATCTTTTCGACCGAGCCGAAGGGCTTGTCCACCGCTCTTTTCGTCTTCTCGCCGCTTAGGACATCATAGATAACGGGAAAATTGGCCCGGCATTCCAGGCATCTCTCGGCCAGGAGTTCTTCGACGGGGACTTCGATTTTCCCGCCATCGGTCGTGATGACAAGCCGGTTCCCGTCGTCGACTTCGATCGTTTTCGCTTTCCTGCCGGCCAGCCTCTTAGCCAACTTGGCGTCATCGACAACGCCCGCTTTTTCGCAGGAGACGCCCAGAATAAAAACATCGCTGCGCTCGATGAATTTCTCCTGAAGAAGGACGACGATGGCCCGGCTGTCACATCCTTTGACGACGACTCCGACCGGCCGCTTGTCGGGTTGCTTTTCCCTTCCCTTCCGCCTTTTTTCATCGACCAAAAAACGGACAAGGTTATGGACGCAGGTCGGGTCCCAGATGAGTTTGTCCACGTCCTCCGGCTTCTTGATGAAGAGCGGAGCGGCCGGCCAGCCGTTGCTGCCGGCGCCGTAGCCGATGATGTATTTCACCTTGCCATCCTGGAGGAGTTTCCTGGCTTGGTCTTTGAGATCGTCGATCTTAGCCATTAGGGATTTCTCCTCAGCTTGGCCTGGGGGCCCAGGGGTTTCAGCTCCTTGACGAAGTCCTTGATGATCTGCGTGTACTTGGTCCCTTCAGCCGCCGAGACCCAGGACATCTGAAACCGCTGCGGCTCGAGGCCGATGTATTCCAGAAGCTTCTTGATGAGGTTCAGTCTCCGCCGCGCGTAATAATTGCCTTTGATATAGTGACAGTCGCCGGGATGGCAGCCGGAGACGAGCACGCCGTCGGCGCCTTTATTGAAGGCCGAGAAAATATAGAGAGGGGAGACGCTCCCGGAGCACATCACCTGAATGGGGACGACGTTGGGCGGGTATTCCATCCGGGAAACGCCGGCCAGGTCGCTCCCGGCCGAGGAACACCACTTGCAGAGAAAGGCGACGATCCGGGGTTCGAACTCCTCGGTCATGATTATCCTCCGAGACACGCGTTGATCATTTCAGCGACCTGATGCTGAGTGAGGTTCTTGACCTGGATGGCCGACCGCAGGCAGGTGGCCGTACAGGAGCCGCAGCCCTCGCAGAGGACCTCGTTGACCTCGACTTTCCCGTCCTTCAAGGAAAGAGCGTCATAGGGACAGACGGCGACGCACATCCCGCAGCCCGTGCACAGGTTGTGGGTGACCCTGGCCACGGTTGGCGCATGAAACAATCTCTCCTGAGAAAGAATGACCACGGCTTTGGCGGCGGCGCCGCTGGCCTGGGCGACGGCCTCGGGGATATCCTTGGGAGCTTGGGCGGCTCCAGCTAGAAACATGCCGGAGGTGACGCTTTCGACCGGCCTCAACTTGGGATGGGCCTCGGCCAGAAATCCGTCCTTGTCAAGGGCCAGCTTGAATTTCTTGGCCAGTTCCTGGGCGCCCTTAGAAGGGCGCATGGCCTGGGCTAAAACGACCATGTCGGCCTCGATCTCAATAGGCTTGCCGGTCAAAGTGTCCACTCCCCAAACGACGATCTTGCCCTTGTCTTCGAAGATCTTGGAGACCTTGCCGCGGAGATAGACGACACCGTCCTCTTCGACCGCCCGTTGGACGAACTCCTCGTAGCCCTTTCCTCCAGAGCGGATGTCGATATAAAAGACATAGGCCTGGCCGTCATGAACGTGGTGCTTGTAGAGCATGGCGTGTTTGGCCGTATACATGCAGCAGATCTTCGAGCAGTAGGCGCAGTGGTTTTCCGGGTCCCGAGACCCGGAGCACTGGATGAAAACGACCTCTTTGGGCTCCTTGTGATCGGACGGCCGGAGGATCTTGCCCATGGTGGGGCCGGAGGCCGAGAGGAGCCGTTCGAACTGGAGGCCGTCCAGGACGTCGGCGTACTTGCCGAACCCGTATTCGGCCATGTTTTCCTTCTCATAGAGGTCATAGCCGGTGGCGACGATGATAACGCCTACTTCCGCTTCGATAATCTCGGGCTTCTGGTCGTAATCGATGGCCTTGGGCTTGCAGACATCGGCGCACTTGCCGCAGGCGATGGTCGTAGAGATGTCGGGGCAGTTCTTATCGTCGATCGTGAAGGACGCCGGAATGGCCTGGGGGAAGGGAATATAGATCGCCCGCCGTCCGGTCAGACCGAGGTCGAACTCGTTGGGCACGACGATCGGGCAGACCTTGGTGCATTCGTCGCAGAGCGTGCACTTGGCCGGGTCGACGTAGGTGGGTTTCTTCAAGATCTTGACCTTGAAGTTGCCGACATAGCCACTGACATCCTGAACCTCGCTGTAGGTCATCAGTTTGATCTTGGGATGCTTGGACACTTCGACCATCTTCGGTGTCAGGATACACTGGGAGCAATCGAGCGTGGGGAAGGTCTCGGACAGCTGGATCATGTGCCCGCCGATAGAGGGACTCCTCTCCACCAGGATCACCTCGAACCCGGTGTTGGCCATATCGAGCGCGGCCTGGAGCCCGGATATCCCGCCTCCAACGACGAGTGCCCGTCGGGTGACGGGGACGCTCAGAGCCTCCAGGGATTCATTCTGACGGACTTTCTCGACCGCGGAGCGGGCGATCTTGGTGGCCTTTTGGGTGGCCCTCGGTTTGTCCTTATGAACCCAGCTACACTGCTCGCGGATGTTGGCGATCTCGCAGCAAAAACTGTTGATACCGGCGCGGCTGGCGGCGTTTCGGAAAGTCGTTTCATGGAGGTTGGGAGAGCAGCAGGCGACAACGACGCTGTCCAGTTTTTTCTCCTTGATTGCCTGCTCAATCAGGTTCTGGCCGGGGTCCGAGCACATGTAGACATAATCCTCGGAGTGGACAACCCCCGGGTGTTTGGCCAGCTCCTCGGCGACTTTCTTGACATCCACCGTGCCGGCGATGTTGATGCCGCAGTGGCAGACAAAG
Source organism: Candidatus Aminicenantales bacterium (assembly GCA_049287565.1). Classification (GTDB taxonomy): domain Bacteria; phylum Acidobacteriota; class Aminicenantia; order Aminicenantales; family UBA8522; genus UBA8522. The sequence goes on from JBAQGA010000044.1 coordinate 10,033, forward strand.
ACTCCGGTCCGTTTCATGATTTTGCCTTTCGAGGAGCGCTCTTCTTGGACTTGGAGACCGGCGTCTTTTCGTCCGGCTTGATCATTGTGGGAGGTTTCCCCTTTTCCTTGGCTAACAGCTCAATCCCATAGTCATAGCCCTTATCAAAAGCCCTGATATTGAGCTCGAGAAACCGCTTGGGGACCAGGCCGGGGAGGGCCTTCTTCATGGCCTCCGGGCTGACCAACTTGGTGATGGCCGTAAAGAATCCGAGCATGACCAGGTTGCCGAAGATGCGGTTGCCCATCTCCTCGGCGAAGCGGGTCGAAGGAACGCCAAAGTACTTGATCTTGTCCCGCGCGGGCTTGGGTTTCACCAGGTCGGTGTCATAGATGAGCGTTCCGTCGCCGCGGAGATCCGGCTCGTATTTCTCATAGGCGTCTTGAGACATGGAAACGAGAATTTGCGGCCGGGTGATGTAGGGATAGAGGACGCGCTCCTCCGAAATCACCAACTGGGAACTGCAGGCGCTTCCTCTCGCCTCCGGCCCAAAGCTTTGGGTCATGGTTCCGAACTTATTATCAAAGAGAGAAACGGCCTTGCCGGTGATCAAACCGCAACGGATAATTCCCTGGCCGCCGTAACCCGAAAAACGGATCTCGTTCATGATGTGACTCCGTAGGGGACGTATTTTTCGCCCAGGGTCTTCTGGAGATGGACGTTCATGCAGTCAAGAAATGTTGGTTTTTCCTTGTCCACAAACTTGCCGACGATGAGCTTGCCCTGATATTCGATGCCCACGCTCCGTGTATCGGCGCCGTGCTGAATTTCGGATTGGTCATAATAGTACTTGAGCAAGTTCAGGCCGTCCCCCAGCCTGTTCCTCCGGGCATACAGAGTGACACAAGGAGTGATGACCTCGATAAAGGAGAAGCCCCGCTTGACCAGCGTCTCCTGAATGGACTTGGTGACCCTCCGGATATGGAGCGACGTCCAGCGGGCCACGTAGGTGGCGCCGCAGGTTTCGACTAAGTAGGGCAGGTTGAAGGGGTATTCGAAGTTTCCGTAGGGCGCCGTAGAAAGATTGGCACCGATCGGAGATGTGGCGGCCACCTGTCCTCCTGTCATGGCGTAGTTGAAGTTGTTCACGCAGATGACCACGATGTCCATGTTCCGTCGGGCGGCGTGAATGAGATGGTTGCCGCCGATCCCGACGATGTCTCCGTCGCCGCTGAAGACCACGACCTTGAGCTCTGGATTGGCCAACTTGAGCCCGGTGGCGAAGGGGATGGCGCGGCCGTGGGTGGTGTGGAAGGAGTCGAACTTGACATAGCCCGCCACCCGCCCCGTGCAACCGATGCCGGAGACAACGGCGACCTTGTCGAGGTCGAGTTCGCTTTTTTTAAGGGCATCGGCGAACGAAGTGACCACCGTGCCGATTCCGCAGCCCGGGCACCAGATGTGCGGAATCCGGTCCATTCGGAGGAAATCCTCTATCGGGTTTTTTTCTTCGGCGAGTTCTTCGCGGTTCATCTGGCGGCCTCCTTAATGGCTTTCAATATATCTTCGGGATCGTGGACCCAACCTCCGCAATGAGTGACACCGATGACGGGCGCCCGCCCGGAGGCGCAGCGCTCGACCTCGCGTCCGATCTGGCCCAGGTTGAGCTCGGGCACGACAAAAGCCTTAATTTTCCCGGCCAGCTCTTTGATTCTTTTTTCGGGGAACGGCCAGACCGTGATCAACCGTATGGTGCCGACCTTGATGCCGGCTTTGCGGGCGAGCTGGACCGCCCTGATAGCGACCCGGGAGGTGATCCCGTAGGAGATGACCACGACCTCGGCATTGTCGATCTGGTCTTCCTGCAGCTCAATGATCTTATGGGCGTTCTTCCGGATTTTGTCGACGAGATGATGAACACACCAGTCCTGGACCTCGGCATTGAGCACCGGATAGCCGCGTTCATCATGGGTGAGTCCGGTGGTGTGGAAGCGGTAGCCGTCTCCCGGCTTGACCATGAAGGGAACCAGGTCCTTGTCCGGCTTGTAGGGCAGGTACTTATCCTTCGGCCCATGATACCACTTCCGCTCGACCAGATCGATCTGGTCGGCCGGCGGAATGACCACTTTCTCGTGCATGTGGCCGACGCATTCGTCGGTCATGATGAACACCGGGACCCGATAGAGCTCCGAAAGATTGAAGGCCTTGATGGTCAGGTCGAAACATTCTTGGGGCGAGTCGGGGGAGAGCGCGATGATCTCGTAGTCGCCGTGGGAGCCATATTTCGCCTGCATCATGTCTCCTTGGCCGGTCAGCGTGGGGAGCCCGGTGGAGGGCCCGCCCCTCTGGACGTTGGCGATGACGAGCGGCGTTTCCATCATGGCGGCGAGGCCGATGTTCTCCATCATCAGCGAGAAGCCCGGACCTGAAGTCACCGTCATGGCTTTCTGACCTCCCCAGGAGGCGCCGATCAGAGCGGCGATCGAGGCGAGTTCGTCCTCCATCTGGATAAAAACTCCCCCGACCAAAGGGATCCTCTCAGAGAAGCGCTCGGCCGTTTCGGTAGAAGGGGTAATCGGGTATCCGCCGAAAAAGCGGCAGCCGGCAGCCAGCCCGCCCTCGGCGATGGCGAAGTCTCCATCGAGATAATGGGCCCCGGTCAGAACTCCTTTAGGGTCTGCTTTCACTTTTCTCACCTTCTTCCTCCTCTTTTTTAAGAGTGACGAAAATCGCGAACTCCGGGCAGATGGCTTCGCAGAGCTGGCAGTAGATGCACTCGTCTTCGTTCACGACCTGGGGCGGATGGTAGCCCTTCTTGTTGAATTCTTCGGAGAGTCCGAGGACATCGCGAGGACAGTACTCGACGCAAAAGCCGCAACCTTTGCATCTTTCCTTGTTGATGTGGATATTGCCCC
>JBAQGA010000045.1:0-5657 GCA_049287565.1 Candidatus Aminicenantales bacterium
ATTTCTCCCTGGCCGCAGGACGCGACAGCGGCCGAGGAGGGGAGGCAGGGAGCGAAGCGACCGTTGGAAGGAGGAAGGCGGAGCGGATTCCCCCTCCAAGCATCGCGGGTTCCCCTTCCGCTACGGGGGCTTTAGGGCGGCTTCCTGCGCCCATTATAATTATCACGGATTTGGAGTTGCTTCCCGGGTCGGCCGCCCGCACTGAAACCGGCCGCGGGCACTTATTCGCCGCAAAGGACGCTTGAATTGGATTTATATTTATGGCATTATTCAGCGGAGTCTCCAGTGGACCGATATCAACGGAGGTGAACATGGCCGACGTTCTTGCCAATCTCAAGCCCACACTACTATGGAAGCACTTTTCGGAACTGTTGAGGATTCCCCATTGCTCGGGGAACGAGCGCGCTTTAGGAGACTATGTCATTGCCGTAGCCAAAGAACGGGGTTTATCCTGGGACCGGGACCGGGTCGGCAACGTGGTCGTTTCCAAACCGGCTACCTCCGGCTATGAACAGTCGGCCGGAGTCATCCTCCAGGGACATCTTGACATGGTCTGCGAGAAGAATTCGGACATCACCCATGATTTTTCGAAAGATCCCATCATCCCTGAAATCAGCGGGGATTGGGTTCGGGCCAGGGGGACGACCCTCGGGTCCGATAACGGCATCGGCGTCGCTGCTGCTCTGGCGGTGATGGAAGATCACGCGTTGGTCCATGGCCCCCTTGAGTCCCTATTCACTGTGGACGAGGAAACGGGGTTGACCGGAGCCAACCGCCTGGGAAAGGGTTTCCTGAAGGGGACCCGGCTCCTCAACCTGGACAGCGAGGAGGAAGGAGCGTTCACTATCGGCTGCTCGGGGGGGGGCGATTCGGAGATCATCCTGCCTCTCCAGAGAAAACGGCGGCGCTCTAAGGAACTCCTCCGACTACGGCTATTCGGCTTCCGCGGCGGACACTCCGGTCTAGACATCAATCAGGGCCGGGGAAATGCCATCCGGCTTCTTGCGCGCCTTCTCTGCCAGGCCCAGGAGAAGTTCAAGTTCGAACTCCTCCGAATCGAAGGTGGCAACAAAAGAAACGCCATTCCCCGGGAAGCTTTGGCGGATTTCTATGTCGAGGATTCCGTAGCCAAAAAGATGCGGTCCTTCTTCAAGGATGCTTTTGCCGAGATTCAGAACGAATTCAAAGTGGTCGAGACCGAAGCTCAGTTCGCGCTCGAAAAGATGGCCAGTGCCAAGGACGAGCCCTTGACTGCAGACTCCCAGACGACGCTGATTCGGCTGCTCTTCACCATTCCCCATGGGGTTATCAGCATGCATCCGGAGATCACCGGCCTGGTCGAAACCTCGACCAATCTCGCGATCATCCATTGTGAAAAGGCCCGAGCGCAGGTCATCTGCAGCAGCCGGAGCTCGGTCGCATCGGCCTTGACGGCCGTGCGCCAGGGTATCAAAGCCGCTGCCGAGTTGGCCGGTGCCCGCATCGTCCAAACCGGAGGCTATCCAGGTTGGGAACCGAACCTGCAATCGATTCTCTTGAAAAGACTCAGCGAGATTTATAAGAAGGTCTTCGGCCGGGAGCCTGAGGTTAAAGCCGTTCATGCCGGCCTGGAGTGCGGGATAATCGGAGAAAAATACGCCGGCATGGACATGATCTCTTTCGGACCGACGATCGAACACCCCCATTCTCCTGAAGAAAGAGTCCATGTCGGTTCCGTGGAGAAATTCTGGGATTTTCTGACGACCGCGCTCCGCGAGCTTGCCTGAGTCTCTCGTTCGGTTCTCCGGCCGTTCTTCCACCCGAAAGGTCCCGTTTCCCGTCGATTGTTGTCGTCTTGCCATAGGGGGATGTTTTTTCATAGTATGGTTGCGGAGAAAGGAGCGGACCATGAGGAACAGAAGTCTTGTTCTCCCCTTGTTCGGGCTGATCCTTCTGGGCCTGTTCGTCGGCGGCTGCAGGAGAGACCGGAAAGACAACGAATCTGCGGACCGGCGGAGAGAAGTGGTGGCTGCCGGCGAACTGAACGTCCTTAGCGTTACGCCGCAGGGTGTTACCTCCAGCCGGCGAGAGGTCGAAGCCGTGGTGGTCATGTTCGACCGGCCGATGATCGTCCTGGACGCACTCCCTGAAGGAAAAGGCCGGCCGCTCTTGAGATTTAATCCCACGTTCTCGGGAAAAACCCGCTGGCTGGGTTCTCGTATCCTGACCTTTACTCCCGACCGCCGCTTCCCCTATTCGACCAAGATCGAGGTCACCGTTCCGGCAGGAACAGAAGCTCTCGACGGCTCGACCTTAAAAATAGATCATTCTTGGACATTCCAGACGGCCGCGCCCCGGCTCGTCAGGAATTATCCCCAGGACAAGCAGAAATGGCTGAAGCTCGACACCCAGGTTCTCCTGGTTTTCAATCAGGACATGGACCGGAAATCGGCCAAGGATTTCATCTCTCTGGTTTCGGTCGATGAGCAGGGTACGGAAAAACGGCTTGACTTCCGGCTCACTCATCCTTCTGCTGAAGGCCTCAAAGAGGAAGACCTGGATATCAGGCCGGAAACGGCCCTTCTGCTCGAGCCCCGGGACCGTCTTTCCCCGGGTTTTGCCTATCTCGTAGAAGTGCGACAGGGGCTTCCGTCCAGAGAGGGGCCGATCCGGATGGAAAAAAGCGCGGTCTTCCGCTTCGAGACTTTCAGGGAGTTTCGCTTTGAAGGCCTGGAGGAGACCGCCGGCCTCAAGCCTTCTGAACAGCTTCAGTTCAAATTCAGCAACCAGGTCATGTACAAGAGCCTTGTCCAACATCTCCGCTTTGACCCGCCTCTCCAGATTCCCGAATATTACAACGAGTGGGATTACAGCAACGACGTCCTCTACCTTTCCCTCCCCCTGGCGCCGGAAACAAGGTATACGGCCACGATCGGGCCCGAACTCAGGGATGATTTCGGCAATTCTCTCGGCCGTGAGGTCCGGCTCGATTTCTCCACCGCTTCTTTTCCTCCCTCGGTTTCGATGACTACAGGTTACGGCATCCTGGAGGCCTCCGGGGAGGCGAGCTATCCGCTCTCTGTGCTGAACGCAGAGAGTGTTTTCTGCCAAGAAGCCCGGCTGAAGAAGGACGAGGTCATCCCCCTACTTCTTCAGCCCAAGATCTTCTGGTCGGACCAAAAATTTTCCTCCCGTCCGGGATTTTTCCAGGTTGAAAAAAAACTTCCCTTGGGGATTCCGAGAAATAAGCGCCGGGTCGTTCCTCTCGATTTCAGCGACGTTCTGACCGAAAAACATGGGTTCGTCTTTGTCCAGATCGACACTCTTCGGCCGGAGGACAAATGGGAACGGTATCTGAAGGCTTTCCTCCAAGTGACAGATCTGGGGATCAGCGGAAAATTCTCGCCGGACAGAAACATCATCTGGGTCACGGAGTTGCGATCCGGTCTGCCCGTTCCAGAGGCGGAGGTGGAGATCCGGGATGATCGCAACCGGATCAAATGGCAGGGCCGGACGGACCTGGTGGGAACGATCAGAACGCCGGGCTGGAAAGAGCTAGGGCTGACGAGCCAGAATTCCTGGGACGAGCCGCGGCAATGGATTTTCGCGACTCGAGGCCGTGATATCGCGCTCTCCTCCTCCGACTGGGGAACCGGGATCGATCCCTATCGTTTCCGGATCGCTTATGACTGGAATCCTCAGCCTGCTTCCTTTCAGGGAAGTGTGTTCACCGAGCGAGGGATCTACCGGGCGGGAGAGGACGTCCATATCAAGGGGATCGTCCGGAAAAAAGAGAAGGGCGGCTGGGTTCTCCCTCCGGGAAAAGAAGTGGAATGCGAAATTCTGGATCCTTTTCAAAAGACCGTTTTCAAAGGTCCCGCGGCCCTGGACGAGTTTGGTTCGTTCGCTTTCGATTTCGGCTCTGCGCAGGAATCTTCCCTCGGCTATTATCAGATTAAAGCCGCCGTTCCTCCGGAGCGACCGGTCGAAACGCCCTTTTCTCTATACGGGTCTTTCCGCATCGAGGCTTTTCGTCCGGCCGAGTTCGAAGTCCACCTGAGAGCTGAGAGGGAGAGCCGTGTCTTTGGCCAGGAATATGCGGCCGAGGTTCGATCCAGCTATCTTTTCGGCGGCGCGATGACCGGGCAGCCCGTGTCCTGGCACTTCCGCCTGAACCGGATGCACTTTTCCCCTCCCGGATTTCAGGGCTATGTTTTCGGCAATGAGCTCGATTGGGGAGACGAAGAAACATCAGAGAGCAGTCGCCTGGCGGCTTCCGGGGAAGCGATTCTCGACTCCGAGGGAAAGTACGGCATTCGGCTCCCCCTTCGCGCTGAAAAAGAGAAGGATTCCGTTTCGGCGATCCTGGAGGTGACGGTCGTTAACCCCAGCCGGCGCTCCATCTCCAACCGGATCCAGACCGTGGTCCACCGGGGCGAGTACTATATCGGGCTCCGCTCGGGGACATCATTCCTGAAGAAAGGTGAGACGCTGAGTGTGGACGTCATCGCCGCCCTCCCCGAAGGAATCCAGGATCCCGATAGAAAAATCGGATTGAAGCTCTTCAAGAGAGAGTGGCGGTCGGTTCGCCAGGCCGGCATCGGGGGCCGCTTCCGCTGGCTTACGGAAGAAGAGGACACCGAGGTCGCCGCTCGGGGAGTCCGCACAAAGAACGAAGCCGTCCAGGTGACCTTCGCTCCGCAGAAAACAGGTTTCTATTATCTCCTGGCTTCGGGCACTGACAAACTGGGAAACAAGATTACCACGACGACGCATTTTTATGTCACCGGTCCCGACTATGTTCCGTGGGAGAGGCGGGACGACGATTCGATCGAGTTGGTCGCCGACGCCGAGGACTATCTGCCCGGTCAAAAGGCCCGGATTTTAGTGAAATCCCCCTATGAGCGGGCCAAGGCCCTGATCACAGTCGAAAGGGAGTTCATCCTGGACAGCCGGGTCCTGGATATCGAAAGCTCCTCCTCCCAGATCGAGATCCCTATCCGTTCTGATTATATTCCGAATGTCTTCATCAGCGTTCTCCTCGTCCAGGGGCGTAAGTCCGAGGTGGCGGCGGCGGACACTCAGGATCTCGGGAAACCTTCCTTTAAGATCGGTTATGTCAACCTGAGGGTCGATCCGGCGGAAAAGCGACTGGCCGTCGAGATCCTTAAGGAAAAGGGGGAGTTCAGGCCGAAAGAAGAGGTCTCTCTGAAGTTCAAAGTCGACGACGGTGCGGGCGCGGGGCGTCCGGCTTCTCTGACCGTAGCGGTGGTGGATATCGGGGTCCTGAATCTCATCGGCTACAAGACTCCTGATCCGTTCTCCGAGTTCTACGGAGAACGGCCTCTGTCTGTCCGGACCTCGGAGACGAGGATTCATGTGGTCGGCCAGAGAGAGTACGGAGCGAAAGGGGAAGATGTCAGCGGCGGCGGGGGTGAAGGTCAGGGCGCAGGATTGGAAGGTGTGCTCGCCGAGGTCGAACTCCGGGGGGATTTTCGGACTACGGCCTACTGGAATCCGTCGTTGAATACGGATGAATCCGGTGAGGCTGAGGTGACTTTCAGGCTGCCGGATAACCTGACCACCTTTCGCGTCATGGCCGTCGCTCAAACAAAAGATTCTCGGTTCGGCCGCGAGGAAACGACTTTCCGCGTCTCCAAAAAACTGCTCCTCCAGGC
>JBAQGA010000046.1:0-14214 GCA_049287565.1 Candidatus Aminicenantales bacterium
GGGCCAAGTTTCCAAAACTTGGCCAAGAGCGGCATGACGAACCAATCATCATGGTTATAGACATGACGTTTCAGGAAATGGGGCAGCGATCGAAAAAGACTGAGATCGAAAGAATAGGCGATATCGAGGAGCCGTTCGGTAAAGGGAATTCCCCGCACGAAATTGGATGCGATCTTGTCGGAATGATAAACGCTGTAACTGATCTTGGGAAAGAGATCGACCCGCCAGCCGTTCGATCTGAGGACGCGAGGGATAGAATTTCCCAGGTAGGCCTCTTCCATCCATCGTCCGAAGGGCAGGGAATTGTCATAATATCGACCGGTCAACATCAACACCACCGAGAGTTCGGTGAAAGGATATCCTCCTAGGTTGTTCCGGAAGTGAGTGAACCCGTGGAAACTCCGGGCCAATTCCGGAGATTCCCGGATGATCTCGTCAAAAATGTCCGTCTGAAATGAGTCAAGAAGAAGAATGATCACGTTCCGGTGCTTGGAAAAATGGAACTCGTCGGCGGCGGCAATCGAAAATCTTTTGAAATGGGCGGTCTTAGGATGGCGCGAATACAAGACCACTCCATAGCCCAACTGAATGAGGAGCAAGAACAGGCAGGCCTTCCGAGCGTTCCTGACGATGATGCGAGAGAGGACGGCAGCCGCCGTCAGCACTCCGAGCCAGATGGCGCCGTCGATATAGCCGCGACGGGTCATCGTCGACCAGGCAATATCCCTTCCGTCCAAAGGCCCATAGTCCCATAGCAGGACATTCCCCTGGAACCACATCAGGACGCCGATCGCGAAAATCAGGGCCAGTCCTTTCTCATAGACAGTCGCTCCCAGGGTTTTCAGGCCGAGGAGCAGGACAGCGAGGCATAAAGAAATGGCCGCTGCGAGGAGGACCCCCACGACAAACAAATCCCAATAGCGATTGCAAAATTCATTCGCGTTAGTCAGATAAACCGTGCCTGGACCGAACACCAGGAGCGTCAAGCCGAAAAACGCCAGGATGATGACTCCGGTCGCTTTCGGGATCTTGTTCTCGCCGTTCAATCGGGATCTCATGCCGCTCCTCATGGCTTAAGCACCGGACGGCTTCGCTTTAATGAGAGAGAACATTATTTCAGATTGGAGCTAATCCTCCCCTGTAGAAGTGGAACATATCCAAGCTGCATGCTTCCATATATTCACCATCGCTTGTGTGTACAAATATCAGTGCTCCTCTATCGAATGCTAGGGCAGGATTTTCTTATTGTCAAGCGAGTGCAGGCTCTAGGACGATTAGTGTGGTGATTTCTGTCATCTTTTTATGATTCCATATGGGGAGAATTAGAAAAATTGGCCAAAAAAAAACATGGTATTTTTCCGATTGATAATGCACCGAAAGCCACCACTTTGATCGTTATGGAGCCCACATCACCTTGACATCCCTTCATTTTGTGATTTATCATCCGGCCGACGGGGAGAGAGAAAACGGGAGCAGGAATGCTTGCTCAGCCGGCTGACGGCTTCATTTAACAAAGGAGAAAGACATGCACTTCAATCTTTTATCCCCCGAAGACCTGAAGGCCATGGAGGCCCTGAGAAATTCCTACGGCGGGGGCAAAGAAATCTCCAGGCAGATCGAGTCGCTGAGAAGTTATAAAGCCAGAAAAAAAATCGCCGCCGAAAAAGGCTGGGGGGAAATGCTGGAAAAGGCCGAAGGCTACACCAAGCATTTCGCCAAGCTCGAGGATTTTGTAGCCAAGAACGGGATTCGCCGGACCAAGAAGGGCGTTTGCACAGCTCAGGTTTCGGGTTTTCAAGGGGCCCGCCCCACCTTCGATTGCATCAGACGGGTCAGTGAGAACGGGGACGTGCTCTTCCCCGCCGAGATGATCTCAGTTGTGCCCATGACGGAACACTACGTCTATGGCGGCGACCTCCTCACCACCCTGGCCATGGCCGAAAACATCCTGGGCGCCAGCAAATTCTGCTCCGCCAACCTCATCGGGACCCCCCTTCCCGAGGAGCGCTTCGCGCGGGTGGAGAAAGTCAGCGGCGAAAGGTTTGAAAGAAAAGACCTGGGAAACGGCCTGAGCCAGATCAGCCTCAAGAACATGGGGACGGCTTTCGGTAATCTGGGCGGCGTCGAGGTTGGGAATAACAACCATCTCGTTTATCTTGATGGAATAACCAGAGCAGCCCTGGAAACGGGAGCCGATTTCTTCCTCAATCCCAGCTGGTCGACGATTGTCGCCGCCTGCTTCTATGCCCGGGAAATCCCGAATCTCTCCTTCAAAATATCGATGCTCCTTTCCACCCAGAACGTCATCCAGCTCAGGATGTTGCTGAATATCATCAAGGAGTACCTCCGGGATGACGGGACATCCCCCATCTACGAGATCAACATCGGCAACGCCGCCACCGTGGAAACCTTCGTGCAGTGCGCCCGGGAGATCCAGGAATCCGGTCTTCCCTCTATCTCCTTGGCCGCCCACCTGAGGATCAACCCCGATCTGGGACGGGCTGATTTCGACTGGACCGAAAACGCTTATAAAGTGCTCGATGCCGGCTGCAACATCACGGTTAAATATGAGAGCGATGGGGAATCTCGTCCCTATGACACGATGGAGGCCTATTTTCTAGCGGACGAGGAGAGAAACGCCAAGGCCGAACTCATCGGCGATGTCATCTTCCATAAGTGCCTCCGCTGCGACAAGGACGCCAAGGAAATCATGCGCCGGGGTCATCGGGCCGTTTTCGCCAAGATCTCCAGCCGCGATTGAGTCGGGGATCCGATGGACCTGGGGATCAAGAACAGGGTGGCCTTAGTGACCGCTTCCAGCCGAGGGCTGGGAAAGGCCGTCGCCGCCGCCCTTTGCCTTGAGGGCGTGAAGGTCATGATCTGCGCCAGGGACAGAGCCCGGCTTCTCCAGGCCAGAGACACCATCGCCAAGGAAACAGGCGGAGAAGTCATGGCTTTTTCAGCCGATGTCACGGACCGGGACAATATCCGGGAGCTGGTTCGGTTCACCGTGGATGAGTTCGGTTCCGTCGATATCCTGGTCTGCAACGCCGGGGGCCCGCCCTCCGGCCTGTTCGACGATTTCACTCCGGAGGATTATCAAAAAGCCCTGGAGTTAAACCTCTTGAGCACGGTCCGTCTCTGCTATGAGGTGATCCCCCTGATGAAAAAACGGAATTGGGGACGGATCGTCGCCTTGACTTCCGTCTCGGCCAAGCAGCCGATCGACAACCTGATCCTCTCCAATACGGCCAGGGCCGGCGTCCTGGGTCTGACCAAATCCCTGTCCAACCAATTGGCGGCTTTTGGTATCACGGTGAACTCCATCTGTCCCGGATATACCCAAACGGAGCGGGTGGAAGGGCTGGCCGGCGCCTTCGCTGAAAAGGGGCTGGGCAGTCCGCGGGACTTTTACAACCTTCTGGAGAAGACGATTCCCCTGGGGAGGTTGGCGAAGCCGGAAGAGGTCGCCTCGGCCGCGGCTTTTCTGGCCTCGGAGGCGGCCTCCTATATCACCGGGATCGTCCTCCAAGTGGATGGGGGATACATCAAAAGCTTATACTGAGGGTGCGAAAAGCCGATGAAAAAGATGACGGAAAAACGGGATGATCCCCTGTATCCGGAGATGATCAGGAACCTCCCCGAGATCGACGTTCCCATTCCGGGCGTCCGCGGCTGGCTGCTTCAGGGAGAGCGGCAGCAGGTGGTCTTTTTTGAGATCGAAGCGGGGACCCGGATTCCTCCGCATTCCCACTGCGCTCAATGGGGTATCATGATCAAAGGCAAGATCTCGCTCACGATCGGCGGGCAGACCAAACTCTATGGGAAAGGGGATCGGTATTTCATCCCGGCCGGGGTTATTCATTCGGCGACTTTCCCCTCGAGAGTGAAGGTCATCGATGTCTTTGACGATCCCGCCCGGTATAAGCCAAAAGCCTGAAATTTATAGCCAGATGGAGAAACCATATATTCCACCAAAAACGAGGATCCAGATGGAATCATTGTTTAGTCCGATCATGAAGAGGTTCGAGGGGTATACCATCGGCAAAATGCTGAGATTCCTGGATGATCCCGAGATCATCTCTTTTGCCGGCGGATTGCCCAGCTCGGATGTTTTTCCCCTTGAGCTCATCCGGAGAGCGGCCGAAAAATCGCTGCGAGAAGACTGGAAGGAATCCCTTCAGTATTCCTCCATCCCGGGAGAAAAAGCGCTGATCGAGGCGATCGTCGGCTACCTCAAGAAAGACGACATCCGTCTCGGCCCGGACAACATCGTCATTACCACTTCCGGGCAGCACGGCCTTGACCTCGTCGGGAGGCTTTTCCTCAGCCCCCAGGACATCATCGTGACCGACCTTCCGACCTTTGGAGGAGCTTTGGCGGCCTTCGAGCTCGAGGATGCCGGGTACCTGGCCCTGGAGATTGAGGAAGACGGATCGAATGTCGAGGCCATGGAGGCCGGGATCGAGGATCTTTTGAAGGAAGGAAAGCAACCGAAATTCATCTACGTCGTCCCGGACTTTCAGAACCCATCCGGCATCACCATGAGCTTGGAAAAAAGACTCGCCCTTCTCGCTTTGGGGAAGAAATTCCACCTTCCGATCGTCGAGGACAGTCCTTACCGGGATCTGCGGTACAAAGGGGAACGGATCCCCTCGATCTATTCCCTGGATGATAACGAAGGGAACGTGATCGGCGTTTATACCTTCTCCAAGATCCTCTGCCCCGGCCTCCGGGTCGGGTTCAACATCGGGCCGCCCGAGGTCATCAAAAAATTCCATTTCATCAAGAGCGCCAATATCCTCAACACTCCCAAGCTCAACCAGGATATTTGCACGACTTTCCTCAGGGAGTATGACCTGGATGCCCATTTCCGGATGGCCAGGCAATACTATTCTGAGAAGCTCAAGTTTTTTCTGGGGGCGATGCACGACCATTTTCCAGAAAGCCTGGGCGTCAGCTGGACGCGGCCTGAAGGCGGGCTCTTTCTATGGATCACAACGCCCGAGGAGATCAACACGAACGAACTTTTCTATCGGGCCATCGAGGAGAAAGTGGCGTTCGTTCCCGGTGAGGTTTTTTATCCGGAAAACGCCCGCCGCCATAACACGATGAGGATCAATTTCTCCTATCCCACTCAGGACCAGATCGTCAAGGGAGTGGAGAGATTGGCCACCGCGATCAAAAACTACCCGGCAGCGACAAAGCGCTGAGAAGATCCGAGAGGACTAACGGTTTTTCTAGAGAATAGGAAAATGAACGGCCTCATCATTTTGGGCCTCAAAATTCGGAAAATGATATACTGTCCCCAATTCTTTGCTAAACAAATTCATTTGCTCATGCTTTTTTGGCCGAGGCCAGCCAGTGCGGCATCGGCGGGGGCAGGGGGCGGCAGAGGAAATCGGTGAACCCAGCTTCCAAGAGCCACCCCTTGAGTTCGTCTTGTGAGAACACCCAGCCGTGAGGAGTCGTCAGCGCCATGTTCAGGCCGAAAAGCGCTGAGAACTTCGGCCGGGTGTGACTGACATCCGTCATCATGTCGAGGACATAGAGCGCGCCGCCCGGAGCCATAGCCTGATAGGTCCGGGAGACGAGAGTGAGTATGGCTTCCGGACTCTCTTGATGGAGGACGCCGAAGAAGATGACGGCGTCCTGGCCGCCGGGAAATGCGGTCTCGTGGTAGTCGCCGCTCAGCGTTTTCACGCGGTCCTGCGCTCCCGCCTGGAGGATCAAATCGGCGGCCACCCGGACGACCTCGGGAAGGTCGAGCACAGTGCATTCGATCCCGGGAAAAGCCTGGGCGATGAGCGTCGAATACGTCCCTGGTCCACCCCCGACGTCCAGGAGTTTCTTCCGTCCGGCCAAGTCGAGAAGCGGTACGACGGCCCCGCCGATCCCCAGCGCCCGGCTGTGCATGGCCAGGACAAAAGTGCGGGTGCGTTCCGGGTCCTCGCCCAGGTGGAGCTCCGGACGTTCGACCGGCTTTCCGGTCCGGACCATTTCCTTAAGTTTTCCCCAGGCGCCGTAGACGTCGCGGTTGTAGCGGATGGCCCCGCTCAGGTCTCCCGGCGAGCCGGGGACGAGGAACGCAGCCGCCTCAGGGCTGTTGCGGTAGCGGTCCCCGGTTTTGAGCAGAAGTCCGAGAGCGACACAGGCATCAAGAAGCAGCCGGGCTCCCCGGCGGTCGAGGCCGCAGGCCGCGGCGACGGCCTCCGCGCCGGCTTCGCCGAGCTCCGCCACCTTTCCGAAGACACCCAGGTCGGAGGCGGCGAACAAGACGCTCGACTCGTAGAAAGCACTGGCCATCTCGATGATACGGTCCGGATTCATCGGGACTTCCTTTTCCAATAGAAGTAGGCCGGTAGGCCCAGGAAGATGATCAGCAGGCCGAACAAGGATTCCTTGGGCTGCTGGACGAGGCTGTTGAACGAGATGAAAAGGGCGGACAGGATGAAGATGATCGGTGTCACCGGGTAGCCCCAGGTTTTGTATGGTCGGGGGAGATCCGGACGCTTTTTCCGAAGGACGAAGACCGCCGCCACGGTCAGTCCGAAGAAGAGCCACTGGCCGAAGATAACGTAGGTGAAGAGGGCTTGAAAGGTTTCGAGAAGAAGCGTCAGGACCAGGCTCCAGAGACCGAGGGCGATGATGGAGAAATGAGGCGTCAGGAACCGGGGATGGGCGTCGGCGATCCTCCGAAAGAAGAGGCCGTCCCGGGCCATGGCGAAATAAACCCGCGGCGAGCAGAGGAAGTTCTGGTTGGCGGCCCCGGTGATGGAGAAGAGGATGATGATGGCGATGATCGCCCCTCCGACCGGGCCGACGATCGTTCTCATGATGTCGCTGGCGATGCGCGGTGAGTTGGCGATCTCGCCCGCCGGCAGGGCGTAGAGATAGGCGAGGTTGGTGATGATGTATATGCCGATCACGATCAGCGTGCCGATAAGGAGGCCCAGGGGAAGATTCCGGCCGGGGCGCTTGACCTCGCCGGCGCTGTAGGCCGCGGAATCCCACCCTTTGTAAGCCCAGAGCGAGGCGACCAGGGCGATGCCGAAGCTGCCGAAAAACCCGCGCGAGAGCGGCGACGGCGCCGGCTCGAGGAAGTGGGAGGGACTCCCCTTGGCGAAAAGGAAGACAGTGCCGCAGATGGCCACCAGGGCGCCGAACTTGATGATGGTGAGGACGTTTTGCAGGTTGGCTCCCCAGCGGGCGCCGACATAATTGACGGCGACGAGGAAAAGAAGGAAAACGACGGCGACGAGCTTCTGGCCGAGAGGCGAGATATTGAAGAAATAGGGAAGATAGTTGGATGAAAAAGCGACGGCCAGGGTGGCGATGGCCCCTGAATCGATGACCAGGAAGAGCGTCCAACCGAAGAGAAAGGCCGGCAGCGGCCCGTAGGATTCGCGGAGGAAGTTGTAGCTCCCGCCGGCCTCGGGCATGGCCGCGCTCAGTTCGGCGAAGGAGAGGGCCCCGAAGTAGCTGAGCAGGCCCCCGGCGATCCAGACGGCGAAGATGAGAAGCGGTGCCCCGACGGCCCGCGCGATATCCGCTGGGACGAGGAAAATCCCCGAGCCGATGACGCCGCCGACGACGATCGCCACCATGTCCCCGAGCCCGAGGACGCGCGGCAGTTCGAGCCTGGACTTGTCGAGGGAAGAAGCCGATCGAGGCGCGTTCTCCATGGATGTCGGTTTTTCCTTCGTGCCATTATGGCCGGAAGGCGGGTGGAAATCAACCGGAATGAAAAATGGACGGGCCTAATTTTTTAGCAGGATGAGGTTCGCCTCGCTCTTCTTCCATTCGTTTTTAATCTTAATCCAGATGTGAATCTCGGCCCTCCGGAACGTCGATGCCTTGGCCAGCTCGAGCCTTTTCTCGGGGGAGGGGAGCTTCTCCTCGTCACCGCCGGACTGGTCATATTGGGAGATGAGCCAAGTGCTCGCTTCCGGCTCAAGGCCGTGGATGGTGATATGGACCGTCGCCTTGTCATCCGAGACCGAGACGCTTTTGACCTCGACGACGCCCGAGTAGTCGATATAGACAACAGGAAGAGGGGGGACGACCATCTTCGGGTCGATGGATTGGACCTGGACCTGGAGTTCTCTCATCAGGTCCAGGATTTTTTTCAACCGAGTGTAGCCGGGTTGACCGGGGAGTTCTTGTCCTTTGAGACAAGCCATAAGTTTGCTTCTCTCCTGCTTTGTGCTGAACGAGCTCACAAAACTGTAGCGGTCATAATAACGGGAAATCTGTTCGGGAAGGGGAGACAGCTTTGCTACCTCAGAGGATATGCTATGTGACGGCAATGGGAGAAAAAGAAACCCCAGGGCAAGAGAAAGAGGTGTTTTCCTTTTCATGACCATAAAATCCTCCGCCTTTTCTATTGATAAGAACATCAGGAGGGATAAAAACGTTGCAGCGGCGATTTCAAGGTTGTCTCCCGATGATGAAATGCATAAGATAGGGCGATGGCGCCGGACAAGGTTCCCTTCGGTTTCCGCGAGGTCTCGCCCGAGGAAAAGAGGCGGCTCGTCCGGGCCCAGTTCGATCCCATCGCTACGACCTATGACCTGGCCGACGCCGTCCTCAGCGCCGGCCTGGACGCGCGCTGGCGGAAAAAGGGGATCGCTTGCCTGAACCTAAAGGCAGGAGAGCGTATCCTCGACCTCTGCGGCGGCACGGGCGATTTCGCTCTGCGGGCGGCAGCGCGGGCGGGCGATCGCGGCCGGGTGATCATCTATGACTTCAACCGGAGGATGATGGAGGCGGGCCGCCGCAAGATAGAGAGGTCGCCTCACGGCCGGATCATCCGCTGTATCCAGGGAGATGCAGAGTCCATCTCATTCTTGGATGAGAGCTTTGACGCCGTGACCTTGGGCTTTGGCTTGCGCAATTTTGTTCACACCGAGCTCGGCCTCAGGGAAATCCACCGCGTGCTCAAACCCACCGGAAGGGTCGTGATGTTGGAGTTCTCCATGCCGGCGCGGCGCTTTCTAAAAGTCCTCTATCATTTTTATTCCTTCCGGGTCATGCCCTTCGTGGCCAGGATCATCTGTGGAACGGACGCGCCGTTCCGTTATCTCGCCGAATCCATCCGAGTCTTTCCGCCCTCTGAGAAGGTCGCCGAACTCATCCGCGGAGCCGGCTTCCGGGATGTCCGTCTCCGGATGCTTTCCCTGGGCTTGGCCACCTTATATACGGCCCGGAAAAATGGGGTTTGGAGTCAGGAGGCTTAAAATGGCCAAGACCGATGACCAAGTTTTAAAAACGGCCGCCCAGTGCAGGCACTACGCCATGTGCAAAATCGATTACCTGGGAACAGGGCTTTGTCCCCCGGGAAAGAGATACCATTATGTGAGCTACTATCCCCAGGGACGGATGGATCTTTACGCGGCCCTGGCTGCAAATCTCATCCCGGTCACCGCAGGGCTCGTCGACATCGCCGAGACCTGCACGCTCTGCGGCGTCTGTGAGCTTCAGTGCCATTTCGTCACCGGCCTGCGGCCGCTCCAGGTCATGAAGGCGCTCAAGGACCGGGTCGATAATTACCTGAAAGCTGGAGGAAAGCCGGAGGTGATCGAGGCTGATGAAGCCCTCCGCCGCCTCCGGGAGATCGTCGGTGCCGAATGGGCGACCAACGACCCGGCGGTGCTCATCACCTATGCGAACGACCCTTTCCCCCTGGCGAATATGAAGATGCCGCGCTATGTCGTCCTGCCGGGCAGTCGGGAGGAAGTCGCGGCCGTGGTCCGACTGGCCAACGAGCTCGGCCTGCCTTATGTCGTGCGGGGGAACGGCGGCAGCGTCTTCGGCTTCGTCTTCAGCGATGGCATCGTCTTCGATATGCAGCGGATGAGACGCATCGCCGTCGATGAGGACAACTGGAGCGCCGCCGTCGGGCCCGGCGTCACCTCCTTCGAGCTTCAGCAAGAAGTTTCCCGGCAGGGTCTCCGGGTCAACACCGCCGAGCCGGCGGCCACGGTCTGCGGCAACATCGTTTGCACCGGGACGTTTTCCACCTGGTCGAACGTCTACGGCACCGCGGCCGATGGGTTCATCGACATGGAATTCGTCGATGCGGCGGGAAACATATTCCGTCTCAACGATAAGAAGTCGCCCAACGTCTTTGCCTTCGAGAACGCCGTCATCCCCGCGCCCGGGATTTGCACGGAAGCACTGGTCAAGCTCCAGCCGACCAGCGAGGACGAGGACGGGCTGCTCGTCCCTTTCTGGGATTTCGATGAGGCCGTGAGCTTCGTCCGTGAGTTGGGCCGCCGCCGCATCGGACTGGCCGTCGCCGTCCTCGGCATCCACTACATCGCCTCCTTCATGTCGCCCTCCAAAGCCCTGACCGACCGGCTGAAGGAAGTCCTTCCCGAGACCCTGGGGATCCGCTATGTCGTCTTCGCAATCGGAGACCGCTTCGCCCGGGACTCCATCCGCAAGATGGCCGGCCCGGTTATCGACAGCGACCTGTGGCGGGCCCTGGTGCTCGGCCTCCCCCGGCTCCTGGACAGGGAATGGCTGGAACTGGTCAAGGGATTTGAGGCGGGCCGGCCTCCCTATGAGTTCATCTGCCGCCCGGAGATAAGGCCTCTGATCGAGACGGTCCTCAGGCCGTCGGCGCAGACGATCGCCGGTGCTATAGAGGAGGACCTCCGGGAATCTTATGTCGAGCTATATGCCCGGCCGCGGCTGACGGATATGGCCTGGCTCAATATGTTCCGGGTCCTGAGCTCACGCATGTCCCGGAACAAGCATATGTTCGCCTTCCTCGTCTACGTTCCGATCGACAAGCACGATGTCATCAACCACATCAACGCCGAGTTCGCCAGGATCGCCACGGACCATGACTTAGACCACGACTTTGGGTTCCTGACGCCCCTGGACTTGGGAAAGCGGGCGATCCTGGAATACGACTACTATATCGACCACACCGACCCGGCGGAACGGGAGAAGATCGGCCGGGCGATGGTCGAGATCGGGCCCTGGCTCGACAGACTGGCGGAGCGGACCAAGGGAGTGACATTTCTCAAATACGTCTTTTCCCAGGGCTGTTCCCGCAAGGAGAATTTTCTCTACCGATGATCTTGCTCACCGGAGGCACCGGATTTTTGGGGAGTCATATCGCCGCCCGGCTCATCGGGCAGGGGAATGAGGTCATTCTTGTTGCCCGATCCAAAAAGGGGGTTCCGGCCGAGAAGCGCGTCGACCGTCTTCTTGACTGGCATGGGGTCAAGCCCGGCCGGAAGGAAAAGGTCCGGGTGATCGAGGGCCGGATAGAACGCTCCGATCTTGGCCTGGCCCCGGACGCGGCGGCGCTGCTCCAAGAGGTGGACGAGATCGTCCACTGCGCCTCGAACACCTCGTTCGCCGAGAGAAAACGGGCCGAGGTCGAGACCGCCAATGTTACCGGTCTCAGCCATATCCTTGATCTGGCCGAACAGAACGGATGTGCCCGCTTCCACCTGGTCAGCACGGCCTACGTGGCCGGGGTCCAGGCCGGGCCCTGCCCGGAGGAGCTTTCGCATCCATCCGTTTTCACCAACGTCTATGAAGAGACGAAATGCCGGGCCGAGCGGCTCGCCTGGGAGCGATGCTCCAAATCCGGAATCCGCCTGTCAATCTATCGGCCTTCAATCGTCTTCGGTCACTCCCGGACCGGCCGCAGCCTTCTCTTCAACGCTCTCTACTACCCCGTGCGGACGGTCCTTTTTCTTAAGAATCTTTGCGAGACGGACATCCGGGAGCGCGGCGGGCGGAGGGCGGCCGAGCTGGCCGTTCATCTGGACGGAGACGGCTGGATGGTCATGTCCATCCGGATCGGGGTCGAGGAGGCAAGCGGCGTCAATCTCATCCCTGTTGATTTTTTCGTCGACGCTTTTGCGGCGATCCGGGAGGACGACGGGGGAAACGGTATATTCCATGTCACCAACGAGCGTCTGACCAGGATCGAAGACATCATCGAGTGGGCCCAGGTCCTTTTCCGCATCCGGGGGATTGAAGCGCGTCCAGCCGAAGAACTGGCGGAGCGACCACGTAATCCCTTAGAAATGGTTTTCGCCAGTTATCTTGAGGCCTATGGACCCTACATGAAAGACCGGAGGATCTTCGAGACGAAAAGAGCCGGGCCGATCCTCGAACGAAGAGGGATCCGGTGTCCGGATTTCGACTATGAAATGTTCGCAAGGTGCATGACCTTCGCCGCCGAGTGCGGCTGGGGGGCGCGGCTGTTCCTGGAATGAGACAAACGGCTCAAGCGAGATGTTGTGGGGAAAGCCGACTGAGCATATAATTCGCCCATGCAAAATAAAAGGATGCGTGCTATTCGTCAGCGGTTTTGCCGAGCCGCACTCACGGGATTCGCGATTTTTCTTCTGTTCTCGGTCAATGCTTGCCGAAGGGACCGGGAACAGCCCGCCGCTGAGGTTATCCTGAAAAACGCGGCGGTTTACACTCTCGACAGTTCCCGGCCATGGGCGGAAGCGGTCGCCATCGCGGGCGGGAAGATCGTGTTCGTCGGGGCGAGTTCGGAAGCGGAGAAATACAGGGCAGAAGGGACGAAGGTCCTCGACCTCGCCGGGAAGATGGTCCTGCCGGGGTTCCAGGACTCGCACGTCCACCTGATTTCGGGCGGCATGGAACTCGCCCTCTGCGACCTCAACGACCTGCAGACAAAAGAGCAGATCCTCGCCCGGATCCGCGCCTACGCGGCGGAGAATCCGGAAAAAGATTGGATCACGGGCGGAGGCTGGGCGCTCCCCGTTTTCCCGGAAGCGAATCCGTCAAAAGAGGAGCTTGACGCCATCGTCTCCGACCGGCCGGCCTTTCTTTCCGCGGCCGACGGCCACTCAGCCTGGGTGAACTCCCGCGCTCTCGAGCTGGCCGGTATCACGGAAAAAACGCCTGACCCAGAGGATGGTCACATCGAGCGAAAGCCGGGGACGAATGAGCCGTCGGGGACGCTGCGGGAGGCGGCCATGGGGATCGTTAGCCGGCTCATCCCCGAGCCCACGGCGGAAGAGTATCTGAATGGGCTGAGGGCCGGGCTGGCCCTGGCCAACCGGTTCGGCATCACCTCTATCATCGAAGCGAGCGCCGACGACCAGATCCTTGATGCTTACGCGGCGTTTGACCGGAGCGGTGACCTGAGTGTCCGGGTTCTGGCTTCGATTTATGTCGACCCCGAAAAAGGCCCCGCTCAGGTCGATGAATTGGTCCAAAAGCGGGAGCGGTATCGCGGCCGAATCCTGAAGGCGACGGATGCCAAGATCTTCGCCGACGGCGTCATCGAATCCCATACTGCGGCTCTTCTCGAACCCTACCTCGACCGCCCCGGCGACCCCGGAAGACCGATCCTGGAAAACGAGGAATTCAACCGCCTGGCCGTCGCCCTCGACAAGGCCGGGTTCCAGATTCACGTCCACGCCATCGGTGACCGGGCTGTCCGGATGGCCCTCGACGCTTTTGAAGCCGCTAGCGGAGCCAATGGTCCGCGCGATGCCCGGCATCACATCTGTCATCTGGAACTCATCGACCCGGCGGACATCCCGCGATTTGGCGGGCTCGGAGTCGTGGCCAATTTCCAGGCTCTTTGGGCCTATCCCGACACCTATATCACCCAGCTCACCGAGCCCATCCTCGGTCCCGAGCGATCGGCCCGGCTTTATCCCATCGGGAGTGTCGTCCGGAGCGGCGGAATCTACGCTGGCGGAAGCGACTGGTCGGTGTCGTCGCTCAACCCTCTCGATGCCATACAGGTGGCGGTGACGCGGCGTGACCCGGCGGATCCGCCCGGTCCGGCCTGGCTTCCCCAGGAGCTCATTGACCTTCCCACGGCCGTTGCCGCATACACGGCCAACGGTGCTTTTCTGAGTTTTGAGGAGGAGACCCGGGGTTCGCTCGAACCCGGCAAAGCCGCCGACCTCGTCGTCCTCGACCGGAATCTTTTCAAGATCCCACCGGAAGAGATCCATAGTGTCAGGGTGGTGCTGACGGTCCTCGAGGGAAAAGTCGTCTATTCGGCGGAAAGCGCGCCGGTCTCTTGACTGAATGAAATCCAAAAACTCAGCGGTGGCAAAACTCGAAGGAAACCTGGGTGTGTTCGGGTTGAGCATGGTGGCTATTGGCGCCTGCATCGGCTCCGGCATTTTCCTCAGTCCCACCTATGTCGCCGGCTATTTGTCGTCGCCGCTCTGGATTCTTTTGGCC
>JBAQGA010000047.1:0-4070 GCA_049287565.1 Candidatus Aminicenantales bacterium
GGTTCAGCCAGCGGGCGCTGAGAAAGGGCGTGATAGCCACGACGCCCCGGCAGTGCTCATCGGGGGGAAGATGAGTGATGACGGCAAACCCGAAGGATATGCCGCCCAGGAGATAGCTGTCGAGTCCGAGGTCATCGAGCCGGCGCTGGACGTACTTCGCGTAATTACCGAGAGAGACCTCGGTGAGAGGCGGGACGTCCCTGATGAAGCCAGGGAGATCGATGAAATAGACGCGGAAGAAACGGCCAAGATAATCGATCAGCCCCCGCAGGACCAAGCTGTTCGTCAGGAAGGCGTTAACCAGCACAAGATTCTCTTTTTGGCGGGGAAGATGATATGCGCTCATAAAAAAGTCTATTTTTTTAGCACAGCGGGCCGGTGAAGTCAACCGGAGAGCGGAGCTTTTTTAGGCCGGGCGAGCAAAAAGAGAAAACAGAGCGCATTGAGGACGATCACGGATTCGATGACGCGGCCAAGGCCCGCCAGGGGGATGAGCAGCGATGATGTCACCAGGGCTCCGATGAAAGACCCGATGAGGTCGAGGCCATAGCCGCGGCCGTAGTCGGCTCTGGCGCGAAGATAGAGCTGGTTAGAGACGATGAAAAGACGGCCACCCAGGAGGCCGAAAAGAAGCAAGATGAGGAAGGCAAGGAATTCGGGCGGGTGGGCAGGGATAAAGACCCGAAACGCGCCCAAAAGGGCTAGAAAAGAAGCTTGGATGGCCGCCAGCCGGCCGAAGGCAATGTCCTTTTCCCGGGTGCGGAAGGAGGCTCCCAGAAAGAGTCCGAGCATGAACGTGGAGAGCAACAAAGCCACGCGCCCATAAAGATAGCCATAGAGTGCCTGGAACCAGATGAGCACGATGATTTCGGCCACGATCGTGGTCAGGCCCATAACAGCTAGGGGTATCAGGCTGAAACTCGTCTCTTTTTTCCTTGCCCAGAGGACGACGAGGAAGATGGAGAAAAGGAGGAGGGGAAATCCTAGGAGCCAGAACAGGGGAAGTCTTGACAAGAACCGCATGATCCGGACTTCCGGCCCCCGGAATTGGGTGCTCCAATGGGAAGCCTGCAAGAAGAAGCTGACCGGAGCCAAGTCCGAGTTGATCCGGTGGAGGCCGGAGGCGAGCTTTTTGTCAAGGTATTCGATGCGCAGGGGGTGAAGACGGGATTCGAGCGACCGAGGCTCGAGGTGCCGAGTGGGCAGCTTCAGGGCAGCGATTCGGCGGCCGAGCTCAGCGGGATCGATGGTGAGAGGGTTCGTGGAGGCCAGGAAGATGTTGCGGTCGCCGGGAACAACCTTGACCTCGTGAAAAACGCTTGTCAGCGTGTAATATAATGAGGAAAGAAATTGCTGAAGATCGGGGCCGATGACGTTCTCCGAGGAGGGAACCGAAAAAGAAAAAATTCCGCCGTGTCGAAGATGATTCTTGGCCAGAAGGAAAAATTCCTGGGTGTAGAACCTGTTGATTTGGGCGTTGGCCGGCTCCGGCAGATTGAGGATGATAATCTCATAATCGTCGCTGGAATTCTTCAAAAAGGCCCGCCCATCCTGGAAAATGATTCGGACCCGCTCCGAACCTAGGGTTTCGATTCTCTCGTCCTCCAGAAAGCGACGGGACATCCGGATGATCTCCGGATCGAGTTCGACGCAATCAACCCGCACATTGGGATACTTGAGGAGCTCATCAAGAGCTTGGCTGGCTCCCCCTCCGATGAGAAGTGTTCTGCGGGCCTCTGGATTCTGGAGAAGGGCAAAATGCACCGACTCCTCGGCCGTGGCGGTATCGGGGATGGAGTAGACGGGTGAATTATTGCTGTACAGGGTGGACTGTTCTTGAGTCTTGACGATCTGCAGCTTGCCATAGCGGGAATCGCGGACGGCGATGAGCCGGAAAGGCCTCCAATAGGCTCTTTGTGTCGGCCTGTCGGCCAAAGCGAATCCGGCCAGGACGGCCAGCAAACCTATGGCCCAGGGCAGGGAAGGCCTGCGCTCATCCGACCAATAGACCATGACCGCGATCACTCCGCCGATCGCTGCGGCCGCGATCCAAGAGGCGGCAAAAAGGACCAGCAGGAAATGGACGGTCGGGCCCGCCGCCACGGCCCCCAACGATTCCCAGATATAGACCCGCTTGATATCGCCGCCCAGGCGGCAGGCGTTGACTACGAAGAGGGCGCCGAGGGGGAAGCCGATCAAGGCACAGACCCCGAGAGACAGCAAGATGACCGGGAGCCAGCCCACGATTTCGCCAGGCAGCAGTTGGAACAGGAAACGCGAGAACCTAACTGCGACGAACGCGAATGGGAGGATGAAAATAACGAGAAAATAGATCAAGGTCAGGTTGGGGAATGATTTCCTCTTTCCCGCCGCCAGGCTTCCCAGCCCGCCCCAGAGGAGCCAGGAGGCCAGGACAATACCGAAGGTCAGCTCGTTCCCGTAGAAATAGGCGGAGAATTCCCGGAGCAGAAGGACCTGGAGAGAAGTCGCCAGCAGGCCGAGGGAAAAAGCAGGGAGGCCTTTTTTCAAGCCCAGATTCCGGGAATGGGATTGCGGCAGAACTTGCAGGCCCCCTTTTCCAGGTGGATATTTTTGACCTGGAGGCCGAAGCGCTCGATGATCGTCTTCCCGCAGCGAGGGCAATCTGTATTTTCAGCCCTGTGTCCGGGGACATTACCGATGTAGACGTAATGGAGCCCTTCCCGGATGGCCGCATCCCGCAGAGCCTCGAGTGTCGAGAGAGGAGTGGGTGGGAGATTCTTCATCAGGTACATGGGATGGAAGCGGGTGAAATGGAGAGGAACATCGGGCCCGATCTCCTCGGCCATCCAGCGGCACATCCTCCGGATATCCTCGATGCCGTCATTGAGCGTCGGGATGACGAGGTAGACGATCTCGAGCCAGACCTTGCTCTTATGCACTGCCCGGATGGCGTCGAGCACGGGTTGGAGTTCACCACGGACGTAGGCGCTGTAAAAATCCTGACGGAAGGCTTTGAGGTCGATCTTGACCGCATCGACGACCTGGAGAAGATCCTGCAGCGGCTCCGGCCGGATATAACCGCCCGTCACTACGCAGTTCTTTAATCCTTTCCGGCTCGCCGCCACCGAAGAATCGTACATGTATTCGAAAAAAATGACGGGCTCGGTATAGGTGTAAGCGATGGAGGCGCATCGGTATTTCAAAGCCGCCTCAGCCACCCCTTCGGGAGGCAGGTCGAAATGCGGCACCTGCTCGGGACGGACCTGGGAAATCTGCCAGTTCTGACAGAATTTGCAGTTCATATTGCAGCCTGCCGTGGCGATCGAAAAAGCATCACTGCCCGGTAAAAAATGAAAGAACGGTTTCTTCTCGATCGGATCCACATTGGCCGAGCAAGCTTTGCCGTAGACGAGCGTGTAGTAGGTTCCACCGTCGTTTTCCCTGACGCCGCAGTAGCCGCGCTCCTTGTCTCCCAGCTTGCATTGGCGGGGGCAGAGGAGACATTCGATCTCCCGGTCTGGATGTTTCTTGTAATAGCGGGCTTCGACGTGGGAGATATTGGCGACGTCCTGGAAAGCCAGAAGGCGCCCCATGGCTTGGGCTGCGCCCGTTCCCAAAAGAAACCCTGTTCCCGCCAGGGATTGGCAGAACTGCCGTCGTTTCATGCTCCTCGCCGTTTCACCACCTGATATTATACCTCATCCTCGATAATTTGGATGTCCTTAACGCCGGCGCGGCCGAGCCCCATTCGTTCAGCCGTCCTGAGATAGGCCGGCTCCCGGCCTTCCTCCTGAAGCGCTGGAAGTCCTTTGTTCGAACGCAACTGTTCGACCAACCGCCAGCCCACCGTATCGGCGGCCACCGGATCCAGGCTGAAGACGAGCCGGCCGGAAGGTTCCGCCCATTGAGAATGGAAGGCAGGTCCGCGATGGTATTGGACGAGCAAAGCGTCCAAGATCGAGAGTCGATGTTTCTTCTTGACCATCGGGGTGTCGAAGAGCTCGGGGATGAAAGGATCGCAGTGGGTATCATGGTACTTGTTGGGATTATGGATGGCGCCGAAATAGTTTTTCATCCCGGCCGTGACC
>JBAQGA010000048.1:0-9514 GCA_049287565.1 Candidatus Aminicenantales bacterium
GACGCAGCCGCTCCGGCTGTATTCTTCTTTGGCCTTCTCCTCCAAGGCCTGGAAAAGCGTGACAAGGAGGTTCCTCATGATCTCGTCACGGTCGCGCTCGAGCCCACGCAGCAGGCCATTGAGCGTGAGATTGTTTTTTGGTACCCTGTAGGTGATGGCGATCTTGATTTCGAGGTCGTCCATTGGGCTACTCCTCCAAGATTGTTTGAGAGTGTTCTTGAAGGTTGTAGCCCTTCCTTTTTACCTTTGTCAAATGCCATCACGTAACCTTGGGACAAGCCCCATTATTATATAGACATCAGGCGGCATAGGAGGTCGTCGGGGATTGGAAAAAAGATTTGATTCGGTAGGGAGATTTCTGAAGAGATCGCAGATGGGCCAACACATCCTTTTTCATCTGCCCGGGGCCAGTAATCACCTTTCGTCCGATCCCGTTGTTTTTCAGGTCGTTCCACACCTGCTCATCCGGATTCAATTCTGGCGAGTACGGCGGCAAAAAATACAGCCGCAGACGCTTCGAGTTCTGAGCCACAAACTTCCGGACTTTTTTCGCCTTGTGCGTCGGGTGCCCGTCGACGATTAAGAAGATCGGATGTTCGGCCTTCACCAACAACCGCTTCAAAAACTCGATAAACACCCCTGCGTTGACTCGTCCCTGGACGCCCATAAACCGGAAAAGACCTTGTCCGTTCACCGCCGAAACCAGATTGAGTCCGAATCGTGCCCCTGTACTCGACACGATCGGCGTTCGACCCCGCGGCGCCCAAGTCGTCCCCGCATGAGCATCCGACCGCACCCCCGCCTCGTCTCCAAACCAGATTTCTGCCTGGAGACGCTTGGCCTCCCGGCGAATAACAGGGTACTGTTCATTCAACCACCGTTCCACCACCACCGGGTTCTGCTGATAGGCGCGCCACAACGGACGCTGGGCCGTCAGCCCAAGTTGGTTCAACAACCGGCAGACCGAGGCCCGGCTCAAGGCGATGCCCCATTGCCTCCGGATCAACACCCGGACCATGTTGCTCGTCCACAGGGCGAATTCAAACTTGTGCTGGCGAGGATCTCCCAAGGTGACGACTTTATAAACCCAAGCCAAGGCTTGGCCGTCAAGCTTGGGCTTCCGTCCGCCTCGTTTCTTGGCATCAAGCTGTCCCCAGCCGCCCTGCCGGTAACGGGACAGCCAGCCGTAGATGGTGGCCCGGCTGATGCCCAAAACGCGGACGACATCCTCGGGCGATTCTCCTTCTTGGACGGCGGTCACTCCTCGCCTCCGCAACTCGGTCAGTTGGTCGTGAGTCAATCGTCTGGCATCCGTGCTTTTCATACCCCGGAATGTATCAGATCATCCGAATAATGTCAATACTATTATGAGACGGTTAATAACTCGATATAAGGAGACACACATAGTGCCAGAATTAACAGCCTATCGGCTATTTATCAGCCACGCTTGGGCGTACAATGAAGATTATTATCGTCTCATCAATTATCTCAATAGTGTCCCGAATTTCCGCTTTTCCAATTATAGCGTTCCAGAACACGATCCATTAGCAGGAGGTAACCGCCTTAAAGAGAATCTGCGTGACCAGATAAGACCTGTGCAGGTGGTTCTCATTCTTGCAGGCATGTATGCTGCGCACAGCGATTGGATTCAATTTGAGATCGAATTTTCCCAATTACTCAGCAAGCCGATAATCGGCGTGCGACCGTGGGATGCTGAGCGAGTTCCCCAGGCGGTTCAGGACGCCGCGGCTGAAATCGTTGGCTGGAACACGGACTCTATCGTTTCAGCGATCAGGAAACATGCAAGGTAGGTGATAAAATATTGCCCAAATGAATCCGATAAATTACCCTGATGCCTTCTTTAATTGAAGTTTTGCGGTAGATTGACAATCGTTGCTATTATTATTATAGATAGATTATTAGAATCGAGAGGGGAGGGAATGAACCTCTTTTTCTTCTCTCAGCAAACAATCATTCGCCCTTATATCTTTCAATGCACGCGGCGAAGGCATTCTTCTCTCGAGCTTCTACGATGATATAGGATTCTAACTGAGAAAAAAGGAGGAATCGTGAAAACTAAAGTAAGAGCCACGGCAAATAACGATGTCATCTACTTATGGTGGAGTGTGGAACAAAAGATCCCAAGCTGTCTTGGATTCACAATCAGGCGTGTAACTCCCGACGGGAAAGAAACCCCCCTTCCTGCCTGGGTTGGATTCGAAAAGATGAAAAAGATTGTCCGACCAAAGACAACTGATCAGTGGCCAGTCCAGGGTTTCCAGTGGAAAGATGTAACAGGACCCCGGGATGTAGACGTAAAATACCGTATCATACCGCTCGGCGGCACACCCGATAATCCCAAGCCTCTTCCAGGCCCAATCATTGAGACGCCGATCGTCAGGATGACCCGTCAATACGGGCCTGTCGGAGTGACTTTTAATCGAGGGCTTGTTGCCACTCAATCCTTGAACAGGAAGCTTCGCAGGCAGGACATGAGTCGAGAAGATTTGAGGAAATGTATCGGTATCCCCGACAACGAATTCCGGATTAGGCTCGCCCGGGATCTGGTGGACGCCGTCACTTTTCTTCTAAAGCGCGCGCGCTCGGAGGGTGGCAGATGCCTTTGCGCTCTGTACGAATTAACCGACGAGGAGCTGATTGCAGAATTGGAAAGCACGCCGGGCACCGAGATAATCCTTTCGAATGCGGATTCTACGAGCAATAAGAAGAAGGTATATGACGGCACCAATCAGCGGGCCCGCAACAGGTTGAGTGCTTGCGGCAACGTAACAATTTATAATCGTTATCTAAACAACAAGAAGATCGGGCAGAGAATCGGCCATAACAAGTTCGTTGTCTACCTTGACCGACAGGACAGACCTCAGAGCGTTGTCACGGGAAGCACAAACTGGACACCTACCGGTTTGTGCGCCCAGACAAATAATTCAATCCGCATCGACATCCCTGCTGTAGCCAAACACTTCTTGGAATATTGGAAGAAGTTGCTCGATGATACCCAGAATTCCGATTCTTCGCAGGGTGTCGATTTGCGCACTTGGGCAGGCAAGAGTGCGCCTACTGGCAAACTAAATTCTAAGTCTGGCACGGCAACGATATGGTTCTCACCAAATACAAAAAGACGCACTAAAGGAGAAGAAACGCCCCCGGATATCAAGGAGCTATATCAGGCCATAGAAGACGCTCAAAAGGGAATCTTTTTCCTGTTATTCAACCCCGGAACGCCTTCCATTGTGGAAAAGAT
This sequence comes from Candidatus Aminicenantales bacterium, assembly GCA_049287565.1. Taxonomy (GTDB): domain Bacteria; phylum Acidobacteriota; class Aminicenantia; order Aminicenantales; family UBA8522; genus UBA8522. The sequence goes on from JBAQGA010000048.1 coordinate 3,263, forward strand.
AAAGGAAGTGGCCAGGGAGCGCAGGAGAAAACATCAATTCTTATTTGTTCGCGGGGCCATTTCAGATGCGCCCTCTGCCGGCAAGGCCGCTGTCCGCATTTATAGCCGTTCGGCGTTGACGGTCCCAGATATGCTCATCACGGGTGTTCATGGTACCCCGGACGATTTCGGTTATTGGACAAAGGAGCTGTATAAATTGGGCCACGCAGTCATTCACGACAAGAGCGTTGTGATCGACCCGTTCTCCAAAAACTCCGTCGTCATCACCGGAAGCCACAACCTGGGATACAAGGCTTCATACATGAATGATGAAAACATGCTCATCATCCGTGGAAACTCAAAGGTCGCAGAGGCCTATGCCACGCATATTCTGGATGTGGTTAACCACTTCCGCTGGCGCTACAAATTGCAGGGACTCTATAAAGAGCGCCGCCTTGATGAAGCCTGGAGTGATCTTGCCGAGGATGATTCCTGGCAGGATGTTTATTTTGCGAAAAACCTGCTCAAAAGCCGCGACGCGTTCATCCTGAGCGAGGACGATTGAGAAGAAGGGAGCGAAACAGCACAAATATTTCATCATCTAATCTAAAAAAGAGGAGAAAGACAATGAAACGTGGAACTTATGAATTCGAAGTTATGCCTAATGGGAATTTGGCTGACAGTCCCGAGAACCTGGAACGGGCCAGAAAACTCTTTCTAGACGGGGCGATCATTAACGGGCTGTGGGGACCCGGTAATCCAGGAGACTTTGACTATGGGGGCTGGCATTGCCTCTGTCATTTGGTAGCGGCCGGCGGCGTGTATAAAGGCGATGAGGGATACGTTTGTGTGGCTATCACTCATGCTGGCAATATGGATAAATATCTTTTTACTCTCTCCGTCCCGAAATCAGGCGGAGCTATCAAAACAATTGGCATTCAATCGGCTGAAGGACAAGACCTCTTGAAGAAGGCCGTGCTCCTTGGGTATGTTGAAGGCACTTCAGAAGGTCACATATCCGCCCGCGGTGTCCAAGACCCCAGAGACGCATTCAACGGTTGGCCCCGGCAAGATTTTGACCAATCCGTTGATAGTGATGAGGATGGCGGCACGGTCTGGGAACATTGGAGCACGACGCGGGATCTGCGCGAGTCGAGTTCCATCGGAGATTCTGTGCTCCGGGCCTACCTTTCCATGGTCTCTCTAATGGGCGGAGAGTTCGTAGCGACTGTCGTCAGGGGTCGTCGCACCTACGAGCATCCTACGCAGCTTTGTGCAATGATCAAAGCGGGATTTATTTCCCGCGACGAGGCACTCCGTGACATGAAGCCTCACAAAATTCCTCCAGATGCAGAACGCCATTTTAAAGAAGCAAACCCAACCGGCTGGCTAGAAGGTATCGCGACTCTGAAGTGGCCATCCCCTCCTGAGCGTCGCTACTACATGTTTAAAAGACGCATCAAGTCCTGGAGCAAAGCTAAAGATGCTAAGTCTGACTTGAAAAAATTCGGGCTATGAAAGAAGGAGATGATCAAATGAATACAAGAATAAGAAAACGTGCTGGGCTTCTCCAGGGAGCCCGTGTCTATCTCTCCGGTCCTATGGATTTTGTCGCCTCGCGCGCAGCGGAGAAAAAATTCGGCTGGCGTAACCGCGTCGGCGATTTTCTGAGGCGTATGGGAGTCACCGTCTTTGATCCCTGGAATAAGCCTGAAGTTCGAGGGCTTTACGAGTACGGCCGGGAGGACGAGAAAACGACCCAGATCCGCAACCTATGGACATTCGACGACTCGCCGGCCGGCGCCGAAGCCCGGGCCCGATGCTCGGGGTCGTTCTGGCAGCAGTTCCACATCGACCTCCGGATGGTGGATACGAGCGACTTCGTCATCGCCTACTGCCCGACGAATATCTACAGCGTCGGGACTCCGCACGAAATCGTGCTCTGCCGCGACCAGCACAAGCCTGTCCTCTTCGTCAGCCCGCGAGTCACGTTCCAGTCCTATCGCAACCTGAAAGAATACTTGAAGAATGACAGGCGCGGCTCGGCCCTCCTCGAGAAGATTGCGGCCGAGGTCCCCATCAAAGAGAACCCCACGGGTGCGCCGAGCCTGTGGTACATGCCTCTCGTCGGAGGGGAGGGCTTTTTCGACGGTTTCGGGTTCAAACCCTACCGCAAGAAATTCGGCTGGCCCGAGATCCCTCTTGATAAAATGGAGGAAGGCCAAGCCCTGCAGCGTCCCCTACTTCCCTTCCTCGAAGCCATCAATCACAAGCTACCGTGCAAATGGGATAACCGCATGAAGAGATATACCCGGAACGATGATTGGCTGCTGTGGAAATTGCGCAGGGAAAAGAGCGGCGGAGCGAGGGTGGCCGAGGCCCGCGTGGAAAACGAAGAGCCGGGAGCCCCGGCATGACCTCGCTCGACCCGAGACAGCGGCTGAAGTCCCGGCGCCTGGAAAAAGCCGTTTTTGCCCTGACCCGAAAAAGGACGCTCTCCTCGCTCGAGGAGCGACGCCTCGGCGACGCCTGCAGGGACGCCGTTCGCCTGTACCGGGATGTCGTGTCGGGACGGCCCCTTCCGGACGGGAAAGACGTCCGGCGCCTCGCCGCCCTGGCCCACCGGGCCATGTTGACCCTCGGCGGAGAGGGCGACATTCGCGGCGTGTCGCTCAGAGATTACGATTCCGGGCGTTTCGGGCCATATCTCGGCGTCAGCGACGAGGGAAGCGCGGCCGGAGCCATCCTGAAGGCCGCTTTGAACTCTCCCAAAGTCCGGGCGCTCGGGGAGATCGACCCGATGTCTGTAGGCGTGGCGCTAGACGCGGAGCGGCTGGGCGGCATCGGCGAGGTCGCGGTCGGGCCGGAGGAATACGCGGACGTCAGAACGGCCTGCCTCGGCCGCATCCTGAACTCGACCAACATCGGGACCCGCGTCAATCTTCGCCTTTACCGGCGCCATCCGGTCGTCTGGGCGGCGGACGGACCGTATGCGGCGGCCCTTGAGCGGGCGAAAGCGGACATGGGCAAAAAGTTTGCCCCCTTCCTGCGCCCGCCGGGCGGGAAAGCTCGCCCGTTGACCGTCTATGCGGGATTCCCCCTGCGGAATCGATGCGGAAACGCCACGCGGATCGCCTTCCTCAAGGAGCTGGATTCCTACCTGCGCGAAGGCAAAATCGCGGATCCCTTGGTGCATAACCTGGGGTATCAGGCAAGTATACAAAGGGGCCAAAAAGGAAAGCAGGACGCGCTCAGGGCCATTCGCGTCGCCGCCGGCGCCGGCCTAAAGAAGGTGGCCCTATGCGGGAATATCCGCAGACGTGCCGAGGAACAGATTTCTCAGCCGGGCCTGCTCAACTACCTGCCGGCCGGCAAGCTGGGGCCGGTGTTGCGCGAGGCGGCCAAAAGAAGAGTGCGGGTCAAGCCGATCAATACAGTGGACCCGGGGACGGTCGCCCGCCACGTCTGGAGCGGGCTCCAAGCGGCGCGGCGCATGGGATTCGAGCTCGGCAAGTACGGCCTCTTCCCTTTGACCCTCGAGGAAAGCGAAGTCGTCGTCGGCCAAGTCCAAAAATGGTACAAGGACTGGAGCGCCGCGCCCGTTTTCTTTGTCGACCAAGGCCTCTTGAGCGAAACCCACGTCGACTCAGGCCGCGATATCATCCGCGGCCTGAAGACCTGGCTGCGAATGGTCGCCCGCTACAAAGTCCAGGTCGTTCTCATCGACACCGTAGAAAAGGCCAAATGCCCTCCCCTCCTCAAGACGCCAGCCAATCCCAAGGGACTGATGTCGGTCAGGCAGGTCCAGGACATCGACGCCCTGGCCCGGAGCCTGGGGATCAAGACGCTCTGGGCGGGGAGCATCTCGTTGCCCCAGGCTTATGATCTTGGCCGGGTCGGCGTATTCGGCATCTACGTCACCAGCGCCGCCGCCGAAGCCGTGCCGGTACCGCCCGGATACGAGGACGATTACTGGCTCGCCGCGGTGAAGGAGCCCACGTACAAGGGCGTTTATCGGACAAAGCTCCTCCTCGAGGCGGGGTTTCTTGCGGTCCGTGTCCCCGAAGGCCGGCGCATCGCAGCTACGGTCGCCGCGTTCATTGCGGCGCTTCCCGCCGGAGATGAGGCGATTATAAATAGCCTGCAAGAAAAACTCGCTCAGGAATGCACGTCGGCCTGGCGCCGATTCCTGGGCGATGAACGGGAAAAACGAACATCTATCACATTATTAAGGAGGAAGCGATGATTGCTTTTCCTCCGAAACGGGATTTCTTCTCGCTTTCCATCACCGACCTCATCGACGCCCGTGAAGCGTATCATGTCCATCTGGATAGCCTGGAACACGTCGTGGCCACGGCCATCGGCCGGTTCTACATCCGCGAAAGCGACGAGGACAACAAAGTGCCAGGCAAAATCAAACGTTACGGCAAGGGAGGGCTGAGGACACTATCGAACAGCTGGATCAGGGATTGGTCGTGGCCGTGCGTGCTGGTTTTCATCGACTATTGGGCCAAGCCTAAAGACCTCGCCAAACAGCCCGACCAGACCGTTCCACGCCTGCTCTACCTGCCCGACGGCCGGGTCGTCCCAACCTGCGTCATATACATGAAGGCCGCTCCTAAAGAAGAGGCCGGCGTCGAGCACCTGAGCTTCGCCAGCAAGACCCTGGGCGGCGGCTATTTCTGTTTCACGGAATCGCAGCAGGTTCAGAGGATCGGCACCCTCGGCTGCCTGGTCAAGAAGGAGGGCGAGCTTTACGCTCTGACCTGCGGCCATGTCGCCGGGGCCGTCGGGAACGAGGTATTCACCTACGTCCGCAGCAACAAGGAAAGCATCGGAACGAGCCATCCGGTCCGGCTGGCCAAGCGAAAATTCAGCGAAGTTTACCCGAAGTGGCCGGGCGACCGGACCCTGGTCAATATCGACGCCGCCCTGGTTCGTTTAAGCGACGCAAGAGCTTGGACCTTTCAGGTCTTCGGGATCGGCGAGATGGCCCGGATGATCGACCTCGGCCCCGAAACGCTGACCCTGGACATCCTCGGGACGCCGGTCCGCGCCTTCAGCCCCGTCTCCGGCCCGATGGAAGGCGAGATTCAAGGCCTGTTCCCGCGATACTACACCAAGGGCGGGGTTGATAGTGTGGCCGACCTCCTCATCGGACCCCGCAGGACCCGCCCCACGGTTGCCAAGCCCGGCTCTAACCCGCCCCAGCTTAAATCCCGCCCGGGCGATTCGGGGACAATCTGGTTTTTTGATCCGCCCTCTAAAGACGTCCAACCGCAAGGCGGCGCCCGAGCGCGAAGCCTGCGGCCCTTGGCCATGCAATGGGGCGGCGAACGCTTCACGAGCGACGACGGCCGGCCCGTCCAGCTTGTCCTGGCCACCTTCCTGAGCACGGTTATCCAACTCCTCGACATCGACCTCGTCACCGACGCAAACGTCGGGTTTTCGGAGTACTGGGGGAAGATCGCCCACTTCAAGATCGGCTACAAGGCCTGCGAAATTGTCGAGACACCTAAACTCAAAAAGCTACTGATGGCCAACCGGGTTCGCATCGGATTTGATGATGACGCCCTCAAGCTCGGCAAGAACTTCCGGGTCGGACGCGAAGACTTCGTCCCGCTCGCCGACGTCCCGGACTACATCTGGGTCGGGATGTCGTTTTATAAAAGCGAAAGAAAGAACGAGCCCAAGCAGCACTTCGCCGACATGGACGACCCAGGCCGGAAACAGTTCTCCGGCAAGTCGCTCCTCGAGCTCTGCCAGGACGACCCGAAGAACCTGGACGCAGAAGTCTGGAAGGATTTCTACGCTGCCCTATCGGACGAGAACTTTGAATATGACGGCGGGTACCTGCCCTTCCGCATATGGCAGATTTATCGCGCCATGGTCCATTATCTTCAAAAAGGGGAAATCAAGAACTTCCTGGCCGCGGCCGGAGTCCTGGCCCACTATGTCGGCGACGCGGGCATGCCGTTCCACATCTCCAAGCTTCACCACGGCTACGGACCGGAACGCGTGGCCAGGGACTCAGCCGAATACCAGAATTACAAAAAAAGCAAGGAGTATAAGATCAGGACTTACCCCAAAAAAATTATGGATCGAAGAGCTTTGGTTGAACAGGCAGAGGGTTTTGTTGGTCTAAAAGCTTCTTCAATCCCTTGGTTTGGCTGTAGAGAAGCTGTCTGATTCCATCGGCCAGAGCGTAGAGGCGGAAGTCGGGAATGCCGAACACCCGCTTCGAGACTCGAAGAACATGGCCGGCGAGCACCC
>JBAQGA010000049.1:0-3836 GCA_049287565.1 Candidatus Aminicenantales bacterium
CTCGCGGTTGCCATATCGATAGGCCATCCTTACTCCTGTTTCATCGGCTTCTATCGTATTATATCAATATGGATTTCCCATGAATATTTTTATTGTTGATCTGCAATCCCTTTCTAATTGCGACACAATCTCTGACGGGGGAGGGCGTGGGAGAGGGTGAAATAAATAGACCCGTTCCCGTTTATCGGGGAGAAGAAACTGCGAATGATGGCCGGGCTTGGCTGGGTATGAACGTTAATATCATTGGCCCATAAGAGAAAAAAGGGGAAGGCTAAAGAAAAAGCTTGACAAAGTGACATAGCCGTATTATCATATTAATACAGTAATACAGAGACCGTGATATGATCACTATCGAGGTTACAAGCTTCATTCCGATTTACGAACAAATCAAAAACGGGATCAAAGGCAAGATTTCCCTCGGCGCGCTCAAGGCCAACGAACCGCTTCCCTCTATCCGCGACCTGGCCGCGGAGCTGGTGGTCAATCCCAACACTGTGGCCCGGGCTTATCGAGAGCTTGAGTCCGAAGGATTCATCACCACCCGGAAGGGCAAAGCCTCATTCGTGACCGATAATTCGTCTTCCTTGATCAAGCAGGAAAGGCAGAGATTCATAGATGAAGTCTTTGAGAGGGCCATCTCCGAGGCCATGAAATTCGGCCTGGGAGAACAGGAGATCAGGGATATCGTCGAATCGAGGCTGAAGGCTCAGCGGAAATCCGGCGGGGGAGAGGGAAGATGAACGAACTTCTCAGGATCACCGGTCTCAACAAATCGTTTGGCCGGAAGTTGGTATTCCGCGATCTGAGCTTGGCCATGAGCTCTGGCCGCGTCTATGGCCTCCTCGGGAAAAACGGCGAGGGGAAAACGACCCTCGTTCGGATCCTGATGGGCGTCATCCCGGCCGACGGCGGCGAGATTCATTATAAAAACGCCCCGGTATCCTTTCGGTCCGCCGGATACAAGGAAGAATTCGGCTACATCCCCGAAGACCCCTTTTTCTTCGGGGGGATGAAGGTCGGAGAGTTCCTGGATTTCAACGCGGCGTTTTACCGCCGCTGGGACGGCGGCCGGGCCGATGAGCTCCTCGGGCGCTTCTCTCTCGACAAGAAAGCCCGGATCAGGACGCTCTCGCGGGGGATGAAGCTCAAGCTCGAGATGGTTACAGCCCTGGCGGCCCAACCCGCCTTCCTCATCCTGGACGACCCGACCTCCGGGCTGGATGTCCCCACCCGGCACGATTTCCTGCAGGACATCGTCCGCGAGCTGGCCGATTCGGGCACCACGGTCTTTTTCGCCACCCATCTCGTCCACGAGCTCGAGCGGATCGTCGATCACCTTTTCATTCTCGACGGCGGCCGGATCATCCTGGACGAGGAGCATGAGGCCGTCAAGAATTCCACCAGGCGGGTGCGCCTGAGTTTCGATGATCGGCTGCCCGGGGATTTCGGCATCGAGGGCATTTTGATGGAACATCGGGACGGCCGGCGCGTTGAGATGGTTGTCCGCCGCTGGTCGGAGGAAAAAAGGAGAAAGCTCGAATCCCTAGCCCCCCGGAATCTGGATATCGAGCCGCTCTCGCTCGAAGACATCTTTCGTTCCTTCGTCGCCCGCTGAGGAGGAAGCCATGTTGAGAAAGATGATCGTCAAGGAATGGAAAGAAAAATTTGGGCTATTTCTATTCGCCCTGGCGGGGCTTGTGCTTTTTTCCCTGGCTTTCTCCGGATATGCCAAGGACAAAGAGACGCTCGATGTCTTGACCAGCACTATGCTGCTCATCTTTCTTCCCGCTTTCTCTCTCCTTTTGGGCGCCAGTGGGTTCGCTTCCGAACTCCAGGACGGAGCCTGGGCTTATCTCTTTTCGCGGCCGGTCAAGAAATGGCGGTTCTGGCTGGCCAAGTATCTCTCCTTGCTGACCGTCCTCTATGCCGTTATTCTCCTTTTCGATATCTTGATCCGTGTCCACCCGGCGCTAAAATCGGCCAATGACACATTCAGCTTCCCGTTGCTCGGAGACATGTCCCACGGAATACTGACCTATCTCCTGCCTCTTCTCCTCTTTACGACGGCTTTTTCCCTTTCCATCGTTTCCGACAAGTCCTACAACGTGGTCTTCCTCGCGGCCCTGATCTGGATAACCCTGCAAATGGCTTTGACCAGAGTTATCGAGCCGCTGCTCTATCGAGGTGTTCTTCGTTCGGCTTTCAGCGCGATCTCCATCATGAGCGTCATCATCCCCCTGAGTCTCGTTCTGGCTTCTATCATTACCTTAAATAAGGCGGACTTCTCCCAGCCCCGGAGCCGGGCCTGGACCTTCACTAAATCCGCGGCGGCTATTTTCCCGCTATTGGTCGCCCTCGTCGCGTTCTTCGCACTCGGTCTGGGAAAACTCCGGAGTGAGCGATGCATCTACGACCTCGAGGCCCGCGCCGACGCGTTTTATTTCGCCACCGACAAGGGATTTTTTAAGTTCGACCTGGCCGACGGGCGAACTGAGAAAATAGCCAAGCATCCTTCGATGTGGGGGCAGATGTCTCTGGGCGGAGATAAGGCGGCCTTTGTGACCTACCACATCGGCGGCAAGCGGCACGGGTTCGCCGAGTTGCGGATTATTCAAAGTGACGGGAAGGACGAAAGGTCGCTGGCTGGAACGTGGGACCAGGAATCGCCCCTTTATGGGGGCTTCATCCATCCTGTTCGTGTGTCTCCTCATGGCGACAGAGTTGCGTTCATAGCGAGACATATTCCGAAGACAACCGCCCAGGAATTGTGGGTTATCAACAGCGACGGGTCAGGCTTGAAGGGTTACGACCTGGGAATTCCGGATGCTGATTATTATATGATCATTGGTTTCGCGAAATCCGGCCGGGCGCTGTTTCTGTTTTGTACAGCGAAAATCAAACCCGGAAGCAAGGATCAGCGGGGCGGGGCAAGGCTCTTGCGGGTGAACTTGGAGTCCGAAGAGGTAGAGGTACTTGCCGACCAGATCCGCAAGCCGTATCTCGCCTCTATGCCTGCTGGGGCCGGCATGACATCCAGGGCGGGGTTAATCGCTTATGCCCAATATGACGAAGAATCCTCTAGAGATATCTTGGCAGTTCTGGATCCCGATACGCTTGAAAAACATCGGGTTTATCCTGAGGATTCGGTGACCGGGTTCCGCTGGAACATGGCCGGGGACAGGCTGGCATTCTTGACATCGCGGTCAAAGGTCGGAGTTTATTCCGTGGCGGAGCAGAAGGTTATTAAGATAAAGGAATTGAAGGGCTATGACCTCCGCTGGCCCTCACAGGCTCTGGAATGGACATCGGATGGGCGGCTTATTTTGCGAAAAATCGAGGGGGAGATCTTGTATGTCTGTATTTTAGACACGAATATGACAGAACAAAAGGCCATCCGGCTTCCCTTCACCACCTATTATGCCGCACGAATCTGGAGCGCGGGAAAATACACCATCGTCGAAAACAGCGAAAATCACGAGCTCTGGGGTGTTGACCTGACCACCGAAAAGTGGGTCAGGATGTATTGATCGTAAAAATCTCAGGACAAGAGGGAACGCAGCTTGATCATCCCGGAGAGGCATTCGTATTCGGGATCTTTGTGGACAAGGATCGCTTCCCGATGTAGAAAAAGGAGGAGAATCTTAGGGGGGAATAAAGGACGGTTTCCTAACTCTCTTTCCAGACGACCCGGTAGCGCTTGACCTGGCGCATGCCGGTCGTTTCGTCTTCGTCCATCAGGTACATCTTGCCGCCCGCGAAAACCGCGGGAATGACGTCGAGCCAGACCCGCGCCTCATAAAAGCCGTCCAGGTTGAAAACGTCGTAGGCTGTGATTT
>JBAQGA010000050.1:0-37642 GCA_049287565.1 Candidatus Aminicenantales bacterium
GCCCTGAAGCCCCCGTAGCGGAGGGGGGACCCGTCGGCTTCTCCGACGGGGGGAACCGACGGGACTGGTTCCCCGGGGTGCGGGGGCAAAGGGCAGCTTCCTGCGCCCAATGGAATCACATAAACGGAGATGCTTACCTTCCTTTACACCCGTCTTGACAGGCCACCTGGAGAGTGATAAATAGTGAAATCCTTATTTATTTATGAATGGAGGCTCACATGATGTCTCTCCGGAGTGCTGAGAGGGTATTTATCGCAGCTCTGCTTTTGGCCGTTATTCCGCTTTTGGGCATGGCCCAAACTCCGCCCGAAAAGTTTCTGGGGCACGAGGTCGGCGCCGACCGCAAGCTCGCCGACTATAACCAGATCAAGGCCTATTTCGAGAAACTCGACCAGGAATCGCCGCTGCTCCAGCTCTTCACCATCGGCGAATCGACCCTGAAGCGGCCGATCATCATGGCCGTGATCAGCGCCGAAGAAAACATGGCCAAGCTCGACCACTACCGCGAAATCACCAAAAAGCTCCGCGACCCGAGGACGCTCCCTCCGGATGAAGCCAAGGCGCTGGCCGCCGAGGGCAAGGTCATCCTGCTCATCACCTGCAGCATCCACGCCTCGGAGATCGCCGCCTCGCAGATGTCGATGGAGTTGGCCTACAAGCTGGTGACGGGAGACACTCCTTTCGATGCCGCCAAGATGCTCAGAGACGTCATCGTCCTTTTGGTGCCGTCCCACAATCCCGACGGCAACCAGATGGTCGTCGACTGGTACAGGAAGTACCTCGGCACCAAGTATGAAGGCGGCCCAATGCCCTGGATCTATCACCACTACGCCGGCCACGACAACAACCGCGATTGGTTCATGTTCAACCTCCCTGAGACCAAGGCCGTGACCAGGGTCCTCTACCAAGACTGGCTCCCCCAGATCCACATCGACGAGCACCAGATGGGTTCAACGGCGGCCCGCTTGTTTATCCCGCCGTTCATGGATCCGCCTGTGCCCAATGTTCAGCCGCTGCTCTGGCGCGGCGTGAACCTCTGCGGAGCGAGCATGGCTTACGACCTCCAGAAGAACGGTTACCGGGGCGTCAACCACGGCCGCAGCTTCACCGGCTGGTGGATCGGCGCCTGCGACGACACCTCCTGGCTCCACAACGTCGTCGGCCTCCTCAGCGAGATGGCCTCGGTCCGGGTAGCGACCCCGATCTACGTTGAGCCCAACGAGATCCCGCAAGCCTACTACGAGAAAATGATGGAGTTCCCCGACCCCTGGCCGGGAGGCTGGTGGCGGCTTCGCGACATCGTTGACTACGAACTGACCCTTTCGCTGAGCCTGGTCAAGACCGCGGCCCTGCACAAAGAGGATTTTCTCTTCAACTTCTACAGCATGTACAAGAATTCCATCGAACAGGTTGACAGGAACCAACCATATGCCTTTGTCATTCCGGCTGCGCAGCATGACTATCAGACGATGCTGCGGATGATCCAGATCCTGATGTTCGGCGGCGTTGAGGTCCAAAAGGCAAGGTCCGAATTCATCGCCGGAGGGAAGGTCTACCCGGCCGGCTCATTCGTGGTCAAGATGGCCCAGCCCTACAAACCCTACGCTTGGGCCCTCCTGGAGCGGCAGAAATACCCGGACCTGAGGCAGTATCCCGGCGGTCCGCCCGTTCCTCCCTATGACAATGCCGGATGGACTTTGCCGCTCCAGATGGGCGTCGTCTGTGACCAGGTGGACGAGCCGTTCCAGGCCGAACTGGAAAAGATCGACAAGATCCTCCAGACTCCCCTTCCTCAACCCGAAGCATCGGCCGGCTGGTATGTCCTGGACTGCCGTTCCAATATCGCTTACAGCGCCGTTTTTTCTCTTCTCAAGGAGAAAGCCGAGGTCTTCCGCTCGCGGGAAGCCGTCAAAGGGACAGGATTCGAGGCGCCCGCCGGAAGCTTTCTGGTCAAGAACGGGCCCCAGGTCCGGAAGGTCCTCGGTGCCTTGGCACAACACGGAGATTTATCCGTCCGTGAGCTGGCCGATATCGCGACCGTCCCCAAGGCCCCCCTCAAGAACCCGCGCATCGGCCTCTACCAATCCTGGCGAAGCAACATGGACGAAGGCTGGACGCGGTATGTCTTGGACGACCTGGGCGTCCCCTACACGACCATGCACAACGACGCCTTCAAGGGCGCGAAGGGCAAGAAGGTCGACCTGCGGGCAGACTACGACGTGATCATCTTCCCCGACGAGAATCCCGATGTCATCAAGACCGGAAAGCGCGATCCTACTTCCGAGTACGCCCGCTATTTCTCGGGCAATTGGCCGCCCGAATACGAAGGCGGTATCGAGAAAGAAGGCGTCGAGGCTTTGAAGGCCTTCGTCGAGGGAGGGGGCATCCTGGTCACCTTCAACGGGGCCTGCGGGCTGGCCATGAAGGAGTTCCAGACTCCCGTCCGCAACGTCCTGGAGAGAGTGGACCGGACAAAGTTCTTCTGCCCGACGTCACTCCTGCGGATCGTGGTGGACAACACATCACCGCTCGGCTACGGCATGCCGGAAAAGGCGGCGGCGATGTTTTCGGACGGACTGGCCCTGAGCACCTGGGTGCCCTCGGCCGAGTGGGACCGCAAGGTCGTGGCCAGCTATGCCGAGAGAGACGTGCTCCTCAGCGGCTGGCTCCTGGGCGAGGACGTCATCGCCCGCCGGGCGGCGGTCGTGGACACGCAGTACAAGAAGGGGCGCATCGTCCTCATCGGCTTCCCCTGCCAGAACCGGGCTCAGACCCACGGCACCTACAAATTCCTGCTGAACGCCCTGCTCTATCCCCAGCCCGTAGCAGATCAATAGGAACAATCCAAAGGAATGGTTCTTTACGGAGCCGTCCCCAGGAACAACGAGGATTTAATGCGGAACCATCTCCGCTCATGCAATGAACAACTTGGGAATGGAGAAGCGACCTCGAAGGTTTAGCCTTACTGAGGCGTTTTTCGAGGGAAGCCGCTCTGGCGGCCGGGAGGACTGTCTGAGCACGCCCATCACCAGGCAATGCCCTAATGGAGCGCAAGCACAGCTCACGGATTAAGAAATAAACTGTGTTTGCGAGTTCCGCAGCGCCGAGAAAAACGCAGAAGGAACGGCGTTAAAAACCTGAGCGGGAGCGATAACATTCCCAAGTTGTTCAATGTTTTTCATATAGGCAGGGAGGATTATGTTCAAATCCTACAAATTCGATAATTTCTATGAATTTGGTATAATAATAATTGTATACTGATTCCGGGATGGAGAATCAACAGATGCCCGAGGACAAGAGGAAAAGACTCACCCTGATCGTCTTCAGCGGCGACATGGACAAGCTCTTTGCCGCTTTCTCCCTCGCTGCCGGCGCGGCCGCCTCCGGCATGGACGTGGTCATGTTCTTCACCTTCTGGGGCCTGCGCGCCCTCAAGAAGAAGACATCCACCGGACGGAGCCTTTTCGGGCGGCTGCTCGGCTGGATCTACGGAGGGGATATCGATCGGGCCTCGCCCAGCCGGATGCGCTTCGGAGGGATCGGCCGCTGGATGTTCAAGAAGATGATGAAAGCCAAGCGCGTCCCCTCGCTCGCCGAGCTCCGGCAGACGGCCATCGACCTGGGAGTGAAGATGCACGGCTGCCAGATGAGCATGAGCGTCATGGAAATCCCCCAGGACGCCCTGATCGACGAAGTCTCCGCCTGTGTCGGCATCGCCCATTTCCTCGAACAGGCCCAGGAGTCGGACGTCACCCTGTTCATCTGAGGGATCGTTCTCCCTTGTCTTGGCAATAATTCTTCTGTACAATTAGCCCGATAATTGCGACTAATTCTATAGAGGCGGTGAACTTTATATTGTGGATTAAAGAGATCTTCCAAGCGAAGAAGCGGGCTACACCCGGAGAAGATGGCTCCGTCTCCCCTGACCACCTGGCCAGGCAGCTGGCCGCCGCCGAAGCCCGGTTCTTCAACATCATCGGCCGGACCGCCGATTCCATCCTAATCGTTGACCCGGAAGGAACCGTGATCTTCGCCAACCCGGCCGCCGTCGAGCTCTTCGGCCGCGCGAAAAAAGACCTCAGCGGAACGCCCTTCGGCTTCCCGCTTGCGGTTGGAAAGGCGACCGAGATCGGCATTCCCAACCAGGAAAGGCGGCCGAGAACCGGGGAGATGCAGGTGGTCGAAATCGAGTGGCAGGAGCAACCGGCCTACCTCGTCACCGTGCGGGACATCACCGCCCGCAAACAGGCCGACGAGCTCCGGATGGAAATCGATAGGCACATCAAGCTGGACAAGCTCAAGGACGATTTCATCAACACCGTCTCCCACGAACTCCGCACTCCCCTCTCCATCACCAAAGAAGCCATCAGCCTCATCCTGGAGAAGGTCCAGGGCGAGATCAATGACCAGCAGACCGAGATCCTGACGATCGCCAAGAACAACACCGAACGGCTTACCCGGATCATCAACGGGCTGCTCGATATCTCCAAGATTGAGGCCGGCAAAATTGAGCTGCGCAAAGAGGATATCGACCTCCAGTCCTTGGCCCGGGAGGTCGCCCAGAGCTTCGAAGGGAAGGCCCGGGAGAAAGGTCTCGACCTAAGGCTGAGCCTGCCGGAGCGGTCGATACCCGCCTATGCCGATGCAGACAAGCTCGCCCAGATCTTCACCAACCTGGTCGACAACGCCGTCAAGTTCACCGTCGCAGGATCCATCGAGATCCGGGCGGAGGAGAAAGAGGGGAGTATCGAGTGCGGGGTTCGGGATACCGGGATCGGTATCGCTTCCGAGGACCTCCCTAAGATCTTCGACCGGTTCACTCAATTCGGCCGCAAGGACGGCCCCGGAGAAAAGGGAACGGGCCTGGGACTCTCGATCGTCAGGGGGCTGGTGGAGGTTCACGGCGGGGAGATCCGTGTCGAGAGCGAGGTCGGGATAGGAACAGAATTCACCTTCAGCCTGCCCCGGCTGAGCTTCAGCGAGAGGCTTCAGGAATATCTCTCCAGCATGATCCAGGAAGCGGCCGACCGCAAGGATGTCTTCTCCCTGATCGTCTTTTCAGTCCGCGAGATGGCCGGCCTCCCGGGCCGCTCTCCGGAGAAAACCGAGGCCGGGATGAAGGAGTTGGAGCAGGTGCTCAAGAGATCCCTCCGCCGCCGGGCCGATACGGTTATGTACGACCAGGGCCGTTTTTACCTCATCCTTCCCGAGACCAAGAAGAAAGACGCTCCTTTCGTCCTCGAGAGAATGAAAGAGAACCTGAAGATGGCCGTCGACGCCGGCGAGTTCCTCAGGGGGGCGCTCACACTGGAGGCCAAGATTCTCTCCTACCCGGAAGACGCCGTCGAGCTCGGCAAATGGTTGGCCGGCAGGATGTGAGGACCATGCCCAAGATCCTGGTCATCGAAGACGAACCCGACCAGAACAAGCTCATCAAGCTTCGTCTGGAAGCCCACGGCTTCATCGTCCTGTCCACCGGCAAGGCCAGGGAAGGCCTCGCGATCTCCGCCCGAAAAAAACCGGACCTCATCCTTATGGATATGATCCTGCCGGACATGCACGGCCTCGACGCGACGATCAAGCTGAAACAGGACCCCGCGACCCGGTCCATCCCGGTCATCGCCCTTTCCGCCGTGGGCTCGCCTGATTTCACCAAGGCCTGCCTCCAGGAGGGCATCGTCGCCTATGTCCGGAAACCTTATGATCCGCGAGAGCTTTTCAAAATCATCGAAAAATTCGTCCGGGTCGATGACGATGCCGGAAAAGAAAAATCTTCCATCAAGAAACAGTTCAAAGATATGCCCCTCTCCCCGCCTTCGCCTCCCCGCCAGCCGGGAAGAGGCGTCCGGAAGATGCCTTCGATCGACGAGATGCTCCGAGGAGCCTTGGCGGACTTTGATGTCCCCCTTGAGAAAAAACCCTCTCCCCCGCCCCCCCCGCCGACAGCCACGGACAAGCCCCACTCCAAGATCGTTCTGGTCATCGACGATGACGCTTCTTTCAGCCGGGTCGTATCGACGCACTTGGCCGGTCACGGCTACGAAGTGCACCTGGCGCTCGACGGCATCAGCGGACTGAAACAGGCCTTCCTGAAGAAACCCGATCTCATCCTGCTCAACCTGATCCTGCCGGGCGGCGGCGGAGAGACCGTGCTGGCGAACCTGCGTAAGTCGCCGGAATCGGGCCATCTCCCGGTCTTCGTCATGTCGAGCCTCCTGTCGCCCAAAAACCTCGAGGAGAAGGCCCGCGAGCTCGGCGCCCAAGGCTTCATCTCCAAGCCCGTCGATCCCGAAGACCTGCTCTACATCATCGAGTCCATCATCGGAGTATGATCATGACACCCAAGAAACGCATCCTGGTGGTCGACGACGAGGTGGATTTTGTCAAGATGCTCCAGGCCAGGCTCCGTATCGAAGGTTACGAGGTCTTGACGGCCGAGGACGGGATCAAGGGGATTCAGGTCGCCCGCAAGGAGAAGCCCGACCTGATCATCCTCGACATCATGATGCCGGGCCTGGACGGGCATTCGGTCTGCGATATGCTCAAGAAATCGGCCTTGACCTGGCCCATCCCGGTGATCTATCTCACCGCCAAGACGGGCCAGGCCGACGAGCTCTTGGCGATGGAGAAGGGAGCCAAGTATTACCTCACCAAGCCCTATAATCCGGCCGTGTTGATGGAAATGATCAAGAGCGCCCTGATAGAAAACAATGCGGCCGGAGAAAAAGGAAGCCGGGTCCTGGTCATCGACCGGGATATCGCCTTTGCCGACGACTGCGAGGTCAAGCTCAAGCAAGCCGGATACGACGTCGTTCTGGCGCCCACGGCGGCCGAGGGGCTCCAGGCCGCCCGCGTCCAACACCCCGATATAATCCTCCTCGATTATCAGACATCTCATGAAGATGCCCACGCCTGCATCCAGGTCATCAGTCACGATGACGCGCTGAAAGACATTCCCCTTTTTGTCCTGGCGCCACAAGCGGTCAAGGACAGGGTGGATCCCAAGACCGCCGACCCGCAAAAGTTCATCGTCAAGCCGGTCGACTACATCCTGCTTCTGGACACCCTCCAGAGAATACAGAAGATAAAACGGAACCGGGGATAATCCCGCCGGCCCCAAAGCCGCCGCTCAACCGCCGCCCAAGATAGCGGCCGCTTTCTCGATGTCGGAGACATCCAGGATGATCGAGATGAGGTTCCCTTTCCGGCTCAGGGTCCCATAGGCGTAATCGATGTTGATCCCGCGGTTTCCGAGCTTGCTGGTCACTTCGGCCAAGGCGCCGGGCCGGTTCTCCAGGTCGATCTTCAGGATATCGCGCAGCTCCGTCGTGTAGTTCAGCTTGTTGAGGACCTTCATGGCCTTGCTGACATTCTTGACATAGATCTTGGCCGTATCCTGGAAAACGCCGATCGCTTCGATGTTGATCTCGTTCTCGGCAAGATGGCTGCACAACTCGCCCAGGGTGGACGGCCGGTTTTCCAGGACGACATAGATTTCCGTGACGCGTTCCATGATTCCCCCGTTTCTTTGGATTTCTCAGTCCTTTTCAAGATACGTTTTCATGTATTGGGACCGGAAATAGGCTTCCGCCGCCTCCGGCTCCTTGAACGAAAGCTCCTGCCGTTTGAAGGACATCTCCCCGCGGAAATCGTCAATGGAACCGTAGCCGTGCTCCTTCATCCAAGCCTCCAGTCCCTGAACTAAGGCCGGCAGCTTCCCCATCCCCTCCTGAAGGAAGAGCGAGGCGACCTGGACAGTTGAAGCTCCGGCCAGGACCAGCTTGATGACGTCTTCGGCCCCGCGGACGCCTCCCGAGGAGGCGATATCGCAATCCAGCCTGCCGGCGCACAGGCCGACCCAGCGCAAGCTCAGGTGAAAATCGCCCCGGCCGATGATGCTCCGGGTCTGCAACCGGGCGATGTCGATGTCCGGCTGCATGAACCAGTTGAAGAGGACCAGCGCCCGGCTCCCGGCCTCCGCCAGTTTCTGGCCCAGGTAGGGAATGGAGGTGAGGTGGGGCGAGAGCTTGACCGCCACCGGAATGCTCACCGCCCCGGCGACTTCCTCGACGATCTGAGTGTACAACTGTTCATACGTGACGCTCGCTTTCTTCAAGTCGAAGGGAAGGAAAAAGATGTTGAGCTCGAGCGCGTCGGCACCGGCATCCTCGAAATGTCGGGCAAACCGCGGCCAGAGGCGGGCCGTGCGGCAATTGACGCTGGCGATCACCGGGATGTTGGTCCTGGTCTTGGCCTCTTCGACCAGACGGCACATTTTTTCCGTCGCATATTCGAGAAGGCCCCCTCTTTCCAGGTAATCCATGGCTTCGGGATAGATCCAGACTCCCTGGTCCGCCGCCTCCGCTTCGCTCCAGAACTGCTCCTCGAAAAAGGATTTGAGGACGACGGCTCCGGCACCGGCTTCCTGACAACGGACCACTCCATCCACCGTGCTGGTCAGTCCGCAAGATCCGACGACAACCGGGTTGCGAAGCTTCAATCCCATGTAGTTCGTGCTCAAGTCAACCATGGCACTCTCCTTTGATCAGGGCTGTCTTCATTCAGTCGAATATCTTCCCAGGATTGAGGATGCCGTGGGGGTCGAAAAGCCGTTTGATCCCCCTCATCAGTTCTATCTGGACCTCATCCAGGGCCAGGGACAGGAACGGCTTTTTGACCGATCCGATGCCATGTTCTCCCGAGATGACTCCTCCCCTTTTCCCGGCGTCGGCGTAGAGGGCCCTTCGGACTTTCTCCACTTTGTCCCGCCAGTCCTCTTCCGGAACCGGGACGAGCCGGCCATCCGCATACCGGGCCTTCATGATGTGCGTGTGGACATTTCCGTCGGCGGCATGACCAAAGGTCGGCAGCCAGATGCCGTGTTCTCGTGCCACCTCGCGGATGCGGCGGACGTGCCCGGGGATCTCGGCCCGGGGAATGGAGATATCCAGGATCTCGATTGTCCCGGACTTGATGGCCTCGTAGATCTTGCTCCGGATTTCGAGGACGAGATCCTGCTTCTTAGGCGTATCGGCGATGAAGACGTCCAGGGCGCCTTTCTCAAGGCAGACCTCGGCCACTTCTTGGCTGAGCCGGTCCATCTCCTCTTCGCTCGGCGCCTCGAGGATGATGAGCAGTGAAGTCCGGCCCGCCTGGGCGGGCCAGCGCTTGCCGAGGAAATTCTCGGTGATGCGGATGACCTCCTGCTCGATGAACTCGACGGCCAGGGGCATGATCTTCCGGGCCATCAGCAGGGGCACCGTCTCGACGGCACCGTCCACATCATCGAAGGGGATGACGAGCGACCGGGTCAAGGGTGAAGCGGGCAGGAGCTGGATGACGGCCCGGGTGATGACCCCCAAGGTTCCTTCCGACCCGATCAGGAGATGGAGCAGGCTGTAGCCGGTGCTGCTCTTGACGATCTTCCCGCCCAGGCGGATGACGTCTCCGCGCGGCAGGACGACTTCCAGACCGCGGACATAGCCGCGGATGACCCCGTACTTGACGGCCCGGCTGCCCCCGGCGTTGGTGGCGATGAGCCCGCCGATCATGGCGCTTTCGTCTCCGGGATGAGGCGGGAAAGAGAGTCCGGCCTCCTCCACCGCCCCGATGAAATCCCCCAGCATCAGCCCCGGCTCGACGACGGCCATCTGGTTGTCACGGTCGATCTCGATCGTCCGGTTCATCTTTTCCAGCGAGAGGACGATCCCGCCATGAACCGGCACGCAGCCGCCGCAGAGCCCGGTGGCGCCGCCGCGCGGCGTTACGGGCAGGCGCGCCTCATCGGCCAGCCGCAGAATCGCCGCCACCTCTTCCGTCGCTTCGGGTTTGACGACGGCATCGGGGTACTGCTGGATGTCCCGGAGCGAGAACTCGTCGTGACTGTAATCTTCCATCTTTTCCCGGTCGGAGAGGACGTCCTCGGGGCCGACGATGGCGGCCAGGCGCCGGAGAAGGTCAGGTGTCAGTTTGTTATACATTAGAGCTTTGACCGGATTGTTTTTTCTTTTTCCCCATGCCCTCAATGCAAAATGGGTGGCACAGCGTGTCCCATCCGGCAGAGCGAAATGGTGGCGGGTGGGCGGGTCTTAAGCGAGGACGGAGGGGACATGCTGTGACGGGACCCATTTTGTTCTCCCTCTTCATTCTATAATTATGTGCGGGATGCCGGCGTCCCTGAGCAGGCTGTTCAGGTTGGGGACGTCGGTCTCAACGATTTCCTTCAGCTTGGCGATCTCGACATCGGCCATTTCCGCCAGTTCCTTGAACAGCTCGCGGCACTGGTCGGTGGGCCGGGCGTCGGCGGCGGCCACGACGGAGGCCAGGGCGGCGATCTTGTTATCGAGCTTGACGGGAAAGTTGAGCGGGTCCTGGCTGCTCTTGGACTTGGCCTGGATGAGCACCTCTTCGATAGCAGTCAATTTTTTTCGGACCGCTTCGCCCGCTTCGACGGCGCCGGAGCTCTCCGGCCGTCCCTTGATCTCCCCGTTGATCACTGCGATCTTGGCCCGGATCCGGCGGAGTTCGTTGATCGCCCCGTTGACCCGGCCGAGCGTGTCACGGATCTCGATCAGGAAATCGAACTGTTCCCGGAGATCCTGCGGCGAGGCCTCAATCCGCGGGTCGATCTTCCATTCCCATTCCCGGATGTGGGTCTCCTCGCCGATGGTTAATTTGGCCTGGTAGATGCCCGGAACCGCGATCGGCCCGGTCGTCGACCCGCCCCAGAGGACGGCGCCGGGCACTCGCTCCGCGTCCGGATAGCGCATGTTCCAAACGAAGCGGTTCATGCCCGTTTCCACCTGCAACCGCCGCGCCTCCCCGCCCCCGAACATCCGGCTGAACTCGTCACCCGGTCCCTCTTCTGTCTTGGCCTGGCTGGAGAAGGTCTTGACCCGGGCCCCGTTGGAATCCATGATCGCGAGGACGACCTCCTGTTTCGGCTTTTCTTTAAAATAATAATAAATGACCGTTCCGGCGGCCGGATTCCGACCGGCGTTGGGGACCGGGAAGCTGCCGCCGCGCCTCCGGTAAGCATCGCGCGGTTTAAAGAGATAGACACCCGCCGCCGCGACCTTCTCGTCCAGCTGATGGAGCGGGGTGAGGTCATCCAGGATCCAGAAGGAGCGGCCGTGGGTGGCGACGACGAGGTCGTCGTCCTTGACGATCATATCGTGAATGGGCACGACGGGCAGGTTGAGCTGGAGGGACTGCCAGGCCGCGCCATCGTTGAAGGAAACGAAAACTCCCGTCTCCGTCCCGGCATAGAGAAGCCCCTTGCGTTTGGGATCTTCCCTGACGACGCGGACGAAAGCGTTCCTGGGGAGGCCGCTGACGATCGGCTTCCAGGTCAGGCCGAAATCCTCCGTCTTGTAGATGATGGGTCGGAAGTCGTCAAGTTCGTGCCGGTCGACGGCCAGGTAGGCGGTCGCCGGGTCGAAGGTTGAAAGCTCGATCATACTGATGAGGCTCCACTTGGGAAGCTCGCGGGGGGTGATGTTCTCCCAGCTCTTGCCCCCGTCGCGGGTCAGCTGGACGAGGCCGTCGTCCGTTCCCACCCAGAGGATATCCGGATCCTGGAAGGATTCGGCCAGAGAGAAGATGGTGCAGTAGTATTCGACGCCGGTGTTGTCTTTGGTGATCGGGCCGCCGGAAGACTGCTGTTTGTCCTTGTCGTTGGTGGTCAGGTCGGGACTGATGACGTCCCAGCTCTGTCCCTCGTTGGTCGTCTTGAACAGCACCTGGGCGGCGTGATAAAGGACGTTGGGATCATGGCGGGAGACGACGATCGGGGCGGTCCACTGATAGCGGTATCTGAGCACGTCCGCTCCCGCTCCCATCGGGTTTTCCGGCCAGGCCGTGATGATGCGTTCCTGGCGCGTCAGGGCATCCCAGCGGGTGATGAGACCGCTATAGCTCCCGGCATAGACGATATCAGGGTTGCCGGGCCGGGGGACGACGAAACCGCTCTCGCCTCCTCCCACGGCCTGCCAGTCGGAAGCCGTGATCCCGTAACCGTCGGTGCGGCTGGCGATGCGCACCGTGGAGTTGTCCTGCTGAGCCCCATAGACCCAGTAAGGGAAGCGGTCGTCCACGGCGACATGATAGAATTGGGCGGTCGGCTGGTTGTCTTGGGCCGTCCAGGAAAGGCCGCCGTTCATCGTCACGTTGGCGCCGCCGTCGTTGGAGTTGATCATCCGCCGCGAATTCTTCGGGTCGATCCAGAGGTCATGGTTGTCCCCGTGGGGACCCCGGATGGCCGTGTAGGTCTTGCCGCCGTCCGTGGAGCGGTAGAAGCCGGTGTTGAGAACATAGACGGTCTCGGCGTCCAGGGGGTCGGCATAGATCCGGCTGTAGTACCAGGCCCGCTGGCGGAGGCGGCGCTCTTCATTGACCCTCTGCCAGGTTTCGCCGCCGTCGTCCGAGCGGAAAACACCCCCGTCCTCGGCCTCGACGATCGCCCAGACACGCTCCGGCTGGGCGGGAGAGACCACGACCCCGATCTTGCCAAGAACGCCCAGGGAAAGTCCTTTTTTTCGCGAGATTTCCGTCCAGTTGCTCCCTCCGTCGACGGACTTGAAAAGCCCGCTCCCCGGACCGCCGCTGGTCAAGCCATAGGGGGTCCGCCCGGCCTCCCACAAAGCCGCATAGATCACCCGCGGGTTGGACGGGTCCAAGGCCAGGTCGATGGCCCCGGTCTTGTTGTTCCGGAAGAGAACCTTCTCCCAGGTCTTGCCGCCGTCGCTCGTGCGGAAGACTCCCCGGTCGTCGTTCGGTCCATAGACGTGGCCGAGCGCGGCGACATAGACCAGATTGGGATCCCGGGGATGGATGCGCACACGGGAAATCTGGCTGGTGTCGACCAGCCCGAGATGCTTCCAGGTCTTTCCGGCATCCGTGGACTTGTAAACGCCGTCGCCGTGGGAGACGTTGCCGCGGATGGGAGCCTCTCCCATCCCTACGTAGACGACATTGGGATCATACTCGGAGACGGCGATGGCCCCGACCGAGCCCGTCCGCAAAAAGCCGTCGGAAACGCACTTCCAATTTAGACCTCCGTCTTCGGTCTTCCAAACCCCGCCGCCCGTGGCGCCGAAATAGTAGGTGTCGGGCTGGCTCGGGATGCCGGCCACTGCCGTCACCCGGCCGCCGCGGTAGGGGCCGATCGAGCGCCACTCCATGGCTTTGTAGAGACTCGAGTCGAAAGAAACGGGCCGGCTGTGCTGGCGCTGGGCCGGCGCGCTCCAGGCAATAAGAAAGAGGACGATCCCGCCGCTAGCCAGAACGCCCCTAGATTTTAAAAAGAAATTAGACGAGGTCATCGAAGAAACTCCTTGTTTACTGGACTTTATAATTCAACCCGGAATTCATGTCAACCGGAGCTGGCGCGGGAAGGAGATGATGATCTGGGGACGACCCGCGAACTCCTCAACGAAGCCGGTCACCAGCATTTCTTTCCCCGCCCAGGATTCGGCCGCCGGGAAAAACGAAATCCGATCGCGGGGAATCAAGGCTTCGAAACCATCGTCGGCGGCGTGTAGGTAAAGGAAAGTTCTTTTTTTCAAAACCTCGGCGCACAGAAAACGGACCGAAACGATCTCTCCGAGATGAGCCCGGACTTGAGACACCGGGATCACCTCGGGATCCTCGGTCCGCCAGAAACCCCGGTTTTCTTTTCTGGCCGCGGCGGCGGCGGCCCGAAAACGCTTTTGGAAGTCCTCCCGGAAAGGATATTTCAGGAAGGCCCCAGCAAATCCCCGGCGGATGATCAGCTCGTTGAAGAGCTCTCCCTCGCTGCTCCACACATAGGCGAGGACCCGGCCGTGTTCATCCAGGGGCGCGAAGTCATGGGTCAGACGAACGGCCCGGCGATAGAGGTGATGGAAGGCGAACCTCCTGGATAAAAAGGCGCGCCAGGCCGCTTCCTCCCTCGGGTCATTCATTTCCGGCGCGTCGACCCCGATGAGCCTGACCCGGCGCTCGACACCGTCGGAGAACCGGATCGTAACCGTATCGCCGTCGGCCACCCGGACGACCGTGCCGGATTCGGGAAAGGGGCTTTGCCGGACCGCCTCGGCCGCGGGAAGAAGCCCGACGGATAGGACGGCCAGAAAAAGAATGAACTTTTTCATCCTCGCTTGTGATTCCATTGGGCGCAGGGGGTCACCCTTAGCCCATCCTAAGATCAGTTGTTTCCATCAAAGATTTTTTATTAGCTCTTTGACAGCGCGGACGATATGGGAGACGCTGATACCGTACGCCTCCAGCAGCTCGGCGGGCTTTCCCGAGCGGGGAAGGTCCCGGACGCAGAGATGTCTGATCCGGGCGCTCCCGGCCAGCGCCGCGGCAACAGCTTCCCCCAATCCGCCGGCGGGGAAATGGTCCTCGACGACGACGGCCCGGCCGCCCGTCTCGGCGACCTCCCCGGCGATCGTCTCCCTGTCCAGCGGCTGGACCGAGTAGGCATCGATGACCCTCAGACCGACCTTCTCCTTTTGCAGATCCGCCCAGGCTTTCAGAGCTTCGAACACAGTGATCCCGGCGGCGATGGCCGTGACCGCGTCTCCCTTTTCTCGGCGCAGGACTTTCGACCCCCCTATCGGAAACTTCTCCTCCCGGGAGTAAAGAAGCGGTGTCGCCGGCCTCGTCGTCCGGATGTAGACGAGCCCTTGATGCCGGGCGGCGGCCTCGACGCAGGCTTCGGCCGAGAAAGCATCGCTCGGATAGAGGACGACACATCCGGGGATCGGCCGGAAGATCGCCAGGTCCTCGAGCCCCATCTGGGAGGGCCCGTCCTCCCCGATGCTCACGCCCACATGAGAGCCGCAGAGCTTGAGGTTGGCGAAGGAATAGGCGGCCATGCGGACCTGGTCGTGGGCGCGGCTGAGGAAGGCGGCGAAGGTGGCGACGAAGGGGATAAATCCCTTGGCCGACATTCCCATCCCCATTCCGACCATGTTCTGCTCGGCGATGTACGATTGGAAGGACCTCTTCGGAAAGGACTCGAAGAATCTCTCGGCATAGGTGGAGTTCTTGACATCGCCGTCGAGCGCAACCACCCAGCCGTTGACATGGGCGAGGCTCTGGAGGGCGATCCCATAGGCCAGACGGGTGGCCGTCTTCTCGGCATAGGCCGTCCTTTCGAAACCGAAGGCCTTGTCCCAGCGCGGCGGGCGCGCCTTCCGGGGCGGCCGGACGAGCTTTCCGGCGTCGATAGAGGGAGCGGGACCGATCTCCTGGAGGGCTCTCTGCAGGTCCTTTTCCTGGAGCGGCTTGCCGTGCCAGCCGTTCCTGTCTTCGAGGAAGGAGACCCCTTTGCCCTTGACCGTCCTGGCCAGGATGACGGCCGGTCCGCCGGCCTCCCGGACGGTGTCAAAAGCCGCCAGGATCGCCGGGATGTCATGCCCGTTCACCCTGCGAACGGCCCAGCCGAAGGCCTTGAACTTGCGCGCGTAGGCCGCGATGTCATGACCGTGCATAGTGGCCTCGGACTGGCCCAGCCGGTTGATGTCCACGACAGCCACCAGGTTCTTGAGGCCGAAATGGACGGCGGCGTTGGCCGCTTCCCAGACGGCGCCCTCGGCGCATTCCCCGTCCCCCATCAAGACAAAGGTCCGGCCTGGTGATCGACCCAGCCTCTGGGCGAGGGCAAGGCCGACTCCGACCGACAGCCCCTGGCCCAGGGAACCGGTAGCCGCCTTCACCCAGCTCATCCGGGGCGTGGGATGGCCTTCCAGCGGCGAGCTGATCTTGCGCAAGTCCATGAGCTCCGCTTCCGGGATGATCCCGGCTTCGGCATAGGCCGCCCAGAGAATGGGCGCGGCATGTCCTTTGGACAGGACGAACTCGTCGTTGCCCCAATCTTCGGGGTCGCGGACGTTGTATTTCATCTCACTGAAAAAGAGACAGGCCGCCAGCTCGGCCATGGACAGGCAGGTGGTCGGGTGGCCGGAGCCGGCCTGGGTGGTCATTCGGAGAGAATGGATGCGCAGCCGGGCGGCGATCTTGCGCAAGGTGTCGGCTTTCCTCATCGGGCTTTTCCTTTCCTTGAGATCATGAGTTGAAGGGAGTTCATTATAAAATATCATTAAAAAAAGAGAAACAACTCATCAATAAATTCTATCACCTCGACTATTATTGAAAAAAGCGTGGAGCGGTGCCTCCCATCTTCCCGTCCCACCCTCCCCCCTGCGGGTGAGAATCCGGCCCAAAAATCACCGCGGGAATCATCCCCGGCGGTTATTGACCCTACCGGGCCGTCCCCCAACAATAGGACGCGAGGACGAATCGTTATGCCTGAAAGAAGAGCCTGACAAATGGAAGACATGTACGCGAGGGCCGAACAGATCCTGGACTTCCTGCGCGACATCGAGCTCGTCGTGGCCGAGCTCTACAGGCGCTTCTCTCACTCCTTCGCCCAGGACCGGGTCATCTGGGAAGACCTGAGCCAGGACGAAGAAAGCCACGCCTCCATGGTCACCGAGCTCAAGCGCACACTCCTCAAGAACGGTTCGCCGTTCGAGGTCGGCAAGATCAACCTCGCCGCCCTCAAAACCTACCGCCAAGGCATCGAGAACCATCTCGACCGCCTCCAGAGGGGCGAGCTCGGCCGCCAGAACGCCCTCTTCATCGCCCGGGATTTCGAGAAGACGCTTGTCGAACACCGCTTCTACGAGTCGATCAGGAGCGACAACCCGGAGTACCGGGCCATCCAGGCAAAGATCCAGAAAGAGACCGAGCTCCACTTGCAAAAATTAGAGAATTATATTAGAACGCTGTTTCCATTTTGATCCGGAGAGAGGCGCGAGTATGAGATTGATGGTCGTGCTGGACGAAGCGATCGAACTCGAAGAAAAGATCCGCTCCTGCTATGAACTTTTAAGCAAGACCACCAAGGACGGAGTCTCCGCCGAGCTAAAGCAGTTGGCGCGGGAAGAAAAGAGCCATGCCAACGTCCTCAAGACGGGAAAGAATTTCGTTCTCCGGACGCCGGACCTGTTCGGCCAAGAGACCGTCTCCGACACCGAGATCCGGCTGGGTATCAAGGCCGTTGCCGGCCTCGAGGAAGACCTCAAGAACCAGAAGACCGGATGCCCGCAAGGGCTTAAGAAACTCTACGGCCTGGAGAAGAAATTCGAGCGGGCCCACATGAACACGGCCGTCGAGTTCAAGGACTTTTCCCTGAAGAAACTTTTCGAAGCCCTGGCCCGGGCCGATGCCGAACACCGACAGCGGCTGGATCGGCTGATCGCCCAGCTCTGAGCGGTCCTCACCGCCGAAGGATTCAAGCGCCGGGAAGTTCGCCGACCGGTTATTCCAGCTGCCGCCGGGCCGGCCACGAGAATGGAAAGCCAACCGGAAGTCTTTTCTCTCATCTCTTCCCTCGCCGGGTACGGGCTTTTTTCACTCTTAGCAACTCTCCCCCTGGAAGTCAACCGTCCTCTCATTATAGAATATATAATGAAGGAGGAGGTTATCATGATCACCTGCGAAGAGAGAAGCGACGAGACTCCCCTCTGCCCGCATTGCAATGCCGCCTTGAACAAGGTGTCGTGCCGGAGGTTATCGGCGACCTTCGGGAAACGCTATGTGTATTACTGCCCGGGCTGCAAGAAGGCCCTGGGTGTCTCCCATCGCAAGGGTTTCTGGATGGGTTGACCGGCCGGTCAGGACGACCAGGAGCGGGGGAAAAAGAGCTTTTCGAAAAGGGCCATGGCATAGAGGTCGGTCATCCCGGCGATGAAGTCGGCCGCCCGCCGCTCCAGCGAATCCCCCCGCGGGTAGACCTTGACGTAAGAATCGGGGTTCTCCAGGACGTAGCGGTAGAGGTCGGAAAGGATCTTCTTGGCTTTTCCCACTTCTTCCCCGGCGTACCGGCTGCTGTAAACTTTTTGGTAGAGGAATTCCCTCAAGCCGACGAGCGCCGCCATGATCCCCTCGCTCATGGCGATCCGCTCCAAGCCGGCCGCGAGGCTGGCCTGGACGACGTCTTCGACCAGACGGTCGATCCGGGAGGCGTGCCATTTTCCCAGGCTCTTGACGAGGGCAGACGGGATATCCCCGTCCTTGATGATCCCGGCCCGGATAGCATCGTCGATGTCGTGGTTGACGTAGGCGATGACATCGGAGACCCGGACGATCTGCCCCTCGAGCGTCTTGGCCATTCCCTCCGGGTCGTCCTCCAGGATCTCTCCCCGGCCTTTGGAGTGGCGGAGGATTCCGTCCCGGACTTCGACCGTCAGGTTGAGCCCCTTGCCTTCGTACTCGAGCTTCTCGACGACGCGCAGGCTCTGTTCGGAATGGCTGAAGCCTTCGGGAAGGAGTTCATCCAGCGTGTCCTCGCCGGCATGGCCGAAGGGAGTGTGGCCGATGTCGTGGCCGAGGGCGATGGCCTCGGTCAGGTCCTCGTTAAGCCGCAGCGCCTTGGCGATGGTCCGGGCGATCTGGGAGACTTCCAAAGTATGGGTGAGGCGGGTCCGGAAGTGGTCACCGAAGGGAGCCAGGAAGACTTGGGTCTTGTGCTTGAGCCGGCGGAAGGACTTGGAGTGGATGATCCGATCCCGGTCGCGCTGGAAGGCTGTCCGGAAGGGGTGGGGGTTCTCGGCCCGCACCCGGCCTTTGGAATCGACGCTCAGGGTCGCCCGCGGAGAGAGAGTCGCCCGCTCGACCTCTTCCAGCTTCTCACGGATGGTCATGGTCACAGCGGCCAGGGTTCGTTCTTCTGGGCCTGGAGGATCAGGATGCGGGGAACAGGAAAGTTGATCTCCTGGCGATGCGAATGCTCCATTCTTTCGGTCACCAGCTGCAGAGCCGTTCCGATCCCGACCTTGTTCATCAAAGCGAACGGTCCCTCGGGCCAGAGAAAGGCGGTCTGGCAGAGCCTGTCCACATCTCCCGGCGTAAGGAGTCCTGCTTCGACGACCTCAGCGGCGGTCATGAAGGACACGGCCAGGAACCTCCGCTTGAGGCTCTCGATGACCATCGCGCCGCCGGGCCGGGCGGTCCCTTCCGGAGTCAGGAGTTGCTCGATCGAGATGAGCTGGCCCGAATCCCTGGCTTCATCGAACTTTTGTCTCAGCCGGGCCGGGGGAGAGAAAAAGTTGGCATAGGCGCTGGCCAGCGGATGATCGGGGGCCGAAGCATCGGAGAAAGAGGCAATACAGAATGCGGCCAGATCGAATCCGACGCTCTGCAGCAGCCGGACGTACCCGACCGGTATCCCGAAAGCCGCCGTCCCGGCCCCTTCGACACCGGTGGTCCCGTACCCTTCGTCCAGCATCCGCACGGCTTCGAGGAGAAGGCCGACGAAAATGATGTTGGCCACTCCCCCCTTGCGGTAGCGGAGAAGACGGACGGCCGTCTTCCGGGCTCTGGCCAGGTAGGAAGAGGCCGTCTTCAGGCTCTCTTCCGATGTCCGGGACAAACCCGAATATTCGGCGGCCCGGTTCTTATGGGCGGGGAAGAAGAAATGCATCCAGACGACCCGCTCCGGTCTCCGGGCCTGGGAGGCCAGCACCTCGGCATCCAGGCAGGAGGTGTTGCTCGCCAGGACGACATGCGGCGCGCAGAACTCGTCCAGCCAGTTGAAGAGTTCTTTTTTCAGGGCGAGGTTTTCGCTGACCGACTCGATGACCAGGCGGAGGTCCTTTCCGCTGCAGGCCTGTTCGAGGCTCATGCCGGAATGGATGCGCCGGCCGATCTCCTCGGTCTGGGAGCGGGAATAGATCCCCTTGGTGACCGCCTCCTCGAGCTCGAAGGCGATAAAGGCCCTGGCCCGGTCCAGGCTTTTCTGGCGGCGACCGATGAGTCCGACCCCGATGGCGTTCTGGGCGAACGCCTGGGCCAGGCTGGCCCCCATGAGACCCGTGCCGATAACGACGACTTCGATCTCGCCCGGGCTGCTCATTTCCATCCTTCCCTCTGAAATCGGCGGAGAAATTATACCATATCTCGAACCCGATGTTGAATTTTCCGTGGATTTCGAGTAATCATTAGCTCGTGATCGGAGAGAGAGTCAGGACTCTTCTAGCCGAGCTCCCTTCCCATGTCGAGCTCGCCGCCGCCGCCAAATCCCGGAGCCCCCAGGAGGTCGTCGAGGCCGTCGCGGCCGGAGTGAAGATCATCGGCGAGAATTATGTCCAGGAGGCGGAGGCCGCCCAAGCCGTCCTAGGGCGGAGCGTCCAGTGGCATTTCATCGGCCATCTCCAAACGAACAAGGTCAAGAAAGCGGTCGAGATTTTCGACCTCATCGAGACCGTCGATTCAAGAAAGCTGGGCCGGGAGATCGACAAGCGCTGCCGGGGGCGGGGCCGGGTCATGCCCGTACTCATCGAGATCAACAGCGGCCGGGAACCCCAAAAATTCGGGGTCATGCCCGAGGAGGCGGAGGCTCTGATCAGGGACCTCGCCCCCCTTCCCAACATCCGGGTGGAAGGGCTCATGACCATGGGCCCGGAAACCGGTGAAGCGGAGGATTCGCGTCCCTATTTCCGGGTCGCCAAAGAGCTCTTCGACCGGATCGCGGGTTTGGCCATTCCGGGTGTCGCGATGACCCGGTTGTCCATGGGGATGTCCCATTCCTATCGCATCGCCGTTGAAGAAGGAGCGAACATCGTCCGGTTGGGGACGATCCTTTTCGGACCCCGCGCCGGCTAAAGGGGAAAAAGACGCCATGCGCGGAATGGAAAGCGCCCCCGGAGCCGAGACCATCCTCGACGGCCGGCGCTACCTCTACTTCTGCGGAACGGGCTACTTCGGCCTGCACGGCCATCCGGCCGTCCTCCGGGCGGGTGTGCGCGCCTTCCCCAAGTACGGGACCCACAGCGCGACCACGCGCGCCGGCTTCGGTGACAACCCCGTCCTGCTGGAAGTGGAGGACCGCCTCCGGGAATTCTTCCGGGAGGAAGATGCCGTTTACTTCGGCTCCGGCTATCTCGGAAGCCTCGTTCTCGGCCAGGCGCTGGCCGATCTTTACGATATCGTGTTCGTGGACGAGCTGGCCCATTTCTGCGTCATGGACGCCGTCCGTACGCTCGACAAGCCCGTCATCCGCTTCCGACATCGCGACCCGGACGACCTGGAAAAAAAATTGAAGAGGAGGCTGCGGCCCCGTCACAGGCCGTTCTTGATGACCGACGGCGTCTTCCCCGTCTTCGGACGGATCGCACCCCTTCCGATATACGCGAAGATCCTCGCCCCATATGAGGGTCTCATCGGCCTCGACGACGCCCATGGAGTGGGCGTTCTCGGGCCCAACGGACGCGGCACCCGGGAACACTTCGGGATGAAAGCTCCGAATCTCCATTTCAGCGGAACGCTCAGCAAGGCCTTCGGCGGGCACGGCGGGTTCGTGGCCGGGAAGAGAAAGCTCATCGGCCGTATCCGGGCGGACGGCGGCGCCTATATCGGGTCGACGCCGACGCCGACGCCGATCGCCGCGGCAACGGCCAAGGGTATCGAGATCCTGATGAAGCACCCGGAAATGAGAGACCGCCTGAGGCGGAATGTCGCGGCGGTCAAAGCGGGGATGCGCCGCCTGGGGATCGAGGTCGAGGATTCACCGGTCCCGATCGTGGCCTGGTCGATGAGGTCGGGAGAGAAAATGCGGAAGATCCAAAAGCAACTGCTTGGGCGCGGAATCGCGATCGCCTATCTCAAGTATGCCGGCGCACCGCCGGCCGGTGTTCTCCGCGTGTCGGTCTTCTCCACCCATACCGCCGCCCAGGTCCGCCGCCTGCTCGACGAGCTGGCGAGAGCCCTTTAGCAAAAGAGCCGCTCAAAAGTCCTCGTCTCCCCCCGCCGCGTCCTCTCCCCCGCCCTCTCCCGCCTCGGCTTCTTCCATGGCCTCGTCGATCGATCGGTCGAAGTCCTCGCCCGCTTCCTCGCCCATTTCCTTCCCCATCTTCTTCATCCAGCGGGCAACGCTCCTGGGGTCGCTCTCGTCGAGGCCGGAAAGATGAGCCGGGTCGGCCAGGCTCTCCAGGCGGCTTTCCTCGGAGCGGGAAACGGCCACCCGGGAGACGAGCTTCTCCAGGTTGATGCCGCCGCATTGCCGGCATTTCGGATCCAGGGGCGATTTCACGGAGAGAGTGATGAACGCGGATTTGCATCCGCAGTCCCGGCAGCGGTACTCATAAATCGGCAAGGCTCGCCTCCTATTTTTCCAATGCGGCTTTCTGCTGGTTGACTCGTTTGAAGAAATCGGGGTCGAACTTCGGCTTCCGGTCGAAAGTGTATAGCCCGTTGACTTCCTGTTCGATGTCATAGAGCTGGGTGTAGCAGAAGCCGGCCACCTTCGGGTTGAAGAGCAGGGCCTCGGTCAGCTCCTTGTATCTGTTCAGGAACTCCTCTTCCGTCCGCGGACGGGCACCGTATCCCCAGGCCTTTTCGTCCTTCTGCCCGGGGTTCCACCAGATCCCGCCATACTCGCTCACGAAATAGGGTTGACCTTGATAAGCGGTGTGCTTTTCTTTGTTCCCGTTGACGAATATGGCCGGCGGCGAGAGGAGCAGCCCGTCGAAGGCCTCTTTGAACTTGGCCGTGCCTTGCTCGTAGTTATGGGAATCATAGACATCGGGCCGGGCCTCGTGATAGCCGCCCGAGCTGTCGATGACCAGCCGGGTCGGGTCGAGCCGCTTGGTCAGATCGAAGATCCCCTCGATCGTCCCGGCGAAGTTATCTCCCCAGCGCTCGTTGAACGGGCACCAGCCGATGAGGGACGGATGTTGGAGGTCCCGCTCCACGGCTTCGCTCCATTCCCGGCTGAAGATGAGGAAAGATTCGGGGCGCGAGAGGTCGAGGCCCCAGTCGGCAAATTCTCCCCAGAGGATGTAACCCAGCTTGTCGGCCCAGTAGAGAAAGCGGCGCTCAAAGACGCGCTGGTGAAGGCGGGCGCCATCGAACCCCAGGCCGAGGGAGATGACGATATCATTCTTGAGGGCCTCATCCGAAGGCGCCGTATAAATCCCGTCCGGATAGAAGCCCTGGTCGAGGACGGTGCGCAGAAAGAGGGGCCGGTTGTTGAAGTAGATCGCATCGCCGCGGGCTTCCACTTTGCGCAGGCCGAAATAGCCGCCGATCCTATCTTCTTCTTTATTCTCCTTGGAGAGGACGACATCGACGTCATAAAGATGGGGCGCGCGGACGGCCCAGGGCCGCGGGTTTTTCAGCTTGACGGAAAAGGGCACAACCTTCGCCGCCTTCTTGGAGGCGGAGAAAACGACTCGGTCCTTCTCTTTCACCCGGATGGCGATCTCTCCGCCGTCAGGAGCTTTGTCGAGATAGATGGTGACAACGGCCTCGCCGTTGTCCGGATCGGCCACGACGGCATACCTCTCGATGTGATTTTCGGCCACGGGCTCAAGCCAGACGGTCTGCCAGATGCCGGTCGTCCGTCGGTAGACGCAACTGTAGGAGTGCAAACGCTGGGACTGTTTGCCGATCGGCTGAAGGCCGCTGCGCGTGTCGTCTGAAGCTTTGACGATCAGGACGTTCTCTCCAGGCACCAGATGTGCGGAGAGGTCTAAATTAAAAGGCGTGTATCCTCCCACATGGTCGCCTACCTTTTGGCCGTTGAGCCAGACGGTCGTCTTGTAGTCGCAGGCTTCGAAATGGATGAGAACCCGCTTTCCTTTCCAGCTACCCGGCATCGTGAAGGTCCGCTTGTACCAGACCGCCCTCATGAAATCCAGGTGACCGATACCGGAAAGCGAGCTCTCCGGGGCGAACGGCACCAGGATCTTTCTGTCGAATCCCCTGCCCTGGACGAAATCTTTCTCCTCTCCGCTGTCGGAAAGGTCCAGGGCGAAGTCCCAGCGCCCGTTGAGGTTCAGCCAGTCGGAGCGGACCATCTCCGGCCGCGGATATTCTGGTCGGGGGATATCTTCGGCCATGGCAGGCGGCAGGATCCCGGTTATAAAAAGGAAGAACGCGATCAGAACATAATATCTTGTTTGCGTTGCCTGCATCTCTCCTCCTTCAGGAGTATTGAAAGTTCGAGCCTATCATTCTCCAGCCCGCTTGGCGGTTTTTCGGCGCAACTCCTGCGCCCGCAAGTTCACCTGGACGGACTTGGCCAGGAAGCGCAGCGCTTCGTCGGACCGCCGGAAGACGGGTAAGCCCGCTTCCTCGAGCATATTCGCCAAAGGATCATAGAGCTCTCCGGCGTCGATATTGACGACTACAGGTTTTTTCGTCCGGCGGAAGACTTCCACCAGGAGCCGCCCGATGCTTTGGGGGCTGAAAATATTTTCGTTATGCGCCTCCGAGGGCGCCAGGGTTTGGAGCGCCGCCGTCATGGGCACGGGCGAGACGACCGCGCAATCCACGCCGGGATCTTCGAGCAACGCTTTGACGCAGCCGGCAAACGCGACGTCATCGGCCACAGGCGTGAGGTCCAGGGGATTGCGGATGTCCTGCAGCCGGTCGATACCCAGCGGTTTGAGGATCTCGCCGATCCGCGCCCGGGCCCGCTCCGACAGCGTCGCGAGCTCCAACTCGAAGCCGTTTTTCAGGCTGTCCGCCAGGATAACACACTCAAACCCGGCGTTGCTGAGCAAACCGACGCGCCGGCCGAGAGCGGGCTTCCCGGCCAGGGCCGGAAGAACCCGGACAGCGCTCTCGAACTCGGCCAGCGTTTCGGCGACGAACACTCCGGCGTTCTCCAGGACGGCCCGGCAGACCGCATAATCCCCGGCCACCGAAGCCGTGTGGCTCGAGGTCGCCCTCCGGCCTTCCGGCGACCGTCCGCTCTTGTAAACGAGGACCTGCTTGCCGCGCCTCACAATCTCCCGGGCCGCTTCGGCCAGAGCCAGGCCGTCCCCGGGCTGGAAGCCTTCGAGGTAAAGGGCAAAGAGAGAGGCGGAGTCGCGCACTCTAAAATAATTCAGGTAATCGGAGGCCGTCAGATCGATCTGGTTGCCCAGGGAGATGGCGTAGGCCGCTTCGACCTGCGGGATCTTGCTCATCCGCGAGGCCATGAAGGCGCCGCTCTGGGTGATGTAAACGAGCCGGGGGTTCTTCTTTCCCGGGCTCGCCAGCTTATAGACCGGGATGAATGTGGTATCGTATCTTCCCGGCCCGGAGAAGATCCCCATGCAGTTCCCGCCGTTGACGATCGGTGTTGGCCGTTTTTCCCGGCGGCTCCGGCACAGCCTGTCTTTGATCTCCGCTTCAATCCCTTCGGTGCCCTTCTTTTCGCCCAGGCCGCCGGCGATGATGATGACCGAGCGGGCCTTCTCCGTCCGCACAAGCTCTTCCATGACGCCGGCGCTCTGGTCGGCGGCCAGGGTCAGGACAAAAAGGTCCACCGCCTCCGGAAGCTCAGCGACCGCCGGGACACAGCGGCAGCCTTCGATCTCCGCCAAGCCGGGCTTGACCACATAAACTCTGTCTTTGGGGAATCCTTCCCGGAGGATGTTGTTCAGGATGAGATGGCCGAGGTTCAGCCGCTCGGAGACGCCGATGATGCCGATCGAGCGGGGGTGGAGGAGATGCTCGATATTTTCGTGAAGGCGTCGCCTGGAGACGGCGTGGTTCCGTGAAAAACGGCACATCCCATCAAGGGGGACGAGGCGGCCGTCCCGGATGACGAACGGGTTGACCTCGGCTTCCTCGATGACGAAGGGCGACTTCCGCGAATAAGGGGAAAAATGGACCGCCAGATCGATGAATCGCTCGCAGGTTGTCACCAGTGTCTCCTTCGAGACAGGTGCCGCTTTCCCCCGGAAACCCTCGACAAGTTTGTCGTAGGCGGCCAGCGGCTCGAGGAGAGGCCCGATCTCCCACCGGCGCAGGAGATGGGCCGAGCCGATGGCCACGGCTCTCCTCTCCTTTAACCTCTCGTTCAGGTACTCGACGTCGAGCCCGCCCAGGCCCATGGTCACGACCGGGCCGAACTCGCGGGAATGGCGGATCCCGAGAAGGAGCTCGGAACCGAAGCCGAGATCGTCGTAGGCGACTTTTTCGAGGACCAGGATTCCTCGTATATCCGCCGCCGTATTGGCCGCCGCTTCATACTTTTTCGGGACATCAGTCAGCATCCGGGCGATCGCCCGGTTGACCGGGCCAAGTTTGTTCTCGACAAAGGCCACTCCCCCGACATCGCTCTTGTGAACGATCTGGGGAGAAACGACCTTGAGGATGACCCGGGGGCTTTTCAGCCCGGTCAGCTGCGCGGCGCTCGCTTTCCGCCCCTTTTTTATGAACACAAAGCGGGGCGTGGCGACGCCGAGGCGTTTCAACAGGGCATAGACTTCATGCTCCAGGAGAAAATTCCTGTTGTCTTTTTCCGCCCGTTCAAAAATCCTTTCTATCTCTCCGGCTCCCGCTCGCATCCTTTTCTCTCCGCTTCGTACCAAAGATCTCAGTGCCGCAAAAGCGAAATCACCCGAAAAAAATTATCCCCCTCCCCTTCCTCCCCTCCCGCCGGCGGCGGGGGCAGATTGGGCCGCGGCAGCCTCCTTACCCAGGGCGAAGGCTTTGAGGTTGGAGGCGATGACACTCTCCCCATGGCGGGCGAAGAGGACCTGGATGAACTTGCTGAGGTTCTCTTCCCTGACCTGGAGATATCCGGACGCGGCTCCCAGCATGACCATGTTCTGGGTCCGGGAAGACCCGGCCTCTTTGGCCAGCTTCTCCGAGTCGATAAGGAGATGGCGGGGGATTGCTTCGATCCCGGCCAGGACCGACTCCATCTCCGGATAATCAGGGATGTTGACGAACGGAGCGCGGCCGGCGATGATCATCCCGTCCGGCCGCAGGAAGTCGAGGTAGCGAAGGGCTTCGAGCGGCTCGACGCTGAGGATGAGGTTTGCCTCGCCGCGGGGGATGAGGTCGCTCCAGATGCGCTCCCGGGAAAGCCGGAGGTGGGATTGGACGGCCCCGCCGCGCTGGGACATGCCGTGGACTTCGGCCTGTTTGACCTCGAGCCCCTCCTCGAGCGCCGCGCTGGCGATGACGAAGGCGATGGAGATGATTCCCTGCCCCCCGACGCCGGCCAGGATGATATCCTGCTTCATCTACCCTCTCCTTCGTTTCTTCTTGGCTTCCTCGATACATTCGCGGGCGGCGACGATCACCGAAAGGCCTCGGTGCTCGATCTCCTCCTTGATGATTCGGGCGTTCTTCTCCAGGTTCTTGGGCAGCGGCTCGATGACCCGGATGTGCTCTTTGGCCACGCCGAGCCCCTCGATCATCCGCAGGAGGCGTTCTCCCGAGGCGTAGCTCGGCTGACCGCCGGTCATGGCCACGGTGCTGTTGTCGAGGATGAAGACCGTCATGTCAGTATCGGCCGCCGCCGCTTCGAGAAGCGGGGTCAGTCCGGAGTGGCCGAAGGTCGAATCGCCGATCACGGCGATGGAGGGATGGATTCCCGCTTCCGCCCCGCCCTTGGCCATGCTGACGCTCGCCCCCATGCAGACGCAGGTCTGGACGGCACTGTAGGGAGGGTAAGCGCCGAGGGTGTAGCAGCCGATGTCACTGAAGACATTGCGCTCGGGAAAGTCCTGGAGAACCTTGTTCAGGGCGTTGAAAGTGTCGGCGTGGGGGCAGCCGGCACAGAGCTGGGGAGGACGGGCGGCCGGCTTGAACCCGCCGCTGTCGAATCTCTCCAGAGGCTTCATCCCCAGGGCGGGCCGGACGATCTCAGGCGACAGCTCGCCGCTGAGGGGAAGGTGGCCGCTCAACTTTCCGATGAGCGTTTTGCCGGGCACGCCAAAAAGACCCCGCACGGTTCTCTCGATGAAAGGATAGCCGTCCTCGGCGACGAGGACGGTCTTGACGTGATCAAACAGCCGGCCGACCATCTTTTCCGGGATGGGATAGGTCGAGATCTTGAGAGTCGAGGGAGGGTTCTTCATCTCCCGGGTATTTTCTTTGATGTAATTATAGGCGATCCCCGAAGCGATGACGCCGAAGATGCGATTCTTCAGGTTGAGCTCGAGGGCGTTGAACACGGAACCTTCGGAGAGTTGGATCATTTGAGCCTGTTTGTCGAGAAGGACCTTGAACCGCCGCCGGGCGTTGACCGGCAAGAGCGTCCAGTCCTGGCTGAGACCATGGCGAAGCTCATTCTGGCCGCGCGGTTCCGCAGGTTGGACGATCGACCGGCTGTGGGAGAGCCGGGTGACGAGCCGGATCATCACCGGCAGGCCGAGCGCCTCTGACAGATCGAAGGCCAGGCGGGTCATGTCGTAGGCTTCCTGGTGGTCCGACGGCTCGAAGCAGACGATCTGCGCGAACTGGGCGTAGTAGCGGCTGTCCTGCTCGTTCTGGGAGCTGTGCATGCTCGGATCGTCGGCCACGGCCACGACCAGCCCGCCGTTCGAGCCGGTCAGGGCCGAGTTCATGAAGGGGTCGGCAGCGACGTTGAGCCCGACATGCTTCATCGAGACCAGGGCCCGCTTGCCGGCGAAGGAAACGCCCAGCGCTTCCTCATAGGCCACTTTTTCGTTGACCGACCAGGAAGCGACGAAAGACCCGGTCTCGCCCGCGGCCTTGATCAGGTATTCCATGATCTCCGAAGCCGGGGTTCCGGGGTAGGAATAGGCGGCGGTCAGGCCGGCCTGGATCGCTCCCAGGGCGACGGCCTCGTCACCGAGCAGGATTTCCGTCTTCATGATGATTCCTTATGACATAATGAATTGATAGTCCATTTCGATCAGAAATCAAGCGCTGATTATGCGAATTCTTTTTCCAAGCGAGGAAAACAAAGAATACAATCCCGACCGGGGGAGTGTCAAGCGCGGCTGACGAGCCCGGATGCGAGCGGATCACATGCTGATCCGAACCGAAAGTCTACAATTCTTATTATTCCTATAAAAATATGTTGATTTTGGCCGAAATAATATTTACAATGTTTCTTGGTACTCTTATGATTCGTTCTGGATAAGGAGGTCGGAGTGATCAGAGTTTCAACCAAGGGTCGATACGGAACCCGTTTGATGGTCAACCTGGCCCGCCATTATAATAGCGGCAACAAGGCCGTCATCCTCAAGAGCGTGGCCGCCGAGCAAGAGATTTCCATCCGCTATCTCGAACAGATCATCATCCCGCTTAAAATCTACAAATTGGTCAAGAGTATCCGCGGCGCCGGCGGCGGCTACACCCTCGCCCGCAATCCGTCCGAGATTACCGTCTGCCAGATCCTGGAGGCCCTGGAGGGTTCCTGCGGCCTGGTCGACTGTGTCGAGGACGAGGATTATTGCGACCGTCTGCCCCGCTGCGCCTCCTACGAGATCTGGAAAGAGGCCAGCCGGATACTGAAACAGTACTTCGAAAAGGTGACCCTCCAGGACGTCCTCGACATCCACGAAAATAAGCAAAAAATCAAGCCTAAGCCCCGCCGCTAGCCGGCTGTTTCTGTGCCTCAACTCGGCCGGCCGCGCTTTGGTCAGCCGGAGCACGTCGTCAAACCGTTTTTTTGCCTTTCTCTTGACATTAAATACTACATATAATATAAATATTATCTATTTTATAGGTTTTATAGAATCAATTGAGTCTACGCCCGATTGCATGTCGTCCCGCGCTGCGGGATCCGCAGATAGATCACTCGAGGAGGTATGAGTTTGTCAGCGACAACCAGAAGATCTTCGCTCCCGTTCTCGCTCCAGTGGCTAGGAGTCCTCATGCTCGTCGTCGCGTCCGTCGGCCTGCTCGCGGCGGCCCGGCCCGCCGGCCAGGAGAAGGACGCCGACACCTGCGGCGTCTGTCACGAGGACCTGGTCCAGGCATCAGCTCAGAAGCCCCACACCGCTGTCGGGGACAAAAGCTGCACGGCCTGCCACGGCAGCGCTGAGAAGCATCTGGAAGAGGAGGGCAAGGGCGGCGTTTTCGCCTTCCGCTCAACCGACCTGCCCAAGGACAAGTCGGCGAGATGCCTGACCTGCCACGCCAAGGACAACCCGCAGTACACCGCCAGCCCCCATGCCAAGGCTGCGCTCGACTGCACCACCTGCCACAGCGTTCACGGCGACACGGCATCCGCCCTGCTCAAGACCGGCGTCAACAAGAATTGCTCGGTCTGCCACCAGGACGTTTTTGCCCAATTCCAGACCAACGAGAGGCACCGGCTCCAGGAAGGTGTTATGACCTGCACGACCTGTCATAATCCCCACGAGCCGGCCACCCGCTCGCGGCTGGCCGGGTTCAAACAGGAACAGTGCATCCGCTGCCATACCGACAAGGGCGGCCCGTTCCTCCACGAACACCAGGCCTCCCGGATCGAAGGCTGCACCGTCTGCCATGAGGTCCATGGCTCACCCAACCGGCACATGCTGACCCACCAGAGCACCGCGGACCTGTGTTTCAGCTGCCACGGCGCAGCCCCCTCCTGGCACGGCTATTTTTCCTCCCAGGACTCCAACTGCGTGACCTGCCATGCCACCATCCACGGCTCGAACCTGGACCGAAGATTCCTGAAATAGGAGGAGCGCGATGAAGAAAAAGACCATCCTTGGTTTATCTCTGGGAGTCATCCTGGTGCTCTCCTCGGCCGCTTCGCTTCAAGCTCAAGGCCGATTCTACGGCGATTTCCTGTTCGGCTTCCGCCTGGTCGACACCTCCGGCCCGGGGGCCGATTACAAATACAAGGAAGATATCAACCTCCGGCGCGGCGCCCGGCTCTCCAACTTCAACCTTTCCTACCAACCCGACAACGGCCTGAAGAACCTGTTCGACCGTCTCGATGTCAGGGTCCTCAACCTGGGCGGCGATCCCTACGAGTCGATCTCGGTCGGCCTCCAGAAGTACGGCCGCTACCGGATGCAGTTCGACCGCCGGAAATCGAACTATTTTTATCAAGACATGACTCAAACAGAGTCCGGCGGTCTTTATGACCTCCACATCTTCGATTTCGACCGCGTCCAGGACAGCGGAACGGCCAAGGTCCAACTGACCAAGGGGATCAACCTCTACTTCGATTTCAACCGCTACACCAAGAAGGGCCTCTCCACGACGACCCTGGACATCAACCGCGCCGAGTTCGAATTCGACAGGCCCGTCCAGGAAGAGTCCCGGGAAGTCGCCTTCGGCGTCGATGCCCGGTTCGGCCGCACCTCCCTGGTCCTGGAAGAGAAGTTCCTCGACTACAAGAACGAGAACAGCTACTTCCTGCCCGGCTATGCCGACGGCGGTCTGGAAGCCGATTATCCCTCCTCGCTCAATTCCTTTTTCATGAGCCAGCCTTACGACCTGAGCGGCAACCGCCATTCGCTTCGCTTCAGCGCCAGCCCCTTCGGCCGGCTCCTCCTCAGCGGCTCGGGCCAGATCTTCAACCTCAACCAGGACCTGACCTATTCCGAGTCCGCCTCCGGACTCAACTACCTCAACCGCAAATTCAACTATGACGACAGCGGCAAGGGCCGCTTCGACCGCGATATTCAGCTCGCCGAGCTGGACGCCCATTATCTATTGCTGAGGAAGTTTTCCCTCATCGGCGCCGTCCGCTTCCACAACTTCGACCAGACAGGCACCTTCACCGTCGCGGGCGAATCGGAATCCCAGGACATCGGATACGAAACCTGGGGCGTCGATATCGGCGGCCAGTACGAGTTCTCCCCCGCCCTCATCCTGACCCTCGGCTACCGCTACGAGGACCGTTCGCTCGACAACCTGGAGACCGTGGATTACGAGCTCGAAACGACCAGGAACGGCTTCTTCGGGAACGTCCGCTGGGGTCCTCTGCGGAAGCTGAAGCTCACCCTCGACTATGAACACAGCGGCTATCAGAATCCCTACACCCTGATCTCCCCGACTTCTTACGACCGCCTGCGGATGACCGCCAAATACCAGGCTGGCGCCTTCAACCTCAGCGCCTCCTACCTCTGGAACGGAACCAAGAGCGACCTCGGCTATGACGATATCGTCCCCTTCAAAACGAACCGGAACCAGTTCAGCCTGCGGGCCGGCTTTCACGGAGAGCGGCTCAAGGCTTTCGCCGGTTATTCCTACCTCCATTCCAAGCGCGAGGGCGAGCGGACGGTGGAATTTCCGCCTTCGTTTGCCGGACCCGGCGGTACATTCCTCTGGGATATCCTGTACGAAGGAAAGGGCAGTATCTTCGATGCCAACCTCAGCTACGACCTGAGTTCACGCCTGAAGTTGGGCGGCTATGCCCTTCATTACTCCAACTCCGGCTCCTACGAGGTCGGCCGGACCACCCTCAAGCTTTACCTCGAGTACAACCTTGCCGCGGGCTACGTTGCCCAGGCCGGCTACCGCCACGTCAATTTCAAAGAGGACGTCGGCGGCTACAATAATTACATAGTCAACATCCTCGAGCTTTCCTTCGGCTATCGCTGGAAATAGACCCGATTAAGGAGGACGCAACTTGAAACGACCATATATTCTCGCCATCCTGGTTGTCGTCTTCGCCCTGGCCGTCTTCCTGGCGGGGGCGAACGGAGACAAGCAACTCAAAATTCAGTCAAAAGCCGACCACGCCGAGCGGCTCTGGTCGACCTCGGCCCACGGCGACAAACAGGCCGAGGCCTTCAAGCATTGGGACGAGGACGGCTCCATCCCAACGAGCTGCGCCAAGTGCCACAGCACTCCCGGATACAAGGATTATATCGGTGCCGACGGTTCGGCCTTCAACGTCGTCGACAGCCCCGCCCCCCTCGGGACGACGGTCGAGTGCGAGGCCTGCCATGCCGACCCCGAAAGAGGCATCGTCCACGACCACACGGCGGTCGTCTTTCCCTCGGGGGTGGAGGTCAAGGACCTCGGCCCCGAGGCCCTCTGTATGGAGTGCCATCAGGGCCGCGAGTCGACTGTGTCCGTTGATAGTTCTATCGCCTCCGCCGGTGTCTCTGACGACGACACCCCGAGCTCCAGGCTCCGGTTTAGAAATGTTCACTATTATGCCTCCGCCGCCACCCAGTTCGGAACTGTGGTCAAGGGCGGCTATCAGTACGCGGGCAAGTCCTATGATGCCCGTTTTGCCCACATCCCCGGGTACAACGCCTGCCAGGTTTGTCACAATCCCCACTCCCTCGAGGTCGAGCTCGAAGCCTGCCACACCTGTCATACGGGGATCAATGACGCGAAAGACATCCGTTACCTCGGCTCCCTGGAGGATTACGACGGCGATGGAAACATCACCGAGGGCGTCTATTACGAGATCGAGACGCTTAAAGAGATTCTTTACGACACCATTCGCGCCTACGGCAGAGATGTGATCGGCAAACCCATTGCCTATGATGAGCTCGCCTATCCCTATTTCTTCAACGACAATAACGACAACGGCATCGTCGACTCGGACGAGGCCGACTCGTCCAACGGCTACAGCAGCTTCTCGGCACGCCTTCTCCGGGCCGCCTACAACCTCCAGGTGGCCATGAAAGACCCCAACTCCTTCGCCCACAATGGCAAATACATGATCGAGCTCCTTTACGATTCGATCGAAGACCTGAATTCGAAGCTCGGGGGCGGGACAGCATCGGCGGCCTTTTCGCGGGCGCAGGGCTCCATTCGGGCCCAGGCGGGAAGGACAAACCGGCCGCTGCCCCGCAAGGGTCTCGAGGCCGCCACAGCGCTGCCTTCTGAGTCCTTCGAGAGCTCCGGCTTGAATGCCTCGTCCGGCCACGGCAGCCTCCGCCGGACCGATGAAGGCCACTTCGATGGCTCGGCGGAAGCCTGGCGGCATTGGGATGGAGAGGGTGAAGTCCCCTCGACATGCGCCAAATGCCACAGCGCCGAAGGCCTGCCTTATTTCATAGAAAACGGCAAGAACGACGTCGCCGCACACATCTCCAACGGCCTCCTCTGCTCGACCTGTCACACCTCCCCCCCGCATACTCGCTTCACCGGGCCTGTTAAGTTCCCCTCGGGAGCGACGGTCGACCTGGGTGACAGCTCCAACCTGTGTCTGAACTGCCACCAGGGACGGGCGGCCAAGAGCTCGGTCGACAGCACGATCTCCCGCGGCAATCCCCCTTACAGCTTTACCAACATCCATTATTATGCCGCGGCCGCTTCCTATTTCGGCCATGAAGTCCAGGGCGGCTACGAATTCAGCGGTAAGAGCTACAACGGACGGAACATTTTCACCAATCACGGTGGCGTTTTCACCAACTGCGTCGAGTGCCACTTC
Source organism: Candidatus Aminicenantales bacterium (assembly GCA_049287565.1). GTDB lineage: Bacteria > Acidobacteriota > Aminicenantia > Aminicenantales > UBA8522 > UBA8522. Next base: position 34,091 of record JBAQGA010000050.1, read on the forward strand.
GGCAGCAAGAGTTTTAACCGCCGGCAGGACGACTCAGACGACATCTTCCATAACGCCTCGCCAAGCAAGGAAGATTGCGTCCTCTGCCACGGCCAGGACATCGCCCAGCCGCATCCCGGCAGCGATCCCGACTTGTTCGAGTTCGAAGGCATCCGTCCGGCCCAGACTCCCGATTACGATGCCGACGGCAATACGAGAGAATCCTTGGAAAGTGAAATTGATGGTCTCGAAGCCGCTCTGCTGGCCCAGATCCAGGTCTATGGAAACAGCCTCGGCGCTCCGATCGCTTATGACCCGGTGAATTATCCCTACTTCTTCAATGACCTGAACGGGAATGGTGTTGTCGACCCCGACGAAGCGGACCGTTCGAACGGCTATGCATTCAACGCACCGATGCTGCGGGTGGGCTACAACTACCAGTTGAGCATCAAGGAGCCCTGCGGCTACATCCATAACCCCCTGTACATCGCCCAGCTTCTTGTCGACTCCATCGAACACCTCGGCGGAAAGGTGACCAAGTACACCTGGCGCTAGAGAAAATGGGGGCGGTCCTCTTTTAGGAATCGTCGCCGCCGATCACCAAAGGCGGCCTTCCCAGGCCGTCTTTTTTTCGCTGCCGTACATCCAATTGCCGAAAATCAAAATCAGTGCATTTGGCTGTCTGTAATCTTTATTATGTTTCCCCTCCCCTCGAGACTGTGTCGTAACGTAATGCGGGCATAACTCGGGACACCTCACTCATTTTCCCAATTTCACAAAGCAAACTGGATATTCCGGAGGTCTCGTTGGAGCCAGGGCGTTCTCGAAAAACGGAATTGGCCAGTGCGCCCCGGCTTTTCTAGTTTCTAGGTTCTCCTAGAATTGACCAGCCTATGGCCTTATGATATAAACAAAGAAATCCAAGTCTCATGCGATCGGACAGCAGAAATTTTGAAAGTCTCGATGATTCGATTGCGGCCATCTACAGGAACAAAAGCCCGCATGAACGTCTGCGCGTTGCTTTTGGGCTGTGGTCGTTAGCGAAGTCCATGCTTATCAATAGTCTAAGATCTTTGCATCCTGATTGGAAAGAAAAGAAAATCCAGGAAGAGGCCGCCAAGAGAATATCTCATGGAGCCGCCTGAACTTCTCCAGCATATCGTCGAGTGTTTTGAGAAGCTGAATATCGGCTACTTCATCACCGGCGCTGTGGCTTCCATTGCCTATGGCGAACCCAGACTAACTAACGATATCGATATTGTGGCCGATATCAACGAGCGAGATGTTGCCAGACTCAAGGGCTGTTTCCCTGACGAAGAATTTTACTTCGATGAAGAAGCCGCGGTGAAGGCCGTCCGACTCCCTTTTCAATTCAATATTATTCACCCTGCATCGGGATTGAAAATCGACGTGATGGTCAGCAAAAAAGATGAATTCGATTTAAGCCGCTTCCAAAGGATCAGACGCATCAAGGCTTTAGAAGATAGAGAAGCCAATTTTGCCTCTCCAGAAGATGTCATCCTGAAAAAAATGGAATATTACGCTGAAGGCGGATCGGAAAAGCACTTGCGTGACATTTCGGGAATGATCAAGATCTCAGCAGAAATCCTTGATTTTGCCTACATTTCAGATTGGGCAGGAAGACTAAATCTAGAAGATATCTGGAAAGAAGTCCAAAAGCAGACAGCGAAAAAACAGCCGTAGGCAGATGATAGTCAAGGGCGACTCTTTAGAATAGAAAAAGAACCTATCTTTTATTCTCTTTGGCTTTCTTGACCCGCTCGAGACACTTGGCGTCGAGCGAATCTAAGAAATCTCTGTAATCCTTTTCGACTCTCATGTTTCAGATCATAAATCATTTCCCGGAGGTATTGAAGGGTACCCAGTTTCTCGGCCGGCGATTTTTGCAGCCAATATTGGAAGTCCTGATCGTCAGACTGATTGTGACAGATATATTATTGTATCCGCCCTCTTTTTATGCTATAGAATAGCCCGCAGAGTGCCGGAAAAGGGTAAGACAAAAAGAGAAAGAGGATAGGGTGAAGCAGAAAATCCTCGTTTTCGGTCTGGGATTTTTCCTGGGCGCATTCCTGGTTTCGCCGCTTCTCGGCCAGCAGTGTATCGAGTGCCATAAAAAAACTACCCCCAACATCGTCAGCGACTGGCAATTGAGCAAGCACAGCCAGAACGACGTCGACTGCTCGGTCTGCCACGGCGAAGACCATAAGGCGGCCAACGATTACGCCGTCGCCCGCGTCCCGACCCCCGAAACCTGCGCTCAATGCCATGAAGAAAAAGTAACCCAGTTCAAGAAAGGCAAACACGCCTTAGCCTGGGCGGCCATGAACGCTATGCCCACCGCCCATGCTCAGCCCGTCGCCATGATGGAGGGGATGAAAGGCTGCGGCGGCTGCCACAAGATCGGCCTCAAGTCCGAGGCCGAGATGCGCGAGCTCCAGCGGGCCGGGTCCGGTTTCGGCCGCGCCTCCTGTGACGCCTGCCACACCCGGCACATCTTCTCGGTCACCGAGGCTAAGCAGCCCCAGGCCTGCCAGACCTGCCATATGGGCTTCGACCATCCCCAGTGGGAGATGTATTCGGCCTCCAAGCACGGCGTCCGTTATCTCCTTAAGCAGAACAAGACCCTTCCCGAAAGCGTGGCCGCACCCGCCTGTCAGACCTGTCACATGCAGGAGGGTAACCACGAGGTCCGGACCGCCTGGGGTTTCCTGGCCGTTCGGCTTCCCCTGCCCGAGGACAAGCAGTGGACCGCCGATCGAGCCACGATCCTGCAGGGCCTGGGCGTCCTCGACCCGGACGGCAATCCGACCGGGCGGCTCGATGTCGTCAAGGCGGCCGACGTCGCCCGCCTTACCCAGGAAGCCTGGCAGGCCGAGCGGGACAAGATGATCAAGACCTGCAACCAGTGCCACAGCATCAACTTCGCCAAGGCGAAGCTGGCCAAGGGCGACGACATGATCCGGGAAGTCGACCACCTGATGGCCGAGGCCATCCGCATCGTCGCCGGGCTCTACAAGGACAGGATCATCCCCAAGCCGGCCAACTACGCCTATCCCTTCCCCGACCTTCTGACCTTCCACGATGCGATCACCGAGGTCGAGCAGGAGCTCTTCGTCATGTTCCTGGAGCACCGGATGCGCTCCTTCCAGGGGACCTTCCACGCCAACCCGGATTACGCGCTCTGGTATGGTTGGAGCGAGATGCGACGGTCGCTGAAAAAGGTCGAAACGATGGCCGCCGAGATGAGAGCTGCCCACAAATAGCGTCCAATCGCAGCCCTTTACGGGAGGGGATGAAGGGGGGGGAATTTTGCTTTTCACCCTCTCCTCGATCCTCTCCCATCGGAGGCTGTGTCGCAATCTCATAATGCGTTGAAAAGAAAGGAGATTGCCGCGCTCCCTGCGGTCGCCCGCAATGACAAATCGCAATTACGACACGGTCTCTCGAGGGAGAGGAAGAATTAATGGTGCCCAAGATGGGCCAGGACTTACCCCAATAAATCGGGAAGATTTCAGCTAACCTCTTCTTTTAATGGCAGATGCATACGATTTC
>JBAQGA010000051.1:0-6558 GCA_049287565.1 Candidatus Aminicenantales bacterium
CGGCCTATCCCAGTCATACCGGTGCCCACAACAATCTGGTGAACCTTTATTATTTGGCCAAGGACTATGAGAACGCCTTGAGGCTCATCGAACGCGCCGAAACCCGCGGGGTGAAATTCAACTCCAAACTCAAAGCAGCCGTCCTCAAAGCGGCCGCCCCGAAATAGCCGCATAACAGAACAGCAGGTACATCACATCTTCGTATTGCCCATGTATCTTTAAGAATTCCGGCACAATGACTTAAGACAGGATCGACGGACGGCTCTGGAGAAGCCTGTGGTGGCCAAAAGAAAGAAAAAATCGGAGGGCAAGAACAAGATCGGGATCCTAGCGTGCTCTAATACTACGAGAGTGCTGGATTGCCCCGTCAGCGCCTGCCTGAAAGACATGACCGACCGCAAAGGCGCTTTCGCCCGGTATGAGGGTCAAGAGATCGAACTGATCGGAGTGATTTCCTGCAACGGCTGTCCCACCATTAAAGGAGAAGAGGTGATCCTGCCCAAAGTCGAAGCGTTGCTTCACTACGGGGCCAAGGCGATTCACCTGACATACTGCATGATGACGCTGTGCCCGTTTGTGAAGAGGTATATCAAAGTCATCAAGGCTAAATTTCCATCCCTTGACCTTATTGAAGGAACCCACGCGTCCCACCAAACGGACGGACGGTTTCGATGCGGAGTCGCCGCGATGCTGAAAGAACGGAGAAAGACGATCATCCCATGAACGGGGGGCGGATATTGGCTGAGTCCATATTCGCCGAAATTGGTACTTTCCTGCCCAGAAAAAGTGCTGATAATAAGAAACCTCGGAGTCGCCGTTTCGTCATTATTCCGATTGTCTGCGTTTGTTCTATAGAGAGAACGGACTCATGATTTGGTGAGCCTGCATTTTGAAGGGGTAAACAGACATGAGAAAAACCCTCTGGGCGGTCCTTGTTTCCATCGTCCTTGTCGCGATCGGGTATCGAGGCTCGGCCGCCGGCCAAAACCGGCCGGGACTGACCCTGCGAGAGGTGTTCGATCTTTATGTCCAGTCTATCCAGGACTCCGACCTGGACGGCCTCTTCTCCACCGTGACGAAAAACGAGAAGTTTTTATTCCTTACGAGCGACGGCAAATTAATCGACAGCCGCAACGGATACTCCAAGTTCCATGAAGAGTGGTTCAAGGGAAAGGACTGGGAAATGCCCGTGGACAATATCGAGGTTCATGAAGGCAACGACACGGGGTACACGACGGCCGTTTTCCATTATCGCAGCAGGATGCCGGATGGAGGGCGCTATGTCCTAGACTCCTGGTTCACCCTGATCTTCTGTAAGGAGGAAGGATTGTGGAAAGTCGTCGCCGACATCTGCACTCCGATCGCGCGTTCTTACACCGGCGCGGACTCGTCCGTAAAATACACGGCCGATCAACGATTCCTCTTTGAGACGATAGAAAACCGCCGGACGGTCCGCAGGTTCAAGCCTGACCCCGTGCCGAAGGATCACCTGCTCAAGATTCTGGATGCGGCCCGCTTCGCGGCCACCGCCGGCAACCAGCAGCCCTGGAAATTCCTGGTCATCCAGGACCGCCGGAAACTCGACGCGCTCGAAGAGACGGCCTGTTCCTGGATCCTGGAGGAGCGGGAGGAGATAGCGAAATTGCCGGAAGACAAGAGAGACGAAATCCGCCGGAAGCTCAGGGAGGTCCTCAAGAACATCCTGAGCGCGCCCGTCTATGTGGCCGTGCTCGTGGATTCGCGATCCGAGTATCCGGAATACAGTATCACCGACGGGACTCTGGCCATGGGAAATCTCATGATCGCCGCCCGCGCCCTCGGCTACGGGACCGGATTCTTCACATCCTATTTTCCCTGGGCCCGGATGAAGGAATTTTTTCACATCCCCGAGCGCTATGAGCTCATTTGTTTCACCCCCATCGGCGTTCCTGAAGAATGGCCTCTCGGTCCCGCCAAGAAAAGCCTGGCCGACCTAGTGATCTTCGAGAATTTTGGTCCGATAGAATGAAGATGACCAGCAGATAACCTGCGGGCAGTTTTCAGCCTCGCGGATGGGAGAAAAGATTATTGTTTTGTGCAGATTTGTTCGGCTGACGGAGGATGACGATGTTCTCCCGGTCTTCAGCCTGGAAAGCGGTTCTGAGAACGATGCGGAATGAATGCAAGATAAAGGGGGAAGCTCATTGAAAAAAGAAGTCAGAAACGTTTTTTTGACCCTGTCACTGCTCGCGGTGCTTCTGGTGACTCTTGGGTCAGTCAGCTGTCATGCGCTGCGTTTTCGCAGGGGAGCCCGGGCGATTTCCGAGAAGATCACTCGGCAGGAGGTTGCCAACGGGGTCAGGCCAGAATTCAACGTGCTTCCAAAGGGTTGGATAAATCCTTTAAAACAGGACATGAACCACATTTGGGAACCGCTTGGACTGAAAGGGATGAACTACTTTACGTTCGGAGGACCCAAGAGCCTGCTGGCACGGTTTGCGGAGCGCACTAACCCCCATTCTAAATTCTATCAGGCCTGGTTCGGCGTGTATATCATTCAGACAGACAGGGCGCCGTTCGGTATGAGCGATGGGGTGGTCGATATCGACGCGCTGGGCGACCTGGCCGAGTACGACCAGCGGGCCTGGCTCAAAGCGATGGGCGATCCGATTCCAGAGGCCGAATGGGTTGCCTTCGCGCCCCGCGATGCTCTGGTAATTGATGGCCGGAGGCGGCCGTTTTTTGACGGTACAATCATCAGTCACAGCGACCTCCCGGAATTGGCAACGACACCACTCGCCAAGTTTCTGGGCACACCGCCCGCATCACGATGGCACGATGACGTGACGCCTCATCACGACCTGACGCTCAAGGGAATTTACGGCGCGTGGTATTCGGAGGATTACGGGATGACGATTGTCGTGTACGGCTGCGGGTCCTTGTTTAGGACGCTTCCCGGTGATTCGGTCAATCATTATGAGCGGATTCGAGAAGAACTTGTGGAGCTTGCAGAAGGGATACGGCTTGTTCCGTGCAATGGAATGCCTTGATCTGAGTGCCTCTCCTTCGGAAGGGAGCCCCAGAATTGAGCCCGATTGGCCGGGAGGGCAAGAGCGGCGGCGGATATTGGCTGAGCACATTTTCCCTGAAATTGGTTCTTCCCGGTCCAGGAAAAGTGCCGATAATAAAAAATGATTGGATATTCATGCGCTTCGTGATATTTTCAATTCCAGACAGAAAGGGAGAGGTGTTAAATGAGCGGTGACTCCGTTTTTCAAAAAAGTGCGCTTCTGTTCGTGATCACGTTGATTCTCGGTTTGTGGATATTGGGCGGCCAAGAAGACCGTGGGCAGACAAAAGACATGGGATACTGTTTCGATGCCGCCTATCATTCCGGTCAAAAACGTTTATTCGTCGTCGGCGGGATCAAAGGTTTGCATGTTTTCAAGGCGAAGGGGGGGCGGCTGGATTTTGTCACGACCGTCTATGACGAAGGCTATTATAGAAATATCGATATTGCTCAAGATCGGGCTTTCATCGCAGACTCAAGAAGAGGATTGATCGTCATGGACATATCGGGAGAAAATCCGGTTGTTACCTGGAGATGGAAGGATCCAGAACCCAAAACTCCCGGTATGGGCATTCATGTGAATGGTTCGCACGCCTATTTGGCTGTCGGAAACGCAGACGGATACGAGAAGGCGGGGATTTATATTTTCGATATCTCCAATCGCGATCGGCCGGAATTGACCGGCTACGCGAGGACGAAAAACGCCTGGGATATTTGGACGAAAGACACCTATGCCTATGTCGCCGATATGAGCGAGGGATTGACCGTCCTTGACATATCTCAATCATCTTCACCGCGAACGATTGGCAACGCCAAGTGGGATGATGCCAATTCCATGGCTGAAATCATCCGGGGAGAAGGGAATAAAGTCTATATCGCCGCCGGAAAGCATGGTTTGATCGTCGCTGATATCCGGGATCCGCACAATCCCCGGGTGGAGGGGACATTCCAACCCGGGCCTCAGGGATTCGCCGAGGGATTGTGCGTTCGAGATGAGATTGTTTATTTAGCGAATGCCCATGATTTGCTTACGAGGGAAAACGGGCTTTTTGTCATTGACGCCGGCGATCCAAAGAAACCCCGTCTACTGGGAAAATGCACTTTTCAGGGTTGGGTGGAAGGAGTCTCTCTGGATGATAAATATGTCTTTGTCACGAACACTTATTCCGGCGTCCGGTCCGTGGATGTGAGTGAGCCGGCTCATCCCAGGCTCATAGACAGTTATGGACCTGCAAAAAGCAAGCCGTCCATAGCCGAAAAGATTCTTGTAACCCTCGAAGAGAACGGCCTGGAGACTGCGCTGGCTGTGTACGAGGACTTGAGTGAAAAGGCGCGAGATGCATACGAATTTGGAGAAGAAGAACTGAATCGCCTGGGGTATTATCTCTTAAAAACGCAAAAGGTTGACGATGCCATTGCCATTTTCAAGCTTAACCAGGAAGTGTACCCTCAATCATACAATGCTTATGATAGTCTAGGGGATGCTTATCTCCATAAGGCCTATTGGTCCTATAAAAAATCTCTTGATTTGAATCCCGAGAATGAGCACGCCAAGGCGATGATTCAACGGATCATGGGGAAGTCATGATCAATGGAGAGATACCGGTGAACCACCGAATCGGCCTGGAGAGGATGGCACCAGACCGTTCCGTGATCTGAAAGGATAGCGTTATGAGCTTGGAGAGCGTGTTTTTGCCCATTCAGCGGGATCGGGCCGTTCCTCTCCATCAACAGATCATCAAAGAGTTCATCCGGCTCATCGATCACGGCGTCCTCAATCCCGGCTGCAACATCCCGTCGACGCGAATCATGGCCGCAAACCTCGGCGTCAACAGGTCCACGGTCTATCTGGCCTATCAGGAACTCATCGCCATGGGGTACTTCGACAGCCGGCCGGGATCGTACACCACGGTGCGCAAGAGGCCGTCAACGATGACCAGCGGCCTCCCCAGGGTCGAAGGAACCTTGCCCTGGGCCAAAATGGCCAATGAACAGAGCCGCTACCTCTGGCATGCCCTCCCAGACTATCGGCCCGAACCGGACACCTCGAACAACGCCGATATCATCAATCTGGCGCAATTGGAGATCGATTCCCGTCTCTTTCCGGCGGAGGATTTTCGCAGATGCTTGAACCGAGTGCTCGTCAACCTGGGCCCTCCCGTATTGACCTACGCCGAATACGGCGGCTACCCTCCTTTGCGCGAATACCTGGCCCGCCGGCTGCAGGTCCACGGCATTGCGGTATCCAGCGACGAAATTCTCATCACCAACGGCGCCAGCCACGCTTTCGAATTGACCCTGAAGTTGCTGGCGAAGCCGGGGGACATCGTCATCACCGAATCTCCGACATATGGAACGTTCCTGCGCATCATGAAATATTATCAAATCCAGGTCCTGGGGATTCCCCTCCGAGAGGACGGGATGGACCTGGAGGCGTTGGAAAGGAGCCTTGCCAAGCGCCGTCCTCTGTTTGTCTATACGATTCCCAATTTTCATAACCCGACCGGCATCACGACGCCCCAGGCGCATCGCGAGCGCTTGATCGCGATCTGCGAGCGCTTCCAGGTCCCCATTGTCGAGGACGGGTTCGAAGAGGACATGAAATATCACGGTCTCGTGCCGCTTCCCATAAAATCCATGGACAGGCATCAAGTCGTGCTCTATATCGGCACTTTTTCCAAGGCTCTTTTTCCCGGGATACGAATCGGCTGGATCGCCGGAGACAAGGAGTGCATTCAACGGATGACCGCGATCAACCGGTTCAGCCAGATCTCCATAAACAGCCTTTCGCAAGTCGCCTTGAACGACTTTTGCCGCGAAGGATACTATGATCTGCATCTGAAAAAGATGCACCGGGTTTTCCGCAAGCGCATGAAAATCGCCCTGGAGGCCATGGCCGAATTCATGCCGGCCGATGTGGCCTGGACAAAGGCGGAAGGCGGATACACGTTCTGGGTGACTCTCCCCAAACCCTATCCTGACGAAAGAACGGCGAACACGATTTTGTTGAAACACAAGGTCATGGCTTCACCCGGCCATTACTATTATTGGAAGGCGGGATCCAAAAGGCACTTTCGCTTATCCATTTCAAATCTCGAAGAAAGCCGGATCCGGGAAGGCGTCCGGCGCTTCGGCCGGGCCCTCTCTGAGATGCTTGAGAAAGCTCCATGAACACAAAGGCCATTCCATGGATCGGGAACCTGTTTTTCATCATGAAAGGAGCATTCCACCCGAAATGAGCCATATCCGGATCCTGGCTGTTCCTGTCTTATTGGTCCTGTCTGCCGTTATGTTACCTTACGGACAAAAGAAACTGGAATTTAAGGTCATCGAGGAGGACGGGGTTCGCGTGGCCGTGAACCCGGACCGTGCCGTTCCCGGGAAGGACAGCCCAAAGGATATCGTGTTCAAAGAAAGATTCAGGATCGGCTTAGCGGAGGGCGACCCGAATTATGTCTTCGGTCCGTTCATCAGCTTCACGGTGGACGAGCATGCTCATGTTTATGTTC
>JBAQGA010000052.1:0-16254 GCA_049287565.1 Candidatus Aminicenantales bacterium
TTGCTTGTGATGGTCCACACCGATAAAATACACCTGCGCACCTCCTTTTTAAATTTCCAGTCGACGAGTAATCTATCACAGTATTACCCGTCAAGGAGGTGCGTTTCGCTATCATGTTACCTGAACCTTCGAGGTCGCTTATCGATTCCCAAGTTGTTCTTCATATATGCAAGGAAGCTACACCATCATTCGTGAAATTGGAGATGCTTTCGAGATGTGGTAAAATCGACCACGGAAAAGTAAAGAATTCGTTTGGGCCGAGCCAAATGACAGACGACGAAAAGCACATGCGACAGGCGCTGGCCCAGGCCAAAAGGGCCGGAGAGAGGGGAGAGGTGCCCGTCGGCGCTATCGTCGTCTCCGGCGGAAAAGTCTTGAGCCGCGGTTATAACCGGCCGGTCAGCCGGAATGACCCGACAGCGCATGCCGAGGTCGTGGCTATCCGGAAGGCCGGCCGGAGAAGAGGGAATTTCCGGTTGAACGACTGCGATCTTTATGTCACTCTCGAGCCCTGTGCCATGTGCATGGGTGCCGCCGTCCAGGCCCGGCTGAGGCGGGTGGTGTTCGGAGCCCTGGATCCGAAGTCGGGCGCCGTACGGTCGGTCATGAGGTTCCCGTTCAGGAAGATGAACCACCGGCCGCAAGTCAAGGGAGGCGTGTTAGCGGAGGAATGCGGCCGCATTTTAAGAGATTTTTTTGTAGCCAAGCGCTAAAAAAGGATTATTGGCAATGGCTTCTGCTATTCCAGCTAGCGCCAGCAGGAGCGACTCAATTTTTGGTTGAGATCGCCACAGCATCTTCGATGCTTCGCGATGACACAAAGACATGAAGCGGAGAGGTGGCCGAGTGGTTGAAGGCGACGGTCTCGAAAACCGTTATCCTGAGCAATCGGGATCGTGGGTTCGAATCCCACCCTCTCCGCCAGTTCATTCTCCCGGAGAAAAGCGTCATCAACGAACCTAAGAAACCGGTATCACTCGTCCTGGCGGGATTCGGCCATGTCGGAAAAGCGTTCGTCGCGCTTCTTCAGGAAAAAAGCAAGCCCCTGCGGAAACGTTACGGCCTTGATCTCAACCTCAAGGCCGCCTTGAAATCCGACGGAGGCTTCATTGCCGAGACGGACCTTCTGGAATATGGACTGGCTGAGATGTGGGCCGGGCCAAGCGGCGGCCAGGCGTTCTGGAAGGCCGATCTTGCCGTGGAAGCGGTTCTGAAAAATATCGAGCCCGGGGTTCTGGTCGAATGCACGCCTTCCAACCTTCAAACCGGGGAGCCTGGATTCAGACATATCCAGGCGGCTCTCGAAAACGGCTGGCATGTGGTGACGGCCAACAAAGGACCCCTTGTCGTTGCCTTCAAGAGTTTGCTGAAGCTAGCCCGAGAAAACCGCCTGTCCCTTGGATACAGCGGGGCGACGGCCGCCGCCCTGCCGACGCTCGACGTCGGGCTTTATTCCTTGGCCGGAGCAGAGATCCTCTCCATTGAGGGAATCCTGAACGGGACATCCAACTTCATCCTAACAAGAATGGGGGAGGGAGCGACGTTCGAGGAGGCACTCAAGGACGCTCAGGCCAGAGGGATCGGCGAACACAACCCGGCGCTCGATGTCGAGGGCTGGGACACGGCCGCAAAACTCCTGCTCATCGCCAACTCCGTGTTGGGGCTTGAACTCACTCTCAAAGACATCAAGGTCAAAGGGATCACCGCAATTCCACCCTCACTCGTCTCAGGCGCAAGGAGAGAAGGGAAGGCCCTCAAACTGATCGGAAAAATCAGGCGGACCGAAGGCCGATGGAGCGCCGAGGTTTCACCAAGCACCATCGAGGCCGGACATCCGCTCTTCCATGTCGACGGCACGAACAAGGGGATCACGTTTTTAACGGATACCATGGGTGCCGTTACAGTCACGGGCGGAAAGTCCGACCCGCAAGGCGCAGCCGCCGCCCTCCTCAAGGACATCATCCACACCTTCGTCTCTCTTCCCTAAATTGCGGAAAGCAAGATTTTGGATATCATCCCGAAACCACGCTATTGCAAAGAAATGAAATCCGAATGTTGCTTAAGAAAATGACGGGTGGCACGGCGGTAGTCTCCGCCCGCCCGCAGCCAATGGTGGCGGGTGGGCGGGTCTTAGGCGAGGACGGACGGAGACGCGCCGTGACGGGGCCCGTTGCTCCTTTCAGAAAATTGACCTGATTATCCTTTTCTGCTAATTTGAATACTTCCTGAGGGCTTCTCAAGCCACTTTTTTAGAAGCGGAGAGGTGTCCGAGTGGCTTAAGGAGCACGCTTTGAAAGCGTGTGTGCGTCGCAAGGCGTACCGTGGGTTCGAATCCCACCCTCTCCGCCAGGTTGAACGCTATTTATGATATCGAGCGAGCGGCGCTGATCGTTGAACAAGGAGGAATAACCTATGGATACTCGAGACCTTATCTATCTGGAGGACCTTTACGGAGCCCACAACTACCACCCCCTGGACGCCGTGCTCACCAAGGGCAAGGGCATCTGGGCCTGGGATGTAGAGGGCAATAAATACCTCGATTTCCTGAGCGGCTACTCCGCCGTCAACCAGGGCCACTGCCATCCGCGGATCGTCAAGACCGTCCAGCAGCAGGCCAAGCGCCTGACCTTGACATCGCGCGCCTTTCGCAACGACCAGTGGCCGCTCCTGGCCAAAGAACTCTGCGACCTGACCGGCTATGAGATGGTCCTGCCCATGAACTCGGGCGCCGAATCGATCGAAACGGCCATCAAGGTGGCCCGCAAATGGGCTTACCAGAAGAAGGGCATCCCCCAGGACAGGGCGGAGATCATCGCCTGCTCCAACAATTTCCACGGCCGCACCGTAACCATCATCAGTTTTTCGACCGAACCCCTTTACCGGAACGATTTCGGTCCCTTTACTCCCGGGTTCGTGATCGTGCCCTTCGGAGACAGCGGAGCGCTGCGACAGGCGATCTCCCCCCACACGGCGGCCTTCCTGGTCGAGCCGATCCAGGCCGAGGCCGGAATCCTCATCCCGCCGCCCGGCTATCTCAAGGCGGCGAAAGAGATCTGCGCCGAGAACAATGTCCTCTTCATAGCCGACGAGATCCAGACGGGCCTGGGCCGCACGGGGAAGGTTTTCGCTTCTGAACATGAGGGCGTCCGACCGGACATGGTCGTTATCGGCAAGTCCCTGGGTGGCGGCTGTTACCCCATCTCGGCCACGCTGGCCTCACGGGACGTCCTGGGTGTTCTCAAACCGGGCGAGCACGGTTCCACCTTCGGTGGAAACCCCCTGGCCTGCGCGGCGGCCAGAGCGGCGCTCCGGGTCACTCTGGAAGAGAAGCTCATCGACAACGCCAAGGAGCAGGGGAGCTACTTCATCGAAAAGCTCCGAAAGATCAAGAGCCGGCACATCAAGGAAGTCCGGGGTCGAGGGCTCCTCATCGGCATCGAGCTTAAGCCCGAGGCCGGAGGCGCCCGCCGTTTCTGCGAAGAGCTTAAGAAAGAGGGACTGCTCTGCAAGGAAACTCACGAAAACGTCATCCGCTTTGCCCCGCCTCTGATCATCAAACAGAAAGACCTCGACTGGGCTTTCCGCCGTGTCAAGCGGGTCTTTAAGCGGCTGAAATAATTGCCCATGGGGCAAAAAACATGAAGTTGTACCTTCGCTCGCGAGGGTTCTCAAGGACATTCTTGACCGGCAGACGACAGAAATCGATTAAGGTTGCACCTGTCCCTTTTTGAGGACATAATAAGGGGTGAAAACAGCCATTGCTCATTGACGACAGGGGAATTTGGATTGGCACGCTATTTGCTTAATCCTTTAGTGGAGGAAAAAGGCAATGAGAAAGAACGCTTGGGTCATCATTCTCGGACTTTTATTCATTTCAAGCTGCATTGTATATGTTCCAGTCGACGAGGGATCGTATCCGCCGCCGGCCCGCGAAAGGCCCTATGAAGGAGATCAATACGATTATCCCTCTGACATCGATTATGGGTACTTTTACGAACACCTTTCTCCACATGGGACCTGGGTCCAATATGCGCCCTATGGGTATGTGTGGATTCCCCGGCAGACGGCCTATCGCTGGCGTCCCTACACCGACGGTCGCTGGGCCTGGACGAACTCCGGGTGGACCTGGATTTCGTATTACAACTGGGGTTGGATCCCCTTCCACTACGGCCGCTGGGGCCACGACAGACGCTTGGGCTGGTTTTGGGTCCCGGGAACGATCTGGGCACCCGCCTGGGTCACTTGGCGCTGGGGCACCACGTATATCGGCTGGGCTCCTCTGTCGCCAGGCGTAGAGTTCGTGGCCGGCGTGGGGATCGGCTCTCTGCCCTATGACTTTCCGGATTCCTACTGGGTTTTCATCGAAGGCCGCTATTTCCAGCATGACGATTTCAGCCGCTATATCCTTCCCTTCGAGAGGAACCGCACCATCGTCCGGCTGACCGTCCATAAGGCCAACCTCTCCGTGAGCAACCGCCAGCTGCTCAACCAGGGAGTGGATGTCGAACAGGTCGCTCATCTGACCCGCAGCAAGGTCAACCGCTATGAGATCGAAGAAGGTCAGCGTCCCGAATTGAGCGGAATCAGCGGCGACAGGGTCCGGATTTACCGGCCGGCCGTGCGGAAGAATGAAGCGGCCAAGCCGACCGCCTATCTCCGGCAGGAGGAAGCCGAATCCAGGCTGCCCGAGATCCGCTCCAGCGATCTGGAAAAGAAACTCTCCCCTGTGGAGCGCGAGCAAAGGCTGAATGAAGAGCAGAAAAAAGAGATGCGTCTGCTCGAGGAAAGCCAGGAAAGGGAAAATGCCGAGCTCAGAAAAAGGATCGAAGATGAGAAGAAACTCGCCTCCTCTCAGGCTGAAAGGGCCCAGGTCGAGAAGGAAGGCGAGGTCAAGGCTTCGCGGTTGAAAAAGGAGCATGCCGAGGAGAAGTCCGAAATCTCCGAACGCCATCAAGAAGAGAAAAAGGTCGTCAAGGGCAAAATCAAGAAAAAAGACAACGACTGAGCCGGATCGCCGTCCTCAGTCCCGATGCCGAGGACTTTCCCCTAAGGTGACGAAAAGGACGGCGGCCAGGATGACCGCGCCGCCGCCGAGGGTTCGGAAAGAGGGCCTTTCGGCCAGAAATATAAACGCCAAAGCAATCCCATAGACGGGCTCGAGGCTGCTGATTATACTTGCCGTCCGGGCCCGCACCCGGCGCATCCCCCGGATGAAGAGCGTGTGGGAGCCGGCTGTGCAAACGACTCCGAGGACAACCAGGAGCCCCAGATCCCTGGCGGCCAAGCGGCCGGGCGCCATAATTACCAGGGATGGCAGGAGGAAGAAAGCCGCGAAAAGATCCTGGAAAAAGGCGATCGCCGGGCTGGAATAATGCGCTACCAACCGCCGATTAAACAATGTCAGGACGGCGAATGTCAGCCCCGAAAGCAGCCCCCACAAGACTCCTCTGTAGACCGAATCGGCCAAGTCAAAGCGGGGAACGATCAAGAAAATTCCGGCCAGGCATATGCCGGCGGCGAAGAGGCTCTGCCAATCGAATCTCTCCCGAAAAAATAGGGGTTCTAGGAGGACAGTGAAAACTGGGAAACAAGAGTAGGAAAGAAGCCCTACGGCCACCGAAGAAACCTGGATCGCCTGAAAAAATGCGGTCCAGTGTATCGCCAGAAGGACGCCGAGAAGAACAAGCAGGGCGGTCTTCATGCGGAGAATGGGCCGCAAGTTCTGCTTTTTCCACCAAAGTATAACACCCAAGGCCAGGCTGGCGAAAAAGACTCGTCCCAGGACGATCAAGGGAGGGGAAAGGACGAGCCACTTCCCGAACAATCCGGCCAGGCCGAACAGGACGGTGGCCAGGTGGATTTCCAGGAGGCTGCTCCGCCGCGCCAGAAATATGCTTTTCTTCAAATTAGCGCCAGGATTATAAAGGCAAGTCAAACGAATCACAAACAATATATGTCCATAATCCCATTCAGACAGGCGAACGGCGCAAGCCGACGGGGGGAACCGACGGGACGGCTTCCCCAAAAAAGGAAGGATCTCCATCTATGTGATAGATAACTTGGGAATGGAAAAGCGACCTCGAAGGTTTAGCCTTCCCGAGGCGTTTTGCGAGGGAAGCCGCTCTGGCGGCCGTGAGGACTGTCTGAGCACGAGGGGGTCTGAAGGAGAGGAGTGAGACTGGAACCAACGGGTGCTTAACGGCAAGATCTATCACGCGGAGTTCCGCAGCGCCGAGGAAAAGGCCTCGGGAACGGCGTTAAGAACCTGAGCGGGAGCGTTGACATTCCCAAGTTGTCTAGTCTGCTTATCACACAAAAGGAGTGCTTACCCCAAAAAATTCCTTTTGGAAACATCCCTAGATTATGCTAGAATGTTGGGTACTTTAGTCCTTTCTGAGAATCACCAAGTACGGCGATGTCATATCTCATATACGCCCGCAAGTACCGGCCGAAGACCTTCGAGGAGATGGTCGGCCAGAAGGCCGTCGTCCAGACCCTCCAGAACGCCATCAAGACCAATCGCATCGGGCAAGCCTACATCTTCTCCGGGATGAGAGGGACAGGGAAAACGACCGTCGCCCGGATCCTGGCCAAGGCCCTCAACTGTCAGCACGGCCCGACTCCGACTCCCTGCAATAAGTGCGAATTCTGCCAGGAGGTCAACGAGGACCGCTCGGTGGATGTCCTCGAGATCGACGGCGCCTCGAACCGCGGGATCGATGAGATCCGCTCCCTCCGCGAGGGAGTCAAATACCGGCCGATCAAGACGCGATATAAGATCATCATCATCGACGAAGTCCACATGCTCACCCGGGAAGCCTTCAACGCACTTTTGAAAACTCTGGAAGAGCCGCCGGAACGGACTGTTTTCATTTTCGCCACCACCGAATTTAACAAGATCCCGCTGACGATCGTCTCGCGCTGCCAACACTTCGAGTTCAAGAAGATCTCCCAGAAGGAGATCATCAACCATCTCCTGGATATCGCCCACAAGGAAAAGATCACCATTACTCCTTACGGGCTCAGCCTGATCGCCGGGGCGGCCGAAGGAAGCCTCAGGGACGCTCAATCCCTCCTCGACCAGGCGGTGGCATTTTCCGGAGAAGTCATCCACGACGAGGACCTCAAGGAAATTCTGGGCGCCATCAGCCGGGAGATCCTCTTCGAATGCTCCTCCATGATCCTGGCTCAAGACTCCGCAGGGATTTTCCGGCTCGTCGAAAAGATCATGGAAAAAGGCCATGACCTGCGCGTCTTCTACAAGGAACTGATCCAGCACTTCCGAAACCTGATGCTGGTCAAGTCGGTCCCGGAGGTGGAAGATCTCCTCCCCCTGAACCCGGAGGAAATCAAGCGCCTTCAGCAAGAGGTCGAGAAGAGTTCGCTTGAGGACATTCTGCGCTACCTGCAGGCCCTCCAGCAGGCAGAACAGGGCCTCCGCTTCTCCTCCCACCCGCAGATCTTCCTGGAGACTCTGCTGGTCAAGCTCTGCCATTTCGAGAGAATCATCCCGCTCAAGGAGCTGCTGGCCGATGTGGCCAAGATCAATCCCGAGACCGGAGGTTCTCCAGCCCCGGCCGGCCGGGATGAAGCGCACCCCCTTAGTCTACCGCAGAAGCCCGGTCGCAGACTTGAGGGACTGCCCAGGCCCGAGCCGGTCCGGCCACCGGCCCAGCCGCGACCGAGAGAAAGCCGCGATATCTGGCAAAAGATCCTGGCCGAACTGCAAAAAGAAAAAAGTTCTCTGGCGGCGATTCTGTCCCGCCAAGCCACGTTCTTCATTAAGGACGAGCCTCTGGACATCAAGTTTTCCCCGGAAAAGAGGTTCGTCATTGACCGCCCGATAGTTTTGGAAATCTCATTCCCGGGCGGGGATGCGTACTACCGGGGAGCCGTTCAGCGGGAGGTCAGACTGGTCGAGAAAGTTGCCTCCGAGGTCCTCGGACAGAAGGTCAAGGTCAAGTTAGCAGAATTGCCGGGCCCGGCTTCCCCCGGGAGAAGGCGAGAAAAAGAAACGGACATCGCCTTGAAGGACCCCTCGGTCCAGGCTTTTGTGGACACCTTCAAGGCCACGATTTTGTCCGTCGAGCCGGTGAAAGGGACAAAGGAGAGGGAATAGGAGCGAATAGGAATGATGAAAGACCTCGGCAACCTGCAAAAAATGCTCAAACAAGCCAAGGAGATGCAGGACAAACTGCAAAAGGAACTGGCCGAGCTGCGCGTCGAAGGGACGAGCGGCGGGGGGATGGTCGCCGTCACCCTGGACGGACAGAAAAACCTGGCCGGCGTCCGGCTGGACCCCGAGGTGGTCAACCGGGACGATGTCGATATGCTGCAGGACCTGATTGTCGCCGCCTTCAACGACGCCGCGGCCAAAGTGGACGAGCACATGTCCCAGAAACTGAGCAGCCTCGGCGGAGGGCTCAAGATCCCGGGATTGTTCTGATGTCCGACTCGGCCCAGCCCCTCTACCAGCTCATCGAGGAATTGAAGCGGATCCCCGGCATCGGCGCCAAGACCGCTCAGCGGATCGCCTTCCATATCCTGGGGCTTCCCCCGGAGGAAGTCGAGCGCTTGGCCGATGCCATCCGTGAGGTCAAAAAGAAGATCTTTTATTGCTCGGTTTGCAACAATATCACTCACATTGACCCGTGTTCAATGTGTGCGGACGGCGAGAGATCCTCCGATTCCCTCTGCATTGTCGAGGAACCTTACAATATCTCCTCGATCGAGAAGACCGGGATCTATCACGGCCGCTACCATGTCCTTTTGGGCACGCTGGCCCCCCTCCGGGGTGTCGGGCCGGAGGAACTCAAGCTCGACAAGCTCATCCAAAGGGTCGAAAAAGGGGCCTTCCGGGAGATCATCCTCGCGACCAATCCGACTTCGGAAGGCGAGGCGACCGCCCTTTATTTGGCCAAGATCCTGAAGACTTTCCCGATCAGACTGACGCGGCTGGCGATGGGACTTCCGGTCGGATCGGATATCGATTTTGCCGACCAGGTAACAATCAAAAAGGCCCTTGAGGGACGGACCGAGATGAAGGAATGACTTTGGCACCGTTTTCTGCTATCATCCCGTCTTTTTATAGATCGCGAGCCAATCCATCATCGAGTGAACTCATGAACAGAGAGGAGGTTCAATGAAAGAGACACTTGAGATTCGCTGGCACGGGCGAGCCGGCCAGGGGGTCGTCACGGCGGCAGTCACGCTGGCCGATGTCCTCTCCTCGGAAAAGGGGAAATACGTTCAAGCGTTCCCCGAATTCGGCGCCGAGAAGAGGGGAGCCCCGATCCTGGCGTTCAACCGCATCAGCCAAAAGCCGATCCGCACTCATAGCCAGGTTTATTATCCCGACATCGTCGTGGTCACCGACCCGAGTCTCCTGGGGCTCGTCGATATCGCCGACGGAGCCAAGGACGACGCCATTTTCCTGATGAACACCACCTTCGACATCCCCATGGTTCGAGACCGGCTCAAGCTCGGGGACCGCAAAATCTATTCCCTCGACGCCTACACCATCGCCCGCGACGAGCTGGGTCGGGCCATCCCCAACGTCCCGATGGTCGCCTCTTTGGTCAAGGTCGTCGGCCTGATGGACCTCAACACGTTCAGGCAGAACATCAAGGTCTCCCTGTCCAAGAAGTTACGCCCGGAGGTCGTCGAGATGAACCTCAAGACCATCAGCCGAGCGTTTGAGGAGGTCAAAGAAGGATGAAAAAAGAAACTTGGAAGGAACTTCCCATCGGAACGGTCAACACCGAGGCGGGGAACTCGGTCGTCAACCTCACCGGGACGTGGCGCTCCGGCCGGAGACCGGAGTTCATCGAAAAAAACTGCATCCAGTGCTTTTTCTGCTGGGTCTACTGCCCCCATTTCGCCATCCTGGTCAAGGACGGCAAGGTGACCGGGATCAACTATGATTACTGCACCGGCTGCGGCCTCTGCGCCGAGGAATGCCCCACCAAAGAAAAATCGATCGTCATGGTGGCAGAGGAGATCGAACTCGCCGCAGGGAGAGAAAAATGAAGGCAACGAAAATCCTCAACGGCAACCAGACCATCGCCGAGGCGGTCCGCCAGGTCGACCCAGACGTCATCGCCGCCTACCCCATCACCCCGTCGACGGCCATCGTCGAAACGATCGCTTCTTTCCGCGCGGACGGATTGATCACGGGTGAATTCGTCTGCCCCGAAAGCGAGCACAGCGCCATGAGCGTTTGCATCGGAGCGGCTTCCGCCGGCGGGCGGGTCATGACGGCGACTTGCTCGCAAGGCCTGGCCCTGATGTGGGAGATGCTCTACATCGCCGCCGGGCTCAGACTGCCTATCGTTGCCTCCATTGTCAACCGGGCCCTGAGCGCTCCCATCAACATCCATGGAGATCACAGCGACACCATGGGGGCCCGCGACACGGGCTGGATCCAGATCTACTCCGAAAACTGCCAGGACGCTTACGACAATTTCATCCAGGCCTTCCGCATCGGGGAGCATCCCGACGTCCTAACCCCTGTTATGGTCGGCTTCGACGGTTTCATCATCAGCCATTCCGCCGAGGTCGTTCAGATGGAAGACGATGACGCCGTCAAGAGGTTCATCGGTGAATTCAAACCGCCGTTCCCGCTGCTCGACACCAGCCGGAAATTCACCGTCGGGCCGATCGACTTCACCGATTACTACTTCGAACACAAGAGAAGCCAGATCGAGGGCATCGAGAATTCTCCCCGGGTGATCGAAGAGGTCGGGAAGGAATTCGGCAAAACGTTCGGCCGGCCCTACGGTTTCTTTGAAGAGTACAGAATGGACGACGCCGAGCTCGCCATCGTGGTCATGAGTTCGGCCGCGGGAACCTGCAAAGACGCCATCGACGAACTCCGGTCCGAAGGAAAAAGGATCGGCCTGCTCAAGCCCCGTGTTTTTCGGCCCTTCCCCCACCTTAAGATCGCCGAGGCCCTGAAGAAGACGGCGGCCGTGGCGGTCCTGGACCGGTCCTCCTCTCCGGGCGCCTTCGGCGCGCCCCTCTTCACCGAGATCCGCTCGGCGCTCTACGACCAGGAGAAACGTCCCAAGATCGTTAACTATGTCTACGGGCTGGGCGGCCGCGATATCAAGGTCGAGCACTTCAAGGACATCGCCGAAAAGCTCGAACGCATCGCCGACTCCGGCAAGGTGGACGAAATGCTCGGCTACATCAACCTGAGAGAGTAGAGGAAGATCCCCCAAAGGAGAAAATGAACATGGCAGTGAAACTCAAAGACTTGGCTAAGATGGAAGACCGTCTCGTCGCCGGGCACGGGATGTGCCTGGGGTGCGGAATTCCCCTCATCTTCAAGATCATCCTCAGGGCGACTGAGGACCCGATCATTGTGGCCAACGCCACCGGCTGCCTGGAAGTCTGCACCACCATCTTCCCCCGGACGGCCTGGAACTGCATGTGGGTGCACAGCGCTTTCGAGAACGCCGCCTCCACCATCGCCGGCGTCGAAGCCATGTACAAAGCCCTGAAGAACAAGGGCAAGATCCCGGCCGAAAAGAAGATCAAGTTCCTGGGAGTAGGCGGAGACGGAGGGACCTATGACATCGGCATCCAGGCCCTCTCCGGCGCTATGGAGCGAGGCCACGATATCGTCTACGTCTGCTATGACAACAACGCTTATGCCAACACTGGCGGACAGCGCTCTTCGGCGACGCCGCTGGGCGCTTCCGCGACCACCTCGCCGGCCGGCGCCAAAAGCGCGGGCAAGATCCAGAAAAAGAAGGACCTGACCAAGATCCTCGTCGCCCACAATATTCCTTATGTCGCCCAGGCCAGTCCCCACCGGTGGCAGGACCTCTACAACAAGGCCAAAAAAGCTTTCGAGGTCAAGGGGCCGGCATTCCTGAACGTCCTCTGCCTTTGCCCGACGGAGTGGAAATACGACGAATCTCAGGGCATCAAGCTCGCCCAACTCGCCGCCGACACATGTGCCTGGCCGCTCTACGAGGTCGAGAACGGAAAATACAAGATCAACTACACGCCCAAGCAGAAAAAGCCCATCCTGGAATGGCTCAAGCCCCAGGGCCGTTTCCGCCATCTTTTCAAGGAGGCCAACGCCTGGATGCTCGAGGCCATCCAGAAGGAAGTCGACAGGGATTGGGAGGAGTTGAACAGGTTCGCCGAGGCCTCTGTGTCCTGAGCCCGCCCTGCATCGACTCCCCCCTAGGGGTGATAAGAAATCCCATCTCGATTCACCCCCCGCGAGGATTGCTCCTTTTTTGGGCCGGATCCATTCTATCTATAGCCCTCCGAACAGAGGGCCGTCTTCTGTCCGGAAGGGTGCGTCCTGGAGAAGAAAGGAACGGCCATGATCAACCCGTCAAAGGCGATCGCGCGGTTGGCACCGGTCCTCGTCATCCTTTCTCTGATCACCCAGCCGGCAGCAACGGGAGCTTTTGAAAAGAAGCTCCGGGTCTCCGCCGACTATGCCCGTATCTATCTCCGCGCGGATGATGCGTCTCCCGTCGTCGACACCCTGGATAGGGGACACGTCCTCTCCCTTCTCTATCCCGGAAAAATGAAAAAAGTCTGGTATTACGTCTGTTTCAAAGCGGAGAAGACGGGGCGGACCAAGTCCGGATATGTCCTCGACTCGGCCGTCGAACTCCTTTTCGATCCTCTTAAGACCGTCACCATCATGGAGGAAAACGAGAGTCTCGGCGTCAATTACGCACCCCGCAAGTTCGACGAAATGAAGTGGGGATTGAGCAAGAAGCAGATTCTGGAGATGGAAGGGAAACCCTCGGCGCAGAAGAAGGCGAAGGGCCTGGACATCATGAACTATCAGCAGAAGCTGATCAACCTGGATTGCTCCATCGAATACATATTCGCAACCAATAAGCTGACCCGCACGCGGTTCTCGTTCACCACCGAGTATCTCGACAAGAACGCCTACCTTGAAGATTATCAGAAAATCAAGGACGCCCTTGTCCAGAAGTTCGGCCGGCCCCTGGAGGAAGCCATGGATTGGCGGAACACCACCTTCAAGGACGATTTCGGATCCTGGGGAGAGGCGGTCAGCCTCGGACACCTGGAACTGAGCTCACGATGGCTGACGCCCCAGACCGAGATCCTGGCCGTCTTGAGCGGGGAGAACGAGGAGATCCTTCTGACGGTCGAGTACGCCGGTCTTCAGCTCAAAGAGCTGGCCAGAAAGAGCGAAGAAGAGTAAGCCTCGTTTTCACTCCTTCCCGGGTTTCGATCCGATGACCACTTCCAAGGCCTTTTCTGGGGCCAGAATGCTTTGGATATAGGCATTGACATGATCCAGACTGAGCGCCTCGATCTCCGCTGACAATCCGCTGAAAAAGCTGAGACCGAGCCCGACCGACTCGAAAAAGGCCAAGGTCGCGACCTTCCCGCTCTTCGTCTCGTTTTCCCGGATGAAATCCGCTGCGGCGGCCGTCTTGGTAAACGCCAACTCCTCTCCGCTGATGCCATTTTGGTAAAGGTCCAAGATCGTCTGCCAAAGAACGGCCTTGGCCGTTTCCATCTTTGAATGGTCGGTCTCAAGGTAGGCTTCGATCACTCCTCCGGACTGCATCTGGGTAGCCCGGCAGTTCACGTTGTAGGCCAGCTTTTTCTCGGTACGGAGAGGCCAAAGCCTTGAACCCGGACCCTTCCCCAGAAGGTTCTCAAGGAGAGTGGCGAGGGCGAAATTTCGGGGCGAGACCTCGGGCAGGCGATAGGCCAGACCAATATATGTTTGCTTGGTGTCACGCTCGATTTGGATGATCCTATCCTCCGGGTCAGAGGCCGAAACTGGATCGAAGGAGACGGGTTCCCCCTTCGGAATCTCGGCGAAATATTTACCCACGAGGTCGAGGAGCGTTTTCCCCGGCAGGTCGGAGGTAATGGACAGGATCATGTTCGGACCGAAGAAATAGCGCCCGTAAAAATCGGCGACGTCTCTATTCTTGATGGCTTTGAGGGACTCTTTATCACCATAGATAGATCCTTCCAAGGGGGTCCCGGCGAAAAATGCCCCAAGGCAGGCCAGATGGCCGAGGCGGACAGAATCATCTTCCTCGATCTGGCTTTGATGTTCCATGTGCTTCTTAACGGCGTCGATCCGAATACCGGAGAAGAGCGGGTCGAGGATGATCTTGGAAAGAACTTTGAGGGAGGCCTCGAGGTTTTCCGTCAGGCATTCGATGTTGATGAGGGAGTGGTCAGCCAGGGCTGTGACAGAAAATCGAGTGGCCAGGCTCATCAACTCCTGGACTTTGCCGGAATCCGGGATCTCCACGGACAGCCGCGTGGTCAGGAAGGAGAGGCCTCGTTTTCCGGCCCGTTCGGCGCGTTTTCCGCCCTTGACCAGAATCTGGAGGATCGTGGTTGGAGAAGATTCGTCGATTTCAAGGATGACGGTCAGGCCGTTGTCTAGGGTAATTTTCTGCGCCGGTCCCTCGCAGGACACTCCCTCCTCGCCCGTCCCGACCAGGAAGAAAAGGCCGGCGCCCAGAATAAAGCCGAGCGCCCCGACCCCGGCCCTTTTTTTCCTCCCGGTCATTCTTTCATTCCGCCTTTTTGGGAAGGATGGAGACCATGATGTAATTGGCTCGGCTCAAGTAGTCTGCGGCCGTCTTTCTCAGGTCTCCGGACTTCACCCGGTCGATGTTTTCCAGGAACTTTCTCTCGGCCTCTCCTTCCCTCAAGATCATGAACTGGGCGAGCGAGGCGGCGATGGACAGCCCTTTCTCCTGGCCCCGATACGCATTGTACTTGATCTGGTTTTTGGCGCTCCCCAGGCGGTCATAGGCAAACATCTGCTGGGCCCCGAGGACATCTTCGGGCGAAAAATTTCCTTCCCTCGCTTTGCGCAGATAGCCGACGGCTTCCCGTTTGACCCTATTCAGGTTCCGGGGATCGAGAGTAAAAAAGGCCAGAAGCGCACCACCGTATTTATGGGTCATATAGGCCATGGAGAGAGTTTCGATCAGCCGTCGCGGCCCCCGGTTGAGTGCCGAGTAGAGCAGCGGATTGATGCCCCGGCCGAGGATCTCGGTGAGAACATCCATACTGTACTGCTCAGGATTGTTGAAGTCCGGGGCCTGGACCGCGATGACGAGATAGGCCTTCTGGACGTCCATTTCCACGTCCAAGTCAATGCTCTTTTCCGGCGGCACGGCCGGCTCGATTTTTGCCCGGGCCGGAGGTTCACCCTGGATCCCGCCGAACAATGCGCGCACTTTGTCTGCCATATCCGTGACGCTGAAGTCGCCCACCACCGCGAGGGCGCAGTTGGCGGGAACGAAATACCTCCCGTAGAACTCAGCCACCTTCTCGGCCGAGAGGTTCCTGATGACCTCTTCATCACCGATCAGAGGATTTGCATAAGGGTGGCCGGGAAAGAGGTTCTGGTAGACAAGCGCGGTCGCGTATCTGAACGGATCGTCTTCGAGCTGACGGAACTCCTCCAGGATGATCTCTTTTTCCGCGTCCAGCTCTTCCTGCATGATCTTGAGACGGAAGAGGATCTCACGTTGGTTGCTGAGGGCAAAATCGGCGGCTGCCTCCGGAACCGAGATCTCGAAAAGAGCCAGATCGTTACCTGTGTGGGCATTGAAGTAGGCACCGTGCCGCCGCACGTCCCGACCGACATCGTTTCCCGAGCGGACTTCCGTGCCGCGGAAGAGGATATAATGTTCAAGAACATGGACGATCCCGCTCGTCTCCGGGGTCTCGTCCTTAGAGCCGAGGTCCACGGCGGCCACTACGTTAACGAGGGGGACATTCCGCTTTTCCATCAAGAAAACCTTGAGGCCGTTTTCGAGGACAAGATATTTGGCCGTCTCCTCGGCCCTAGAAAGGCTGACAGAGAGGACGTTGGCACTGGGAAGGAGAAACATGAGCAGGAAAACGGCTCTCAGGAGGAGCCTTGGCCCGGCTTTGAGGTCTTTTTTTCTCAGCACAATTGGCTTATCTATTCCAGCAGCAAATTTTATACCAAAACATCATGCTCAGGGAAACACTTTATTCCAGGGGGGGCCGTCAACAAGCCCCGAACCGCCGGAGTGAAGGATGTAATATCCTTTTACATTTTCCCCTCATCCGAACTCATGAGAAGCCCTAATAAGGAAGCATTCCCAAAATAACTAAACCTCGTGATGGGCGCAGGAAGCCGCCCTGAAGCCTCCGTAGCGCAAGGGGGACCCGTCGGATTTTCCGACGGGGGGAACCGACGGGACTGGTTCCCCGGGGTGCGGGGGCCAAGGG
>JBAQGA010000053.1:0-1848 GCA_049287565.1 Candidatus Aminicenantales bacterium
GCGATGAATATCCCCTCATGATCATGATGGAATACTACTGCCGGCCGGGCGGCAATGTCAATAGCCCAGGAAATCGGCATTCGTGCCCCTCACGGATACAGATAAGGCCACTTTATGCAAATTAATCATTGCTGAGCTCGTCGGCGCCGGCCACATTGAACCCGACCCGGCCGTCTATCCGAACGCAGCCGAGCACATCGAAGAATGGCTGACCGGCATCGACTTCTTCTTCCGCCACGTGCCCGGACTGCGGCTTATGCCAACGATCGTCAGCGGGGTGGTCTCGCCCTAATAAACCAATATCTTTGGAGCATATCAAGGGATGAAGGTGGATTTTGTTGGTCTCAAGAGCCTGATATCTGAGCCTCTCCCCAAATTTCGGACAGAGCAATAAGGTGCATTTTGACCTGCCATAACCCAAGAGGAGGTATGGTAAGATGGTCACTATGCGCAGACAACATGACGCTGCATTCAAAGCCAAAGTCGCTTTCGAAGCCGCCAAGGGGGAGAAGACGCTTGCTCAGATCGCGAGTGAGTATAAAGTCCATCCCAACCAGATCCGGCAGTGGCGCCGGCAGCTTTTGGAAACGCTCCCCAATCTTTTTTCCGACCGTCGCAAGCGCGAGGAGAAGAACCGCGACGAGCTGGAGGATGAACTTTACCGGCAAATCGGCCAGCTCAAGGTCGAGCTGGAATGGCTGAAAAAAAAATCTCAATTGCTCCAATAGAGACAAAGAAGGCGTTTGTGGAACTGGCCAATCCGATGATTCCGATCTTCCGGCAGTGTGAGCTCCTGCGGTTCTCCCGCTCGTCGATGTATTACAAATCTCAGCGGGATGACGCCT
Source organism: Candidatus Aminicenantales bacterium (assembly GCA_049287565.1). Taxonomy (GTDB): domain Bacteria; phylum Acidobacteriota; class Aminicenantia; order Aminicenantales; family UBA8522; genus UBA8522. Next base: position 846 of record JBAQGA010000053.1, read on the forward strand.
ACAACCTGATGCTGATGAACCGGATCGATGAGCAGTTTACGAAAACGCCGTTTTACGGGGTGCCGAAGATGACGGCGTGGCTGCGGGCGGGGGGATATGCGGTCAATCCTAAGCGGACCCGCCGTCTGATGCGGCTGATGGGGCTGGAGGCGATTTATCCGAAGCCCCGCACCAGCCTCTCGGGTCCCGACCATAAGATCTATCCCTATCTTTTGAAAGGGGTTACGATCGATCATGCGGATCAAGCCTGGGCCTCCGACATCACCTACGTCCGTCTAGCTCATGGGTTCGTCTATCTCGTGGTCGTGATGGACTGGTACAGTCGCTATGTCCTGTCCTGGGGACTTTCGATCACGCTGGAGAAGGAGTTTTGTATCCAAGCGCTGGAGAACGCCCTCGGGATCTCGAAGCCGGAGATCTTTAATACGGACCAGGGAGGTCAGTTCACAAGCGAGGGATTTACAGGACTTCTGGCGAAAGCCGAAATCCGGATCAGCATGGACGGTCGCAGCCGGCTCTTTGACAATATCTTCGTGGAACGTCTCTGGAGGACGGTCAAGTACGAGGAAGTCTATCTTCATGATTATCGGACGGTCCTGGAAGCGCGGGAACAGCTGGCTGCTTATTTCCGGTTCTACAACACGGAACGGCTGCATGAGACGCTTGGTTATCGGACGCCGCACGAAGTCTATTTTGGGACGCCTGCGGTTCAAGTCATGGCGCCGGAGCACAGGGTTTGACATGGACCGATTCGAGATCGTCGTTTGTAGATCAAATGGTGAAGGCGTTTTTTCGGTCTTTCTTCAAAAAATGGCTTTCGGCCTCAAAAAGGAATAAAATGAAATTATCACGGACAAAACAAGCAGGCTCAGAATGCACCTTATCCACGCCTCTTTACTGTCCTAACTATGGGGAGTCCCTCATAGCCCCGCCCTGCAATGCCAACACTACGAATAAAAATATCCCAACTCCTTGCTCGCCTATAAGATGCATGAATATACTC
>JBAQGA010000054.1:0-12125 GCA_049287565.1 Candidatus Aminicenantales bacterium
ACGGGGGGAACCGACGGGACTGGTTCCCCGGGGTGCGGGGGCTGAGGGCGGCCTCCTGGGCCCTTCTGAATCACGCAAACCGAAAGGCGTGTTTCTTCGCTTGTGCCTGAGACGAAGTTTGTAATAATATGCATGAGCGGAAATTTCCGACCCGGAGGTTTTTGATCATGTCCAAAAAATCCCTCCTGGCAGGGGGCGTCTTGCTCAACGCCGTCATCCTCCTTTTTTTTTCGAGCGTTGGGGCCCAAGAAGCCCCCAAGAAGATTACCTACGAGCAGGCCTACCTCAATAGGGAACCCCTCCTGTTCAAGCCGATGACCACGGCCTCCTGGCTCGACGACGAGAGCTACCTCCTCAGGGAGCGAAACGAAAAAACGAAGACGACGCGGCTGCTCAAGGTCTCGGTCAAGAGCGGCGAAAAAACCCTCTTCCTCGATTACGCCGACTACTACGTGGCCTGGCCGTTCTGGCTCCCCGAAAGTGACCAGCTGACCGTCCAGTGGATGAACCGCGGACAGGACAACATTAAGATCTTCGCCGTCGACCTCAAGACGGGAGGAAAGGAGCCGATCTTCGATGAGAAACAGCCTGCCTGGGTGGAGTTCTTCGAGGACCTCACCTTCTTCAAGGACGGCAGCGGCTTCCTGCTGCGCAGCGATGTCGACGGCTGGCGGCACCTCTATTCTTACGATCTCAAAGGAAAGCTCAGGGCCCGCTTGACCGAGGGCCCCTGGCAGGTGAGAAACATCGTCCTGGTGGACGAGAAAAACAGGCAGGTCTATTTCAGCGCCGACAAGGAGAGTTCCACCGAGCCGCACTTTTATCGGGTCCAGTTCGACGGCCAGGGTCTGGAACGTCTGACCAAAGAACCGGCCAGCCATTTCTGCCAGGTCTCACCGGGCGGAAGCTATTTCCTGGACACGTCGACGAGCGTTGACCGGCCGTCCCGGCAGGACCTCTACCGCAGCGACGGGACCTGGATCCGGACGATCGACAGCAGCGAAACGCCCGCGCTCAGGGAATACACCCTCGGCCAAAAGGAACTCTTCACCATCCCTACCGATGACGGCTACGCACTGCCGGCCTACTGGATCCGGCCGCCCGATTTCGATCCGGCCAAGAAGTACCCCGTGATCTTCACGATCTACGGCGGCCCCGGCGCGCCGACCGTGTCCAATTCCTACCCGCCGCTGTCCTCCCTCTATCTCGCCCAGGAGGGCATCATCGTCATGAGCGTCGACCACCGCTCGTCCGGCCATTTCGGGAAGAAGGGCGTCGCCCTGATGCACCGCAACCTGGGAAAATGGGAAATGCATGACCTCATCGAGGCGGTCAAATGGCTGCGGCAGAAGCCGTTCATCGAGGCCACGAAGATCGGCATCACCGGCGGGAGCTACGGCGGATACACCACCTGCCTGGCCCTGACCTACGGCGCCGACTATTTCACCCACGGCATCGCCAGCTCCTCGGTTACCGACTGGAAACTTTATGATTCCGTCTATACCGAACGCTACATGGATACGCCGGCGGAGAACAAGGAGGGCTACGAGTCCGGCTCGGTCATGACCCACGCCGAGAAGCTCAAGGGCGTCCTCCTGCTCCTGCACGGGGACATGGACGACAACGTCCATATGCAGAACACCGTCCAGATCATCGACGCCCTGATGGACCAGGGCAAGATGTTCGAATACATGGTCTTTCCCAACCAGCGTCACGGGTTCGGCGGCAAGAAACGAGAGAACGCCAGCCGCCGCAGCGTCGATTTCTGGTTCAAGCATCTGCTCGGCCGCTGAAATGAGGGACGGAGAGGAAGGGTTCAGGACATTCACGGCCTGTCCCGCCTGCGCCGGAGGGGTCATACGTGAGTATCAAAAAGGGACTTTTTCCGGCCGGTTGACCCAGGACCAGATCAAGATCACCGACAGCCAGTACGGCAAGACCTGGGACCTCAGTATCTGCGCCGACTGCGGACACATCTTCGCCAACCCCTGCCCGACAGCGGATCTCCTGGCCTCCCTCTACGGCCGTGTCGAAGACCCTCTCTATGAGGAGGAAGCGGTGGGTCGCTCCAAGAATTTCCGGAGGATCCTCCGCCGTCTCGAAAAGCTCATCCCCCGGAGAGGGATTCTTTTCGATGTCGGAGCGGCCACCGGCATCCTTCTCGACCTGGCCCGGCGCCGCGGCTGGGAGCCCGCCGGAATTGAACCCAGCTCCTGGGCGGTGGACGTGGCGGCGCGGAAGTATGGGCTCGACCTCTTCGAGGGAAGACTGGAAACAGCCCCGCTCCCGGACGATCGATACACTGCCGTGATGATGGTCGATTTCATCGAGCACACGCCCGTCCCTTTCGAAGCCCTGAGAAAGGCTCAGGCGATCCTGAAGCCCGCCGGGATCCTCGTCCTGGTGACTCCGGATATCCACAGCCGGGCGGCCCGCCTCGCCGGCCGAAGGTGGTGGCATCTCCGGCCCGCTCACCTGGCCTTTTTTTCCCGCAGATCACTCCACGCACTGCTCCGGCGGACCGGGTTCACCGTGGTGGCCGAGCGCCGCTACGCCTGGACCTTCAGCATCCATTATCTTCTCTCCCGGAAACCGGCCGTCCAGTCCGTGTTGAAAGCCGGGCCGCTGGCTTCTCTCTTTAAAAGAATTCCGGTAAAATTGGCCCTCGGAGACTCCTTCGAAGTCTACGCCGTAAAGGATGGCCCAGGATGACCGCCTACCTGCAGGCATTGCGGCTGGAACGATGGCCCCGCAGTGCCGCTATCTTCCTCGGGACCGCCGCCTTTTTCTTCCTCCACCGGGACTTCGTCTCGTTTTTGACCGTCCCGGAAATCGCCTTCCGTGTGGTCCTCTCTTTCCTCTTGACCTGGGCGATCTCCACGGCCAATTATGTCGTCAACGAGATTGTCGATGCGCCGACCGACATCCATCATCCCGTCAAACGCGACCGCCCCCTCATCCAGGGAAGGATTAAAAAGGGATCTTTCATCCTTCTCGGCCTCGGGCTGACCGCAACCGGCCTCTCCTTGAGCATAGCGTTCTTTTCCCATTCCTTCATCCTTTCTCTTCTCGCCCTCCTGGGCGCCGGGTTCATCTATAACGTCAAACCGGTCCGGACGAAGGACATCCCTTTCCTCGACTCCATCTCCGAATCGGCCAACAACCCGATCCGCTTCCTCATCGGCTGGTACGCCTTTGCCCCGGCACACCTCTTCCCCCCTCTCAGCCTGCTCCTGGCCTGGTGGTCCTTCGGCAATTTCCTGATGACGGCCAAGCGCCTGTCCGAATTCCGGCTCCTCCGGGACAAGGCGGCCGACTACCGGCTTTCCCATAAGAGGTATTCCAGGAACCTGCTGCTCTTCGGGATGGTCGTCAGCGCAGCCGTCTTTCTCGCCAGCGGCCTCTTTTTTCTTTTATCATCGCGGCTTTTTCGGTTCCTGGTCGTCCTTCCCATTATACTGCTCTACATTCTCCTTTTCTTCCTCAAGACCCTCAAGGAAAAGGAGGTCATGGAAGAGCCGGAAAGCCTGCTCCACAATCCCTTGATCGCCCTCCTGACCCTTGTCCTGGTCGTCGTTTTTGCCCTTTCCTTTTTCTTGTGATAGATTATGAACGGCCCGTTCTTCCGGGGAAAACGAGGAAGGCCATGAACATGTTGGATGTTGTTTTGAAACTCCTGCTGGCTATCGCTCTCGGCGGTATCATCGGCCTGGAGAGAGAAACGAGCCAAAAACCGGCCGGGCTGAGGACCCACATCCTGATCTGCGCCAGCGCGGCGATGATGATGATTCTCTCCCAGCTCATGCTGGCCGGCAAGACGGCTGCGGGCGGAGACACGCTCCGGGTGGCGGCCGCCGTCATCACCGGCATGGGGTTCATCGGGGCGGGCACGATCATCCAGTCCCAGGGAAGTGTCCACGGTCTGACGACGGCCTCGACGCTCTGGACGGTCACCGGCCTGGGCCTGGTCGTGGGCGCAGGCTATTACATTTTAGCCGTGCTTTTCTCAGGCCTCATCCTGGCGGCTCTCGTCCTTTTCCGGCGCGTCGAAGAAACGCACCTGAAAAAGGCCCTCTACCACTATCATCTCAAGATCAAGGACAGCCCCGACATCCTCATCAACTTGAGGAAATTGATCTTCCATCTCGGGCTCAAGCTGGCCGAGCTCAACCTTAAGAAGGAGAGGAACGTCTCGGTCGTCACGCTTTCCTTCTCCTCTTCCGAGGAAAAGGAGCGCCAGTTTAACCAGAGCCTGTTCGACATGGGCGAGATCCTTGAGATCAAGATCGAGTAGAAAAAAGATCGTCCTGGCGACCTCCAACCCGGGCAAGCTACGGGAGATCCGGCGCTGCTTGGGGAGATTGCCGGCGGAGTTCCTCTCTCTCCAAGACATCGGAGCGGACGAGGATGTCGAGGAGAAAGGAAAGACTTTTCTCGAGAACGCCCGCCTGAAGAGTCTCGCCTATAGTTCCCTGACCGAATACCCGACGCTGGCCGAGGATTCCGGGCTGGAGGTCGAATATCTCAACGGCGCGCCGGGAGTCCTCTCCGCCCGCTTTTCCGACCCCGGCGCCACGGACGAGAGGAACATCCAAAAAGTCCTGCGGCTCCTGCAAGGAGTTGCTTGGCGCGACCGCAGGGCGCGGTTCGTCTGCCGGCTCGTCCTGTCCCAGAAGGGGCGCATCCTTAAAGAGTACCGCGGCCAAGTCAGAGGATATATTGCCCTGGAAAAGAGCGGCAATTTCGGATTCGGCTATGACCCCATCTTCTTTTACGGACCTTTCGGCAGAACGTTCGGGCAGGTTCCACGCGAGAAAAAGAACGCGGTCAGTCACCGCGGACGGGCGCTAAAAAAAATGAAGCTGCATCTTCTTCGATTCCTCGCCTCCGCGGACGGGCAAACATAGAAAAGACGGAAGGGGGCACAGGCCCCCTTCACTCCTTCACTTGTTGGCCGCTTCACCCACCGTGATCTGGTCCTTGAGCTGTTCGAACATCTTCTCTCCGACCCCGCGGACCTTCAGGATGTCCTCGATTCTTTTGAAGCTTCCGTTCTCCTTCCGGTAATCGAGGATACGCTGGGCGATCTGGGGGCCGATCCGAGGCAGCTTCTGCAGCTCCTCCAGAGAGGCGGTGTTGATGTTGACCTTGCCGCCCGCCTTCGCCGCCGTCTGCATGGAAACGAGCGGGGAGACGACGAGACCGAGGACAAGACCGATGAGCAGCGTTTTCGCCGCCAGTCGTGTCATGACGACCTCCTTTCGCCTCTCTTCTATGCAAGCGCCGGGCCATATCTGCTGATCAAGATAAATTATTGATTTTCCGTGATTTATAAAAGGCTACCGCCAGAATTAGGTAAACGACTATTGATCATTATCCCAGAAAGCCGTCAAACCGAGTTCACTCCATCCCTCATTGGCCATTCTTCGCCGGATTCAAACGAAATTCAGGAAAAACAGACTTTTTCCGCCAAGCCGCGTATATATCCTTAGGAAATATCGTGCTTCGTCGCGACTTTCTTGATTCAAAGAACGGAGGTCAATAATGAACCGAAAATCCATGGTGTCGACAGTTTCTCTCGGTTTGATCTGCTGTTGCCTGGCCGTCGCACCTGGCCACGCGCAAACGACAATCCCGTTCAAAACAGACGTGAGCAAACAAGCGCTGGTCGCCGACCTCGAGAAGACCATCCCGGCACTGATGAAGGCGGCCAATATTCCCGGCTTGTCCATCGCCGTCATCCGGGATGGGAAGCTCCTGTGGACGCGCGGCTTCGGCGTCAAGAACTCTCAAACCGGCGAGCCCGTCACTGAGGACACCATCTTCGAGGCGGCCTCCCTGACCAAACCGTTCTTTGCTTATGCGGCCATGAAGATGGTCGAGAGCGGAGAATTGGACCTCGACCGGCCGCTTATCGAATACATCCCACGAGAGAAAATCGAACAGGGTCTCGGGCACTCCCTGGACCTGGAGGGATTCCGCGGGGACTGGTTCCGCCGGATCACGGCCCGGATGGTGTTGAGCCATTCCTCCGGCCTTCCCCACGGTGAGAGAGGAAAGCCTCTCCCCATCTTCTTCGAGCCGGGAACGAAATACCGCTACTCGGCCGACGGCTATTTTTATCTTCAGGCGGTCATCGAACATCTCAAGGCCGAACCGCTGGACGTCCTGATGAAAAAAATGGCCCTCGATCCTCTGGATATGGAAGCCAGCAGCATGGTCTGGCAGGACAGGTACGAGAAGTCGGCCGCTGTCGGACACGATCTTCTGGGCGAGACCGATGGCCGGTTCCGAAAAAGAACCGAGGCTCACGCCGCCGCGACCCTTTACACGACGGCCGGAGATTATGCGAAATTTGTCATCGCTATGCTGAATGATGTCGGGCTCAAGAAAGAAACGATCGCTCAGATGCTCACTCCCCAAATCGATGTCGCCGAGAACGTCTTCTGGGGAATCGGGTTCGGGCTCGAACGGACATCCGGCGGCGCGGGCTTCTGGCAGTGGGGGGATTACGGGATTTTCCGTAACTATGTCGTCGCCTATAAAAAACAGAAGATCGGCGTTGTCTACCTCACCAACAGCTTCAACGGCCTGAGCGTCGCCCAGGACATCGCTAATCACGCTATCGGCGGCGGACAAGACCTTGGCATCGCCTATCTCAACTACGACCGGTATGATTCCCCGGGCGCCCTCTTTCTCAAAGCCGTGCTGGAAAAAGGGCCGGAGGAAGCAAAGAAACTCTATCACGAAACCCGAAGAACGCGGCCTGACGATCTCAATGAAGCAGCGATCAACCAGATCGGCTATTCATTGATGAACGCCAAGAAATACAAAGAGGCCATCGAAGTCCTTAAGTTGAACGTCGAGTCTTATCCCGAATCGGCCAATGTCTACGATAGCCTGGCCGAGGCCTACCTGAACAACGGCGATAAAGAAATGGCAGTCACCTACTATAACAAAGTTCTAGAGATGATCCCCAGAGACACAAGAACAGATAAGGATTTTCTGGAAAGGATCAAGACGGGCGCCTTGGAAAAACTGAAGGAACTGGAAAAGAAATAGAAAGGAGTCGCCTTTTTGCTGAAAAAATTCTGGGACAACTGCCGATGACACGCTGGATGCGGCCGACTATATCCTGAAGCACCGCCTCTACAAGAGAAGCCATGATCCCTCGCGGGCGGCCAAGCCCAAATGGACGAAGCTCTGGTTCCCCTGGATGTGGGACGTAGATGTGCTCGAGACATTGCTGATCCTGGCCGGCCTGGGCTACAAGGATATAAGGATGCAGGATGCCCTTGAGCTTATTCTCTCCAAGCAGAACGAGCGCGGACAATGGAACCTGGAGATGACCTATAACGGCCGCTTCCAGGTCGATATCGAGCAAAAAGGAAGACCCAGCAAATGGGTCACGCTCAACGCCTTGAGGGTGTTGAAGAGGTATTTTGGATAAACGCGGAGGCCCGACGGGCGCACTGGAAAAGCTGAAGCCATTGGAAAAGTAATAGGGAGAAGGTTATTGAAATGGTTTTTGAAGGTGATCATCCTTTGGCAAGATGTGACTTTTTAAAATATTATAGAAGTCTCGGCAATTCCCATCGGACAGAAAAAGTGATCCGTTTCTTAATCAAGAATTCCAGAGAAACCCAAGATCTCAGTCTGCATCTATAAATCAGGACCGGGGGTGGCTCTTGCGGTAGACGTCCATCAGCCGGCCGAGGTTGAGGTGGGTGTATTTTTGGGTCGTGGCCAGGCTCTCGTGGCCCAGGAGCTCCTGGATCACCCGCAGGTCGGCCCCGCGGCTGAGCAGATGCGAGGCGAAGGAATGGCGGAGCGAGTGGGGGCTGATTTTTCTTTTGACGGCCGTCAGCCGGATGTATTTGTCGACCATCCGTTCCACCGACCGGGGCGTGATGCGCCGGCCCTGGTAGTTTAAGAACAGGCCTTTCTCTCCCACCCGGTCCTGGACAAGCCCGGGCCGGACCTTAAGATAGGCCGCCAAGCGCTCGCCGGCCATCCGGCCGAAAGGGATAAGCCGCTCTTTCTTTCCTTTCCCTCGAACGCGGATCAGCCGCTCCCCCAGGTTCGCGTCCTCCAGGTTGATACCGATAAGTTCACTCACCCGAATACCGGACGCATAGAGGAGCTCCAGGATGGCCTTGTCCCTCAGGTCGAGCGGCTTCTTGGAGGGTGGGATATCCAGAAAGCGGGTCATCTCTTCCTCAGAGAGGAATGAGGGAACGTGTTGTTCCTGCCGGGGAGTGGCCACCACCTTGGCCGGGTTCTCGACGATCCATTTCTTTCTTACCCCGAACTGGAAGAAGGAACGGACGGCGGCCAGCTTGCGCGCCGTCGAGCTCTTTTTGAGCTGGCGCTCGTGAAGTTGAGCCATGAATCCGCGGATCTGGACGTTGTCGACTTTCCGGAATGAGCCGCCCCGCTCCCTGATGTAGTCGCTGAATTGAGTGAGATCCCGGTGGTAGCCCGCGATGGTGTGCACCGAGGCGTTCCGTTCGTAGCGCAGGTAGTCGAGGAACTCGCTAAGCTCCCGTCTCATCCTTTCCATCCTCGGCCGGCTTCGCCTCCCCCTCGGCCGGCTTTTCCGCGACCTCACTTTTCTCCTTGAACCCGCATTTCTCATCCATGCAGTAAACCGTGGTCCCGCTCTTCCGCGTCTTTTTGAGGAGGATCGGTTTCCCACACTGCGGACAGGGCCGGTTCAGGGGTTCATCCCAGGTGGCGAAGCGGCATTTGGGGAAACGGCTGCAGCCGTAGAACACCTTGCCCCGCTTGGTCTTCCTCTCGAGGATCATCCCGCCGCAGCCGAGCGGGCAGCCGATCCCCGTCTCTTTTTTCTCCGCTTTCGTCGCCTTGATATATTTGCACTTGGGGTAATTCGAACAGGCGACGAAATACCCGTAACGGCCCTTCTTCTGGACGAGCTGAGAGCCGCACTCGGGGCAGTGCTCCTCCAGGAGCTTGGTCTCTTTTTTCACCAAGCTCTCCTTGTAGGTGCAGTCGGGAAAGCCCGAGCAAGCCTTGAAACGGCCGAACCGGCCGTCCCGGATGACCAGGGTTTTGCCGCAGCGCGGGCATTCCTCCTGGATGGGGATGCCCTTGCCTTTGACGCTTTCGCTCTCTCCCGCCTTGGCCAGGTCCTGGTCGAGGAGGGTGTAATACTCACGCAGGGATTCCAACCAGCCCTTCTCGCCTTCGCCGATCCGGTCGAGCTCCTCCTCCATCCTGGCCGTGAACTTGACCTCCATCAGGTCGGCGAAATGCGCCACCAGGAAATCGGTGACGAACATCCCCAGATCGGTGGGGATGAACTTGCCCTTTTCCTTGATCACGTAGGTGCGGTCCTGGAGCGTGGCGATGATCGGCGCGTAGGTGCTCGGCCGTCCGATCCCCTTGGCCTCGAGCTCCTTGACCAGGCTCCCCTCGGTGTAGCGGGGCGGCGGCTGGGTGAAGTTCTGCTTGGATTCGATCCCCAGGACACGGAGCGTCTCGCCCTTGCGCGCTTTCGGCAGGAGGTCGGCCTCTTTGTTGAGGCTCGGATAGAGCACGTAGTAGCCTTCGAATCGGACGACCTCCCCCTTGGCCTTGAACTGGAATCGTCCGGCCGAGACGGTGAATTCCGTCTCCTCGACGACCGCCGGGCTCATCTGCGAGGCGATGAAACGGTTCCAGACGAGCGTGTAGAGGTCGTGTTCGTCCTTCTTCAGATAAGGCTTGACCACGGAGGGAGGGAGGTCGGGCGAAGTCGGCCGGATGGCCTCGTGGGCATCCTGGGCTTTTTTCTTGTTCTTGAAGACCCGGGCGTGGGAGGATACGTAATCCTTGGAGTAGGCGGTCTCGATATATTGTCTCGCCCAGCCCAGGGCGCTCTCGGAAATGCGGACGGAGTCCGTGCGCATGTAGGTGATCAGGCCGATCAGGCCGCGGTCGCCGATGGGCAGACCTTCATAGAGTTTCTGGGCGACGGACATCGTCTTTTTGACCGGGTACCCGAAGAGGCGGAAGCCGTCCTGCTGGAGGGTACTGGTGATATACGGCGGACCGGGATGGCGTTTTTTCTCCTGGACCTTGACGTCCTCGAGGACAAAAGGGGTCTGATTCAGTTCTTCGACGACCGCCTGGGCACCGGCACCGTCACTCACCTTGGCCTTCTTACCATCGATCTTGACGAGGCTGGCCTTGAAGGGCGGCGGCACGGAAGCCTCGAGCCGGGCGCTGATGGTCCAGTATTCTTCGGAGACAAAATTCCGAATCTCCTTTTCCCGCTCGCAGATAAGCCGCAGGGCGATGGACTGAACCCGGCCGGCGCTCAAACCCTTGCCGATCTTCCTCCAGAGCAGCGGGCTGATCAGGTAGCCGACGAGGCGGTCGAGGATGCGGCGGGTCTGCTGCGCTTCGATCTTATCCTGGTCGATCTCCCCCAGATGTTCGAAGGCCTCCTCGACGGCCTTTTGGGTGATTTCCTGGAGAAGCACCCGTCGGATATTCGGGTTGCTGTCTTTAAGCAGCGCGTTCAGGTGCCAGCAGATGGCCTCGCCTTCGCGGTCGGGATCGGCGGCCAGAATGACGGCGGCCGCCTCTTGGGCCGCTGTCTGCAGCTCGGCCACCGTCTTCTTGCGGTCGGGGATGACGACATAATCGGGCGCGAAATCGTGCTGGATATCGACGCCCAACCTGCTCTTGGGCAGGTCCCGGACGTGCCCCATCGACGCCTTGACGAGATAGCCCGGCCCCAGATAGCGGTTGATGGTGTGCGCCTTGGCGGGCGATTCGACGATGACGAGAGATTTCTGCATCTAGAGACTCCTCTGAAAGTGCTTTCCCGGGACCTGGCGGACCAGACCCTTGAGCTCCAGGCTGAGCAGGAGGCCGAGCATCTCGGAGACAGAGGCGTCGGCCGCCTCAACTAGCTCATCGATGTGGGTCAGGGCATCGGCGCTGAGGCGGTCGAAGACCTTTCTTTCCTCCGGGCTCATTGCGGGCACTCTTCGTTTCTCCTCGGCCTTTGGGGCGAGAAGCCTCTCCCGCAAAGGCGACGGCAATTCTTCTACCACATCTTCCCATGTTTCGACAAGCTTGGCGCCGGATTTTATCAGCCAGTTCGCCCCCCGGCTGAGGTCGGAGGTCAGGTTTCCCGGGACGGCCATGACGTCCCGGTTTTGCTCCAGGGCGAGGCGGGCGGTGATGAGGGAGCCGCTCTGGCGGGTGGCTTCGACGACTAACGTGGCCAGGGAGAGCCCGCTGATGACCCTGTTCCGGAGGGGGAAGTGAAATCCCAAGGGCGGCATCCGGGGAGGGAATTCCGTGAGGACGGCCCCGCGCTCGGCGATCTTGCGATAAAGTCCTTTATTTTCCGGGGGATAGAGATCGTCCAGACCCGACCCCAGGACGGCCACGGTCTTCCCTGATTCGAGGGCGCCCCAGTGGGCGATGGAATCGATGCCCCGGGCCAGGCCGCTGACTATGACCAGGCCGTTTGCGGCCAGATCCCTGGCCAATTTTTCCGCCACGGCCCTGCCATAGGGAGTCGGCCGGCGGGCGCCGACAACGGAGATGGACGGCTCCCTGAGGATCCCCGGCCGGCCCGCGCCGTAGAGGACAAAAGGCGGGTCGAAGATCTCCTTCAAGGCGCCCGGATACTCCTCATCGTCAATCGTCAACAGAAAATATCCTTTCTTGTCGAGCCCGGAAAGGGTTTCGGAGGCCCGGTCAAGAAGCGAAGGCGAAGCCAGTTCTTGCGCTTTCGCAGCTTCCACCCCAAGGGATTGCAGCTCCTGCGCGGACGCCTGGAAGACCTCCTCCAGTGCCGGATAATGAGCGACCACCTTCTGGGCGGACCGCAGGCTATCCGAAAGGACCAGGTTCAGGGCAACCCAGAGTGTTCGGCGATCGGTTTCATTCCCTGACAAAGCTTTTGGTTTCCGGCCGAAGCGCATCGCTTGACATCTCCGGCGTCGCCGGTCCTCCCTAGTTCATGACGTTCCCACCCGCCTGCGGTTTCTCAGACTTCTTTTCCCTCGCCCACAATTTCTCCTTATCTGGCTGCATCCAAGGGGAAATATTTCCAAATTCGTGATTTTTTTTAATGGGCGCAGGGAGCCGCCCTAAAG
>JBAQGA010000055.1:0-2102 GCA_049287565.1 Candidatus Aminicenantales bacterium
CAAAGTGACGAAGCAATCTCCATGAGATCGCCACGGCGCCTTCGACGCCTCGCGACGCCCGCTCACTCCTCATACGGGTTTCTCATGCCACTACCCCTCGCCCTGGCCAAAACAAGATTTTTATGAGAATTATGGAAACAGGATGGCCAATAAGACTTGGCCCGGATTATTCATTAAATGAAGAGGAGAAAATTTCCTCTCCCTGGATGGGAGAGGGCTGGGGAGAGGGTAATCGGGAAAGGAATCCTGGCATTTCAGAGATGGTTTTACTCGCCCGGGATGACGGCGGTGGCGGAGGCGACGGCGGCGCGGCCGGTTTCGAGGTTCCGGATGACCAGGCGGCATTTGTAGCTGCCCGCAGGCAGGGAGAAAGAGCCTCCGAACGAAGCGGACTCTCCTTTGAGCTCTAAGACCTTGATGAGGCTCTTTTTCAGGGTGGCGACATTATCCTTTTCATCGAAAATGACGGTGACCATCTCGACAGTGCCCGTCAGGATCTCCCGGATGTCCCCGAGAAGAACCCGGGCGGCCAGACAGAGGTTGCACTTCGCCTCGGTTGAGCAGGGCACGACCCGGAGGGGAAAACGAACCGGCACTTGAAAGAGGGGAGACTCGCTCAAGGCCAGATCAAAGAGATGGAGCATCCTCTCGAGGGTATTGTATTCCGTGAACGGCTTGGGGTTGAAATATCCTTTCTGGGCGAGGACATTGCAGTCGGGCCGGTTGACCTCGACCTTGATCTTCCTGAAAGCGCCGTCCCAAGCTTCGCCGACATAATAGCCCAGGACATAGTAGCAGCCGGTCAGCGCCTGGATCTTCTCGATGTGCTCCTCGTAGTTGTTGATATTGCCGAAGTATTTGCCGCCCGTGGCGCTGGTGATCTTTTGAAGGGAGGAAGCGCCCTGCATCCTCAGGTCGCTGCCCATGACCGCGGACAATTCCTGCGTGTCGATGGCGTAGATCGTGCAGTTGGCCGCGCTCAGTTCTTGGAGCATTTCCTCAAATTTCTGCTGCAGCCAGAAGTCCCCCCAATCCTGGACTCCGATCTTGCCGAAGGGAGACTGGACTCCATAGACGAGAGAATAAGGAACTCCCGAGGACAGCAGGACGATAGATTTATGACCGGGAATGTATCTCAGGGCCTTGGCCAGTTCGGTCAGTTTGACGGCGAAGTTATTGGCCTGCAGCTTGGCCTCTTGCCGGCTCTGCTCCCAGCCCCATTCGCGTTCATCACCGAAGATCTCTTTGGGGTCGAAAACGGTCCCCGATCTGGTGGCGTCGGCCGGGTTGGCGAATGATTTGGCCTGCCAGTAGATCGCCTCGAAGTTCTCCGCGGTTCCGGAGATCGCCTCCATCCCGATTCGCTTGACGACCTTGCGGACCTTTTTGTGATCGGTCGTCAGATACTCGTGCAGCTTCAGGCCTTTAATGGCAGAGTAGGAAAGGAGACTGACTTCGTCGGTCGGCTGGAGCTGCTCGTCGATGAAACCGATGGCCGCCTCCCGGGCTTTTTCGAGTCCGATCCCGTTATTGAAGGCAAAATCGAAGAGAAGGAAAAACTTGCGCGGCATAAGCTCATCGTCCGGCTGAGCCGCGGGCTCCGGCTTGCCTTCCTCTTTGGCTGCGAGGACGTGCCTCTCAAAATCCGTGATCGTCTGCGGCTTTCCTTCATCGAGGAGGGTGAAATCTTCTTTAGCCAGGTCCGTGACTGGATTTCCTTTTTTATCAGTCACATAGACCTGGACCAGTTTGAGTGTGACCTGGACCTCGTACTTGAGTTGGTCCTGCTGATTTTTTTCCTGGGCGACCGAATCGGCCTTTATCAGGCCGAAATTGGTCAAACAGAAGGTAGTAAGCAGAAGGCGCCCTGATAATTTCTTTAAAGCCATAATGTATATCCATTCTAAAGCTCTATCCTCGCCCGGTCAAGGATTGGCTCAGGGTATAAGGCTCGTCAGCCCGCTCGCTTCCCCATAATTCCCTCTCCCTGGAGAGATTGTGTCACAACAGGTGATAGATTTGGGCTATAGAGTGCAGACAATGAGCTTTTTAGTGCGTTCATTGAGGCCGGGAGCCTTTGGACCACTTTTGCCGCTTGATTG
>JBAQGA010000056.1:0-1799 GCA_049287565.1 Candidatus Aminicenantales bacterium
GGACAGGGGGTTTAGATGCATTTGGCCCGCCATATCATCCGGAAGGAGGTATGGATTACAATGGGCAGTATGAGAAGAACTCACGACGCGGCCCTCAAGGCCAGAGTCGCCCTGGAAGCGGTCAAGGGGGAGAAGACGATCGCTCAGATCGCCTCGGAGTACGGGGTCCATCCCAACCAGATCCGCCAATGGCGAGCACGTGTATTGGAGATGCTGCCGGAGATGTTTTCCCAACGCCGGCCCCAGCAGGAGAAAGCCCGCGATGAGCTGGAGGCGGAGTTGTACCGGCAGATCGGCCAGCTCAAGGTGGAGCTGGAGTGGCTTAAAAAAAAATCGCAGTCGCTCCTGTCGTCTTGAAGCGGGCGAAGATTGAACCGGAGCATCCGGTGATCCCGATCACCCGGCAGTGCGAGCTCCTGAGCCTTTCGCGCTCCTCCTTCTACTTCAAGCCTTCGGGGGAAGACGAGTCGAACCTGCGGCTCATGCGCCTGATCGACGAACAGTTCACCCGGACGCCGTTCTACGGGGTGCGGAGGATGACGGCCTGGCTTCAGAGAAACGGCCACGGTGTGAACCGGAAGAGAGTCCGGCGGCTGATGCGGCTCATGGGCCTGATGGCGATTTACCCCAAGCCGCGGTTGTCTGTGGCCGGCCCGGACCATAAAGTCTATCCCTATCTGCTTAAAGGAGTTAAGGTAAGCCGTCCGGACCAAGCTTGGTGCGCGGATATAACCTATATCCGGCTGGCCCACGGGTTCGCCTACCTGGTGGTCATCCTGGACTGGCACAGCCGTTATGTTCTCTCCTGGGAGCTTTCGACGACGCTGGACAAAGGATTTTGCCTGGAGGCGCTGAGGCGGGCACTCCAGTACTCAAGGCCTGAGATCTTCAACACGGACCAGGGGGCGCAGTTTACGAGCGAGGGGTTCACGGGCATATTGGAAGGCGAAGGAATCAAAGTGAGCATGGACGGCCGGGGCCGGGTGTACGACAATATTTTTGTTGAGCGGCTGTGGCGGTCGGTCAAGTACGAGGAGGTTTATCTACACGATTACCTGACGGTCCCTGAGGCGCGGGCGCGCCTGGGCGCCTATTTTCGGTTCTACAACGAGGAGCGTTTGCACGAGACGCACGGATACATGACTCCGCACGAGGTGTACTTCGGTACGCGGGCGGCGTTGACGCAGGCCTCGGAGGCCGTGGTCTGATATGGACCGGGTCGAGATCGTCGATCCTAGGGCAAATGGTGAAGACATTTTTTCGGAGATCTCTCGAAAAATGGCTTTCGGCCACGAGAAGAGCTAAAATGGTCAAAACCGGCGGGCCGAGAATGCACCTTCTGAGAGCCCCTCTACTGTCCAGTCAATGGGGAGCACCTCAATTTATCAACAGAATTTACAATAAGGGGATTTCAATAAACTGATCGTAACTATTTGTTTTTTCAGCTTTAGCAACAACTTCCAGTGCGGCTCCAATTGCGGAAAGAGTCTTTTCCAATGTGGCCTCGTCGTGAGCATAACTCGGCAGCATAACACTGTTGGCTGTTACCACGCCTTCTTTAAGCAGCTCTTGTATGTAGAGAGTTTTCTTCAACCGGAAAATATCTGGATTTTTCTCCTTAAACATGAGAGCCATCCGGAAGGGAGGTCCTTTGCATTCAGCGGAGATTCCGAAATGACGACATAAAGAATCTATGCCGCTACGGAGTTTCTCTCCTAGCCTCCAGATGTATTCAGCCACTGGTTCGTTTCGGTATATCTGTATAGCGGCTTTAGCTGCTGCCAAAGAATAGATTTCTC
>JBAQGA010000057.1:0-4865 GCA_049287565.1 Candidatus Aminicenantales bacterium
GTGCAGGATCCTGTCCAGGATGGCCGTGGCGATGACCGGGTCCCCGAAGATCTCATTCCATTGGGAAAAACTCCGGTTCGAAGTCAGGATCAGTGCCCCTTTTTCATACCTCCTGGAGACGAGTTGAAAAAACAGATGAGCTCCGTGCCGGTCGATCGGGATATAACCGATCTCATCTATTATCAAGAGCTTAGACTGGCAATAGAACTTCAGCCGCTCCTCGATCCGGTTTTCCGAATATGCCTTAATCAGGGAAGCGATGAGTGGCATGGCCTGGGTGAAGTAGGTCCTGTAGCCCTCGGTTACGGCCTTGATGCCCAGGGCCACGGCCAGGTGCGTCTTCCCGACTCCGGGCAAGTCAGCGACATACTGCCCATTTACCTGCTATCGAGATTTATTACCGTTTCCATGCTTTGAAGGGGAAAAGCCTTCAGGTTTTGGGGACCGTCCGGCGCCACGAGGAAGTCCATTATCTCGTTGCCCTGCCCGACGGGACGCATACATACGTGCCCGCCTGGATGACTCAGCAGCAAGCCGGCTTGTTCTCGGTGACCAAGCATCCTGTCGTATCCATTGACGCCCTCCGGCGGCTGAAGATCGCCATCGACACCGCGGTCCAAAACCTCCATGATGATCGGCGGAGTTCTCATGATGGAGGCGGACATGATGATCACCAAACCGGGCCGGCAACTGGGGTTATTCACGCCGGTCCCAAAGGTCCAAGTCCGGTGGCCGGAAAAAACGACGCTCAAAGTCAAAAGTCTCCTGGCCGAGCTGTTGGCCGGCGTATGGCTGAAGCATCCCAAAAGACGGGAGGGCAAACGTGATTATCGGGGAGGCGGCGGTGAATAAGATCACGGCATCTCATTTGAGTCGCGAGGCCTATGTTTACGTCCGACAATCGACCCAGGGGCAAGTCCGCCACAACCAGGAAAGCCGGCGGCGGCAATACAGTCTGCAGGACAGGGCCCGCGAGCTGGGCTGGAGCAAAGTTGTTGTGATCGACGAGGACCTTGGAAAATCCGCCTCCGGAAGCACGGAGCGGACAGGTTTCGAGCGTCTCTTGGCCAGGGTCTGCCAGGGGGCGGCCGGGGCGGTTTTCGCGGTGGAGGCCTCTCGTTTGGCCCGCAACGGGCGGGAATGGCACACGCTTCTGGAGCTCTGCGGGTTCATGGAGACGCTGCTTGTCGACCACGATGGCGTCTACGATCCGAAACATCCGAACGACCGGTTGCTGCTGGGTATGAAAGGGACGATCTCCGAGATGGAACTCACGATCCTGCGCCAGCGTTCTGTCGAGGCGCTGAGACAGAAGGCGAAGCGCGGGGAGTTGTTGACGAGCGTTGCCGTCGGCTATCTCCGCCGTCCCGACGACCGGCTGGAGAAGGACCCCGACCTTCGGGTCCAGAGCGCCGTCGCCCTCGTCTTCCGGAAGTTCCGGGAGATGGTCAGCGTCCGTCAGGTTCTGCTTTGGTTCCGGGAAAAGAACATTCAGCTTCCCGTCCGCAGCCGGCGGAGCGAGGAGACGCAGGTCTCCTGGAAGTTGCCCGTCTATAACACCCTGCACCACATTCTTACGAATCCTGTTTATAGCGGCGCCTACGCGTTCGGACGGACCTACACTCGCACGAGGATCGAACAGGGTCAAAAACGGACCGTTCGGGGCTATCGCCGTCAACGGCCGGAATGGTCGGTCTTGATAAAGGACCACCATGACGGGTACATTGGGTGGGAGGAGTATCTGCATAATCAGCAGGTGATTGCGGAAAACGCGAACATGAAAGGAGCCTTGGTGAGGGGGTCGGTCAAAAGGGGTCCGGGTCTCCTGGCGGGTCTTCTGCGCTGCGGCCACTGCGGCCGGAAGATACATGTGACCTACTCGGGCAACGGAGGCCGGGTGGTCCGGTATGCGTGTCGGGGCGCGGCGATCAACCACGGGGCCGGGCACTGTATCAGCATTGGAGCGCTCCGGCTCGAGCGCGTGATCACGGAAGAACTGCTGACGGTCCTCTCGCCCCTCGGGATCGAGGCCGCCCTCGAGGCGGCGCGGCGGATAGAAGAGAAGGGGTCTCAGGAGAGGAGACAGAAGGAGATGGCCCTCGAACAAGCCCGCTACGAAGCCGAACGGGCGCGGAAGCAGTACGACCTTGCGGACCCGGAAAATCGCCTGGTGGCCGGTGAGCTGGAGCGTCGCTGGAACGGGAAGCTCCGGCTTGTCGAGGACCTGGAGGCCGAGCTTCAAACGATGACGCCGCAGAATAAGCTGAGCCTTGAAGACAAACAGGAACTCATGGCGCTCGGCGAAGATCTGCCATTGGTCTGGGGCCAAGCCGCGGGCGACGTCCAACTGAAAAAGCGGATCCTCCGGCTGGCCGTCAAAGAGATCGTCGTTTCGATATCCCAAGGGCTGGTGACCGGCGTTGTTCACTGGGAGGGGGGCGATCACAGCGAGGTTCAGTTTCCGAAGAGCCGCACAGGAATGCACCGCTGGAAGACCGACCTTGAGACCGAGAGGCTGATCCGGGAGTTGGCCCGGATAGCTCCCGATCATAAGATCGCTTCCTTGTTGAATCGTCTCGGGAAGAAAACGGCGAAAGGTAACTCCTGGACCCAAGCGCGGGTGACGGTATTTCGAAGTGATCACGGCATTGCCGTCTACAAGGAAGGGGAAGTAGAGAGACGCGGCCAGATGTTCCTTGATCAAGCCGCGGCGAGGCTTGGCGTCCACAAGTCAAAAATCTACAAATCCATCCGCCGGGGCCTCCTCCCGGCAACCCAGGTCTGCCAAGGCGCCCCTTGGATCATCGCCGAGGCGGAGCTCGACAGCTACGGAAGCATGCTCAGTAACAACGAACCGGGTTCTCCGGAGTTCCCGCTGACCTCCAACCAGGCAAAACTATTTTCCGAAGAGACAACAACATAGAGAGGTGAGCATTATGTATCGGGATCGGGAGGACCCAGCAGGATGACGTTCTCGCCGTTGGGGATGAACCGGCACTCCGCGAGCTCCTTAATCCGTTTCTTATCGATCGAGGGCTGGAAGGCGAACTCGAAGCTCTCGAGCGTCTTGACGTAGGGGAACTTGGCGATGGCGGTGCGGAGGGCAATGTTTTTTTCTTGCTTGGAGGCGACCTCTTGGGAGAGGAGATCGTCCAGGAAGTCGGTGTAGGAGACATTGTTCTTGGCGGCTTCCTCAAGCGCCGTCTCGAGCCGGTCATGGATTTTGTAGAGGCGGAGATGATGGAGGTTGTCCTGGATGCGAGAGAGGCTCACAGCGCGCCTCCTTCAAGGAGGCTCTGATAGACAGCCAGGTCCCGGACCTCGACTTCATCAGGGGGCGGTACTGTCGGCGCCGCGGGCTTGAAGAGGCCCCAGTAATGCGATCGGTCGATGCTCGACTGATAGGAACCCTCGAGGCGAGAATGACAGGAAACGAGCTCACCTGAGTGGTAGATCTTGATCATCTCCCCGTCGGTCAGGACCTCAACATGTTTGCCGGCCAGACGGTACGGCACCGAGTAGCGGTTCGTCTGGAAAGCCACCAGGCAGTCTTTGGAGACATGCCGCACAGCCCGATCCTCGAGCACATAGGCCCGCCGTCCTTGGCAGGAGAGAAGAAGCTCTTTTTCCTCGAGGAACATCTCGGCCGGCTTCCGGTGCGTCGTCCCATGGAGTCTCTGGTCGGCGACAGTGACGATCCATTCGAGAAGGCGGGCGTTGAGATCGTCAAGGCTGGCGAACTCCTTCCCCCGGAGGAATCGCTTGACGTACTTGATGCCAGACTCAACCTTGCCTTTGGTCTGAGGCCTGTAAGGTCTGTGAGGTCTGGGCCGGAAGCCATAATACCGGCTGAAGTCCCAGAAGACGGGATTCCACTCGAACCTCGAGCCCTCAAAGTCCCGGCCCAGGACAACCGACTTCAGGTTGTCATAGACGATCTCATGAGGCACCCCTCCCAGGAAGTCGAAGGCCTCTTCATGGGAGCGCAGGAAGGCGGGCATCTTCTCGTCGGAGGTGGCCGCAGCGTATATCCTCCGGCTGAACCCCAGGGTCAGGACAAAGAGGTGGACTTTTGTCTTCTTCCCGGCGATTGTTGTCCAGCACTGGCCCCAATCCGCTTGGCCCTGCCGCCCTGGCGGCGTCTCAAACCGCATCACAGCCTCCTGGTTCGCTTCCTTCCGCAGCGGGCTCACGAACCGCTTGACCGCATCGTAGCTCCCCTCGTACCCACGGACTCGCAGCTCCTCGAAGATCGCTTGGGCGCAGTACCCGACCGCCGCTAGACGCTGCAGGATGTAATCCTTGTAGGGCGTGATCACCGTTTTCTCCGACGGCAGCCGTTTGTATGCCTTCGGTTCAGACTGCCGCAAAATCCTCCGGACCGTCAGGATGTGCAATCCTAAACCCCGAGCGATAGACTTCTTGCTCTCCTTGAGCTTGTGCCGACTGTGAATCTCGTGCCACAGATCTGCCTTGATCATCCGTTCTCCTTCCGATGTGGACATCGGAAGGAACAATACACGTTCATGATGCATCTTGATAACCCCTTTCTTCATAGAGGGGGGTTATTTTTCGTTGCCCATAAGGGGTTATTATTGCATGCCCGCTGACAGCGTTGGCGTATAACCCATAATATCGCACCGTGACCTGGCCCTTGTCGGGAATATGGGAAGTCACCCGGGCGATGAACTCCAGGTAGTCCATGCGCTCGAGATCTTTGGCCTCTTGGCCATACCGGTAGCCGACGCGGGCTTCCCGTTCATCCAGGAAGAGGCGTTCCAGGGAGAGCAACGGCCGGATCATATACTTTCCTACTCGCTCGGCCTCTTTCTTTGTCTTGGCCCGGACGCGGCTGTGGACATTGA
>JBAQGA010000058.1:0-5752 GCA_049287565.1 Candidatus Aminicenantales bacterium
GGGCGGAAGAAACCGTGTTCCTTCTCGAAGCGGCCCTCATACTCGGCCAGGAAACGGTCGAAGTAATGAAATAACACCCGATAAAGGACAGTCCGCTCGGGATGCCGGGGACGATACACTCCCGCCATGGCGGGAGAATGGCCTCAAGAAACGGGCCAAGGCCATGGATAGACCTTCATCCTCCTGAAAGAACGGGATGAACTCCTGCCCGGAAGCCCGAATCAAGGCCGGAAAGCGTCAACCGGAGTTACCGCCCGATGGAGGGAAATGGAAACGAGAGGCGACAAGAAAAAGCTGGAGAAAGTAACCTCCCTCTGAGCCCACCTTCTATTCTTCGAGAAGTCCCCGCAGGATCTCCCGGGCCACCTGCTTGGCCTGACGGCCCGTTTCCCGGGCGGGACCCACGCATGAGGGACAGCCCTCCTGGCACGGGCAGACGTTGATCGTCTTCAGGCCATGCTTGAGGAGGTCTTTTTCCAGTTCGAACAGGGCCGGGCTCAACCCGATACCGCCGGGATAATTGTCATAGATAAAGATATTGGGTTCGAAGTCGGGCTCGATGAAGACGGGATTTTCGTCGAAGGTGGCGATACGCGGAAGGATATCCCGCGGCGGGACAGACTCGCCCGTCAGGTTGTCACCGACAGACACTCCCACATCGTGGAGGTCGCACATCATGAACAGCGGCGAAACATGATGAAGCAAGTACGCCAGGCCGAAAATTCCGTTGATCTTCTCTTCCGAGGAGAAGGGCAGGGACTGGATGAGCGCGGCGGGAATGGTCAGCCAGTAAGCGGTTGTGTGCATCTCGTTCTGGGGAAGGCTGAGGTTGCCGGCGCCGACATTTTCCTGGGTGAAGAGCTTAATCTTCTTGAAACCCACGACCTGGGTGGCGACGTGGACCTCGCCGTGGGAGATTTGGCAGCGGGCGAGTCTCTGCTTGTCGAAGACATCCAGGATCTTTATCTTGGTGTAGTCGATGGCATCGGTGAAGTAATTCATGCCGAATGACCACATAGGTGCCTTTTGGATCCCGGGCTTTCCAATCTGCGTCTCCGAACTCTGAATTATCCGGGATCCCATCCTTCACCCGGACGACCATGCCGTCCGCGGGAGCGTATATGGGTTGGCCGAAGCAATAATAGTCCGCGAGTATTCTCCCCTTCCCCGAATGAGTCAGTCCCTGGTCATCTCGAATGAGGAAATCATAAGCGTAGCGCTGATTGAGGATACGCCAGGAGTGAGAATCCTTCCTTCCGACGCCTCCGCTTTCGACATCCCACAGTCCTTTGAATGGGAGAATGAATTCCGTCCTCTGGGAATAGGATCCTGGTTTGGGCAGGCGGCCTAGGGCCAGGATTAAAGCAACCCCCTGGCCGATGGCATAGGTTACCACGAAGAAGAGCAGCCGTACGTTTCTTCTGTACGGAGCCGCAAAAAACAGGCACAACAGCATGCCGACTCGGAGTCCCCTTAAGGGTTCCCAGATGAAACCCATAAAACCGAGAAGCCCCAGGTAGCCCAGCCATTCGATTTTGAACTTCCTTTTCATCTTATTCAAACCGCAGCGAATCAACCGGATTGGCCAACGCAGCCCTGAAAGTTTGGAAGCTGACGGTCAAAAACGCAATGATGAGGGTTGACACAGCCGCCAAGATGAACGTTCCCAGCCCGATGTTTGTCCGGAAGGCAAAATTCTGGAGCCAGCGGCTCATAGCGTAATAGGCGACCGGCCAGGCGATAACGTTGGATGCCAGGACCCAAAGGATCAGTTCTTGAGAAAGAAGGCTCATGATATTGGGAAGGGAAGCGCCGAGGACCTTGCGCACCGCAATTTCTTTTGTCCTCTGTTCGGCAGCGTAAGACACAAGGCCGAAGAGGCCCAGGCCGGAAATAAACAAGGCAAGAAAGGTGAAATAGCCGAAAAGCTTGCCCGTCCTCTTTTCCGAGCGGTAAAGCCGATCATAATTCTGGTCCAGGAAAAAGTATTCAAAGGGACGATTTGGATTGACGGCCTGCCAGGTCTTCTGGATGCGGCTCATAGTCTCCAGGACATGGGCTGTTTTGATCCGGATAGAAACATAAGAGCAGGCGTGCGGGTCGAGTTGAATGACCAGGGGCTCGATCGCTTGATGGAGAGACTTGTAATGAAAGTCTGCAACGACGCCGATCACATAGCCTTTTCCGTTCCGGTCTCCCCGCCAGATCAATCTTTTCCCGATGGGTGAATTCCAGCCGAAGTCTTTGACGGCCGCTTCGTTGATGATATACGCATCATCCCGATCCGACAGAAAATCCAGCGAAAAGCCTCGGCCCTCTTTGATCTCGATCCCGTAGGTCTCAAAGAAGTCGTATGAGACAAAAAGGGAATTTCGCGGATTCCAGGAATTTCCTTCCGGAAGCATGCCCCTCACCCCGACACTTCTTCCGGGGACCGCCTCCGAGCCGGTGAGGTTGATGATTTCTGGGTCAAGAAGGAGTGCGTTTTTTAAGGACTGAAAATTGGCCCTGGCTTGCATGTCCCGGACCGGAAGCACAAAGACGTTTTCTTTGACGAAACCCAAATTTTTGTTTTGGCAGTACCGTAGCTGTTTTGATATGACAAGCGTCCCCACCACAAGAACAACGGAAATAGAGAACTGGGCGATGACGAGAATCCTTCTGAAGAGAATTCCTCTCGAGCCGGTCCCAAAGCGGCCCCTCAGCACTCCGGCGGGACGAAAAGCAGACAGGAAAAACGCGGGATAGCTTCCCGCAAGGATGCCGACCAGGGCGGCCAGTCCGATGAGAAAGAGACCGATCAGAATGGGATGGCTTTGGATAAGGGATAAGTCTTTGTTCGTGAGGTGATTGACCGCGGGCAGAAAACTTTGCACCAGGGCGAGAGCGAGGAGAGCCGCGAGAAAAGAAAACACGAGGGATTCTCCGAGGAACTGCTTCATCAGGTTCTTCCGGTCGGCCCCGATGACTTTTCTCAGGCCGACCTCTTTGGCGCGGCCGGCGGACCGGGCCGTCGTCAGGTTCATGAAATTGATGCCGGCAATGAGGAGGATGAATATGGCGACGGCGGAAAGAACGTAAACGTAAACGGCATCGCCGTTGTCGTCGGCCATTTCATACTGGATATTCCTGGAATGAAGGTGAATATCGGTCAAAGGCTGAAGGGCCAACTTCTCGCTCTTGACGTCGCCGAAATGTTTCCGGACAAAAGCCGCGAGCTTGTCCCCGAACTCCAAGGGATCGGATTTCTGCTGGAAGAGAACATAAGTGTAAAAATTATGGGTCCGCCAATTGTTGAGCGCCCACTTCTCCGGATTGGACGCGAAGGACACCAGAAGATCGAACCGGAAATGTGAGTTCCGGGGAACGTTTCGGGCGACTCCCGTGACTTTGGCCTCGACCCGGTTATCAATGGTCAGGACTTTCCCCATAGGATCCTCCTGGCCGAAGTATTTTCTGGCCGTCTCTTCGGAGAGGACAATAGAATTCAGCTCTTTGAGGGCAGTCTCGTGATCCCCAAGGACAAGCGGAAATGTAAAGACCTCAAAAATCGAAGCGTCGGCGAAAAACAAATTCTCCTCATAGAAGCAGCGGTCGTTGACGAAAATAGGCCATTTGTCAATCCAGGGAGGATGAAAAAACCTGACATAACCGGCGATCTCAGGAAATTCCTTGGCCAGGGCGGGGCCCAAAAGGTCGGGAGTCCCGGCATCATTCTTCCACTCGCCGTTGTCGAATTCCATGCTGAAGACCCGCGCGATCCGGTCGCATTTTTTGTGAAATTCATCATACCCAAGTTCATCCCGGACATAGAGCGTGATCAGAATGAAGCAGGCCATGCCGATGGACAGACCGGCGATGTTGATGAAGGAGTAGACCTTGGATTTTCTCTGGATTCTCAAAGCGGTTTTCAGCCAATTCCTGATCATTTCCGCCCTCCCTCACAAAATGCGGCGCCGTCTTCGGTAAATAAACAGCCCATGAGTGGCAGACAGCTCTCAATAGACATGAACGGGAATTCCCTTTTTTTGAGCTTCGGCGGCCAGATTCGCCAGGGCAACCGTCGAAGCCGGGCGAAGATCGCCGGCCGGATAGCCCCGGGCGAGAGTATAAATCTGAACCTCGGCGGGCACGATCCTTTGCGCTCTGTCGATCCAGGCCGAAACATGTTTTTCTTCAAGATTCCCCTCCCCGCCGCCGGCGAAAAGGGACTGGAGCACGACGGGAGACGCCTCGGCCAGAGCAATCAGGCCCTCGGTGATCGCTTCGAGGCGGAGGCTTTCGATGGGCCGATTGTAGCGCCGGAAGACCTCCTCTGTCCCGCAGTCGAGCTTCATAATGCGGACGTCGAGCCTGGTGAGCGCCGCCCGGACATAAGGTTGCATGATCCCCGCGGAATTCGAAAGCACGGCTACCCGCAACCTGCCTTGGAACTTCTTTCGAAGGGAGACAACCCGATCCACCAATTCCGGGAAGTCCGGATGCAGCGTCGGTTCGCCGTTACCCGAAAACGTGAGATATGCGGGAAGCGCCGGAAGGTCCTCCAAAGCGCGGCGGACGGCCTCTTCGACCTCAACGGGTGAAGGCAACGGAACAATCCCCCGGCTCAGACGGGACGATTTGTTCTGCGTCCATCCGAAATGGCAATAGACGCAATCGAAGGGACATCGCTTGATATTTCCGGGAAAAAGGTTGATCCCCAAGGACGCGCCCAGACGCCTCGACCGGACGGGGCCATAGGTCAGCTCCTTTTGCAGTTCCAGGATCATCGGCCCGGGCTGCTCTCCATGGTTTTATTGAACAAGTTGATAAGAATAGCATTGAACATAGCGATTGCCGTCCTCATCTTTAGAGATCGTATAGAGCCTGCCGCCTCTGCAGATTCCCTCCGTGATGCCAAAAGGCAGTTCTTTTTCGATGATTAATCGACCCGAAGGATCAAAGATATTTATCAAGGCGTTGTGTCCGTAGTGCCCGCGGCGAACCACCAGCAGATAGCCGTCATCCATCGGAATCAGGCCTAAAAAAGCCGGCGTCTTCTTGGGAAACTCTATCATCTTCTGAATCTGATTTCTGAGGGACTCATCCATGGTCCGCCATGTTGATATGTCCTCGGGCAACCGCGTTTCCAAAAAGGCCCGCCGGTCTTTCTCCCTGACCGGGAGACAAGGGAATTCCGTCCGGATGATCCTGTTGAGTCGGCCGTCGGCCAGCATAATCCGAATTTCATACTTATCGGTGAACGCAAAGTAGATGTTTTCGCTGCCGTCGAGAGCCGCTAGATTCTGAGGCCTGAAGGCCACCCTGGATATGGCGTCCGCTATCCTCCTTGCCCGAGCATTCAGGTCTCCACCCGTCGGCCATGGCGGATCCGCCTTTCTCTCTCTCCGGGACAACACCTTCACGAGATCGCATCGCTCGTCGTATATTCCCAGGATGGACTCCGTTTTATCGGAATCATAGAGCACGTTCACGGCGATGACGTGGCCGTTCGTGAGCCCAAAATAGGGCGGGAACATGAGCTTTTGAAACCGGCCGGTTCGCACCAATCGGCCGTCTTTAGTGAAACAGGAGTATTTCTGGCTTTCGCCCTCAAAAACCATGAGCTGTCCGTTCGGCAGAAACCGGATCGCCTCGGGTGAGGAAAACTCGCCCGGACCCTGTCCCGGGCCGCCGAAGCCGAGAAGATAGTCTCCCCCGTCGTTGAATTTCCTTACCGTTTTTCCCCTCCAATCCAGAACATAAACATGAG
>JBAQGA010000059.1:0-59030 GCA_049287565.1 Candidatus Aminicenantales bacterium
GGAAGGTTCGGGGCAGTGGCATCGAAACCGCGCCCGTTTTCTCCCCAGCGCGGAAATTGTCATTGCGAGGAACAAAGTGACGAAGCAATCTCCATGAGATCGCCACGGCGCCTTCGACGCCTCGCGACGCCGGCTCATTCCTCATACGGGTTTCTCCTGCCACTGCCCCAAACCCTGGGAAAAAGAAGGAATAGGAGTGAGGTTGTTGGTTTGCGAAGCAAAGCAACGGGGGTTCCAAGGGGGATGGCCCCCTTGGTCGCAGGACGCAGTCCGAGCAGGGGAGGCAGGGAGCGAAGCGACCGTTGGAAGGGGGAAGGCGAAGCGGATTCCCCCTCCAAGAGCCCGCTGGGGAAGCGAGCGGGCTGACGAATCCAAACCCGAGCCATTCTAATAACCGGCTCCGACGCCATCGCGGCGCGAATCGGCGCCTCCGTGAAGGATTCCTTTATCCCGCAAAATCATGATTCCCTGGGCGCCGCCGAAGTGCTTGTCATAGTCCTTGAGGACGTCGACCTCCTGTCCCATCTCCCGGAGCTTCCGGATGACCACCTCCGGCAAACGGGATTCGACCTCGATGGAAGCCGCCTTTCCTCCCTCCGAAAAGGAAAAGAAGCGCGGGGCCTCGATGGCTTCATCGAGCGACATCCCGAATTCAGTCACATTGAGGATAATCTGGGTGAGCGAGGAGAAGATCCGCGCCCCTCCCGGAGAACCCAGCACCATGAAGGGTTTATCCTCCTTGAAGATGATGAGCGGAGCCATGAAGCTTACGGGGCGGCGTCCCGGTCCAGGCGCGTTGACGGATTCCGGGTCGAAGGCGAAGTCATCCATGTGGTCGTTGAGAAGAATGCCCGTTCCTTCAGGCACGATCCCCGTTCCGAAGAAATCATTGATGGACTGGGTCAGTGAGACGATGTTTCCGGCCTCGTCGACGACGCAGAGATGCGTGGTATTGGCGGCATCCTTCTCTTTTAGTTTGAGCCCGGGAGGCGGATAGGCATCGAGCGGTCGATCGTCCCGGACGAGCGAGGCGACCGTGGCCGCACGGTTTTTGGCAATGAGCTCTTGGACGGGGACGGGGACACTCTCCGGGTCGCCGAGGTAGAGCTCCCGGTCAGCGAAGATGAAACGCAGAGCTTCGCTCAAGTGATGGACATAGGCGGCAGAGTTCATCTCCCGTGCCTCGACCGGCCAGCACTCGATGATGTTGAGGAATTGGATGAGGTGCAGGCCTCCCGAGGCGGGAGGAGGAGCGGTGACGATCGTGAGGTCCTTGTAAGTCCCCTGCAAAGGTTCCACTTCAACGGCTTCATAGGACGCCAGGTCCTCCAGGGTCATGATTCCTCGCTTATCTTGGACCGCGGCAACGATCTTCCGGGCGATCTCACCCCGGTAGAACTCCTCCACTCCCCCGGCGGCGATCTGCCGCAACGTCCTGGCGAGGTCTGGATTCCGGAAGCGGTCTCCCGGTTCATAGGGAAGTCCGTCATTCAGATAGCCGCTTCCCTCAGGGAGATTCTTGATCAGGCGTTCATATTCTTCCTTGCTGATGTCGCTGAAGGTCGGGCTGATGATGTATCCCCGCTCGGCGATGGCGATGGCCTCGGTCATCGCCTCGGCCAAGGGCCGTGTGCCGTATTTCTTCAGGGCCAAGTCCCAGCCGGCCAAGGCCCCCGGCACCGCTACGGCCAGACCGCTGGCCGTCCGCCAATCCTTCTCTTCATCGCCTTTGTCCTTGAACATACGCGGCGAGGCGAGGTGTGGCGCTCTTTCCCGGAAGTTAATCACCGTGGTTCGCTTTTCCCCGGCCAGATGGATGACCATGAACCCGCCCCCTCCGATCCCCGAAGCAAAGGGCTCGGCCGCGTTCAGGGCGGAGGCGGTGGCAATCGCCGCATCGACGGCGTTCCCCCCGTTCCGGAGCATCTTCAGACCGGCCTCGACGGCCAGGGGATGGGCGGCCACGACCATGGCCCGGCGTCCGCTATAGTTGAAAGGCGCGTGGCGGTCGGCCGAACGCGCCGGCGAATCCTCCCGGGGCTTCCGGCAGCTGGGCGTGGAGAGAGAGATGGACCAGAGGATCAAACAGAAGGCGGTCGTCGCCAGTGCTCTAGGGCTTCTGTTCCTGCTCATCCGTCTTGTCCTCCCCGAGGATCCTGGCGATCTCCTCCTCGGTCGGCAGCTCTTCCAGGCTGTTCAGCCCGAAGTAAGCCAGGAAACGTTCGGTCGTCCGGTAGATCAAGGGATTTCCCGGGCTCTTTTTTCGTCCGGTGATCTTGATCAGCTTCTTCTCGAGCAGGGTCTTGATCGTGTACGAAGAATCGACGTTGCGGAGAGCCGAGATCTCGGACAAAGTGATCGGCTGGTGATAGGCAATGATGGACAGAGTCTCCAGGGAGGCCGATGTCAGCTTGCTCTTGCGGTCTATCTTCAGAAACCGTCTCACCCAGGGGTCAAACTCCCGCCGGGTGGTGAAGACATAGCCTCCCCCGCTCTGGATGACGGAGATGCCGCGCCCGGGAGCCGCGCAGTCCCGGAGGAGCTCCCGGAGGCTCTGTTCAACCTCTTCCGGAGGATGGTCGGCCAGGGTCTCCTTGATCTTTTCGAGCGACAGCGGTTCCAGGGAGACGAAAATCAGCGCTTCGATAATCTCTTTCAAGCCAGGTGCCATGATCATTGCCTCATCGATGATTCCTTGCGCAGCCAGACTTTGATGGTTTGGAAGAGTTGTTCCTGGATGGCGATCACCAGCCGGGCCTTGATGAGCTCGAGCAGGCTGAAGAAGGAGACGATCGCCCCCTCCAGGGTCTCCTGCCGGCTGAAGTATTCCAGGAAATCGAGAACCTTTTCCTTTTCCAGCTCGGCGATGATTTCTTTCATCTTTTCTTCGAGCGAATAGTCCTTTCCTCGGACGACCTTGAAGTTCTCCGCCTCCTTCCGTTTCATCAGAACGAAGAAGGTCTCGGCCAGGTCGAACAGCGAGACCTCGACCAGGTCGGGCTCCCCCGGTTCAGGAAGAAGGGGCAGGATCTCGCGCGTCCAGAGCGACAGCTGTTCTTCCTCCCGTTCTTTGAGGAGGGAACAGGCGGCCTTGATTTTCTGGAACTCGACGAGCTGGTCAACCAGAAAACGGCGCGGGTCCGCGCTTTCGAGGAAGGATTCCTCGCGGGGCAGGAGAAGCTGCGATTTGATGTGGATGAGCAGTGCCGCCATCAGCACGAACTCCGCTTCGCGGTCGAGGTTGATCTGCTCTTTGCGGGTCAGGTAATCCAGGTACTCCCGGGTGATGACGGCGATCGGGATGTTATGGATATCGATCTTCTTCTTGCGGATGAGGAACAGCAGAAGGTCGAGAGGTCCTTCGAAAATCTCCAGCCTGACTTGGTAGCTTTCTGAGGTCTCCATCGGGGTCTGCAGGCGTCTGTCCCTTTCTAAAATCCGACGGCGGCTCGGACGGCCTCCATGGTTTCTTGAGCGGTCCGGCGAGCCCGATCGTTCCCTTGCTCGAGGATCGCCCGGACCTGGGCGGGATTTTTTTCGTAGAGGGCTCGCTTTTCCCAGTAGGGAGTCAGCAGGCGGATAAGGCTGTCGATGACGACATTCTTGCATTCCAGGCAGCCGATCCCGGCCCGGCGGCATTCTCTGGCCAGCTCCTCGCGGCGTTCTTTGTCGACGAAGGCGCGGTGCAGGGTGAAGACCGGACAGTCGTTCGGCTCTCCGGGATCCGATCGCCGCTTCCGCCGGGTATCGGTCACCATCGGCGCGATTTTCTCCCTGATGACCTCGAGAGAATCTTTGAGATAGATGGCGTTGCCGAAGGACTTGCTCATCTTCCGGCCGTCCGTCCCGGCCAGCCAGGGAGTTTCGGTGAGCATTTGCTGGGGTTCGGGGAAGACCTCGCCGAAGAGGCGGTTGAAACGGCGGCAGATCTCCCGGGCTAGTTCTAGATGGGCGGTCTGGTCCTCGCCCACGGGGACGATCTCGGCCCGGTAGATGAGGATATCGGCGGTCTGGAGAACGGGATAACCGAGATAGCCGTAGGTGTTGATATCCCTGTCCTCCAGTTCTTTCTGCATATCCTTGAACGTCGGCACTCTTTCCACCCAAGGGAGGGGTGTGATCATCGAGAGCAGGAGGTGGAGCTCGGCGTGCTCCTTGACTTCCGACTGAACGAAGAGGACGCATTTCTCGGGGTCCAGGCCGATGCTGAGCAAGTCAACGGCCATTTCGAAGGTGAAATCCTTGATGATCCTGGAATTTTGGTATTCCGAGCTGAGGGCATGCCAGGTGACGATCGAATAGAAGCAGGTGTATTCGTCCTGGAGGCGGAGCCAGTTCCGCATGGCGCCGGCGTAGTTGCCCAGGTGGGCGGGCCCGGTGGGACGAACGCCGCTGAGGACGATCTTTTTCTTGTGTTCGCTCATGGTCATAGAAAAACGACGGTATAGATGAGAATCTGGATGGGCCGGATGATCACGCTCAGGACTCCGAGATAGATCAGGCCGAGGACGATGAGAAAACCGTAGGGCCGCAGCCGCTCGTACTTCTGGGCGGCCTCTTCGGAGAGAAGCCCCATCAGGACGCCGCTTCCATCGAGAGGAGGCACGGGGATGAGGTTGAAGACAACGAGATAAGAATTCACGAGCGCGCCGTAGAAAAAGATGATGGCGAGGGCTTCCATGGGGTGGAAACCACCCGATAGCCCTCCCCGTCCCGTGAGGAAGTTTAAAAGAAACGCCGATGCGCTCGGACTGAGCAGTTTGATCAGGATGATGGCGAAGAGCGAGAAGGCGGCCGCCAGGATGTTCGCCATCGGCCCGGCCGCCGATATCCAGAGGTTGTCCTTCCGGGGATTCCTGAGGTTAAAAGGATTCACGGGCACGGGCTTGGCCCAGCCGAACACAGGGGCTCTCATGATGACGAGAAGGAGCGGCAGAAGAACCGTGCCGAACGGGTCGATATGGGCGATCGGGTTGAGGGTCACCCGGCCCATCCTCCGGGCCGTGTCGTCCCCGAACTTCGAGGCCGCCCAGCCGTGCGCGGCCTCATGGATGGTGATGGCGAAGAGCAAAACAAATAGGCTGATGACAATGCTGATGATATTCATTTTAAATCAGACGTATTTATAGCACATCGGCCGCTTAAAAAAAAGGACGGCTCCCAATGAGAGCCGTCCCCTGGAGTGTCTCAAGTGTAATTGCGAGGAGCGCAGCGACGAAGCAATCCCCCCATGCGCCGGAGATTGCTTCGCCAAGGCTCGCAATGACATGCAGAGCGGGAGGTCAGCTTTTCAGTATCTTTTCGACTTCCTCTTTATCGACATCGAGGATGTAAGGAATGCCGCTGATGGTGGCGGCGTCCTGGGTCAGCGAGGCGATGTCGTCGCGGGTGACATAGCCGAGAGAGAACTTCCTGTTTCCGGCCATGAGCTGGCGGACGCCCTGGCTCAGGCGCGTGAAGTAGGAGTAAAGTCCCATCGCTCCGGTCGGGAGCTCGTTGAATTTTTCCCCGTATTTCCGCTTGAGCTCGGGCGCCGTGACGAAGATCTCTTCGGCGCTCGAACCGAACCGTTCGACGTAGACCGGAATCTGGCCTTCCTGGATGCGCTTGCCGATCGTCTTGCCGACCATGGTCGCGGCCATCGGGCCTCGGGCCATGCCCACCGCCTTGACGTAGGGCGCTCCGAGCGCCAGGGCCTTGAAGATCTGGTCCTCGAACGTGATCCCGCCGGCGAAGACGATATCGGGGAGGTATTCGCCGGCCTTGGCCAGATGATGGGCGTATCGGTAAGTGAGAGACCAGATCTCCACACTCGGGATGCCCCACTCGTTCATCATTCGCCAGGGGCTCATTCCCGTTCCTCCGCCGGCCCCGTCCACAGTCAGCATGTCGATCTTGGCTTTGGAGGCGAATTTCACGGCCCGGGCCAGGTCGGCGGGCCGATAGGCACCGGTCTTCAGGAAGACATATTTCGCGCCCGCCCGGCGGAGCTCCTCGACCCTTTTCATAAAACTCTCCTCCTCGACCATCCCCAGCCGGGAATGCCGCTCGAACTCCTTGAAGCTTCCCTTTTCGAAGGCCTGGATGACGTTTGGATCCTCGGGATCGGGGAGGACGATATAGCCCCTTCTCTTCAGTTCCTGGGCTTTGGCCAGGCTTTTGATCTTGACCTCGCCGCCGATGTCCTTGGCGCCCTGGCCCCACTTGAGCTCGACTGCCTGAATCCCTAGCTTTTCGATGACGTACTCCTGGACTCCCAGCCGAGTGTCCTCGACGTTGGCCTGGACGACCACCGTGCCGTAGCCGTCCTGCCATTGCTGGAAGAGGCCGACGCGCGTTTCCATGTCCGGCGAGCGGACGATCCGTCCGTTCTTGATCTCGGATTCCTCGTCCATGGCGCAGACGTTTTCGCCGACAGTCAGGATAACACCTGAGATGGCCGCTCCGATGGCTAGGCCCTGCCAGTTTTGCTTGGCGACGTTGGTCGAACCCATGCCGCCGAGGACGAAGGGCACCCGGAGTTTGATCCCCTTGTCCCGGCCGACAGCGGTCTCGATGCTGACCTTCTCAAAGGTCGCCTTGTCGCTGTCCGCTTCCACACCGTAGGCCCCGACGGCCGTCCCCATGATGCTGAAATGGGAGAGGTCGACGGGGTATTCCTTCTCCGAGGCCGCCGTGATGATGCCGAACGGCTGCGGATAAAGGACCTCCGCGCCCCGGTAGGCCGATTTGCCGATCTCGCACATGCCGATGCAGCCGTCCACACAGGTGACGCACATGCCGCTGAACGGGCTGATCGATCCCTCTGTCCTGTTCTTGGTCAAGGTTGCCGCGCTTCGGTTGAGTTTCGTATAGGCCATGATTACCTCCTCATGTTCGCGATTTTATTCGAAGCGATTGGGTGCATTGTTTCCTTATTTTGGCTCTTTCTCAGCCGGCGTTTCCTGGACGCAAGTGCCGCACCGCCCGGCGTCATACATCCAGCATTGGAGCTCGCCGTAGGCGTCCAGACAGGTGGGTTCCATTGTCAAGCAGGCGTTGCAGACTGCGGTTTCGGCCTCAGGGCCCTGACAGCGCAACTGGCAGGCCGGACAGATATACATACAGCCGCCGCAGAGCCGGCATTCCTCCGACCGGATGTCGAACGGCGTTGATATCTTCCTCTTGTTGCCCCTGTTCTGGAAACCGATGGCCCGGCCGTCCATCTGCTCGGCGCACATCCGGACGCAGAGGCCGCAGAGGATACATTCCTCGTTGCGGGGAGTGAAGCGCATCCGGGTGACGCCGAACTTGGAGGCGAGATCCTGGATTGTCTTGGAGTTTGGGGCCACGGAAAGCATCAGCTCGATCATCATCCGGCGTGCTTCGATGACCCTCTTGGTGTCGGTGTGGACGACCAATCCCTCTTCGGCGGGATAGGTGCAGGAAGAGACGAGCTTCGTCCTCGGCTTGACACCGATCTCCACGAGGCAGAGACGGCATCCTCCATAGACGCTCAATCCCTCGTTGTAACAGAGAGTGGGAATCTCGAGGCCGTAGAACTTGGCCGTTTCCAGGATCGTCCAGCCCTCCTCGGCTTGAACATCCAGACCGTTCATCCTGAAGGTGATCATTTTTCCCTCCCGATGGCTTTCTTACCCTCTTCGGTCTCGAGCTCACAGCGGAGGCAGCGCCTGGCCTCGGCGATCGCCGCCTCCTCGGTCAATCCCAGCTCCACCTCTTTGAAGTTTTTCTTTCGGGCGGTCCGGGTGAGCCGCGGCATCTTGGGACGCTTTGTCCGGGCCAGCTCCTTCTCGGTCAGCTCCACGGACTCGATGTAGATGGACGGACGGGTGAGCGCGTACTCTCTTTCCAGGCCTTCGCCTTCCAGATATTTTTCAATCATCCGGGCGGCCAGCTTTCCGGCGGCCATCGCCTCGACGACCGTACCCGGCCCGGTCACCGCATCGCCGCCGGCGAAAACTCCGGGTCGTCCCGTCGTCAGGTTGGCGGGGTCGACCTCGATGGTTCCCCACCGGGAAATGCTCAACTGGTCCTTGGCGGTGAAGATGGAGCTGTCCGCCCTCTCGCCGATGGCCGGGACGAGTGTGTCCAGGTCCACCGTGAACTCGGAGCCTTCGATCGGAACAGGACTCCGTCGTCCGCTGGCATCGACGTCTCCGAGCCGCATGCGGAGGCAACGGACGCCCTTCACCCGGCCGTTCTCGGTGAGCACCTGGATGGGAGCGACCAAAAACTGGATCTTCGCTCCCTCCTCAATGGCCGCTTCGATTTCTTCCGCGAAGGCGGGCATCTCCTGGCGTGTCCGGCGGTAAAGGATGGTGACCTCTTTGACTTTCTTATCCCTGACTGCGACCCGGGCGGCGTCGACGGCCGCGTTTCCGCCGCCAACGATCCCGACCCGGGCGCCGAGCTTGACTTTTTCGCCTAGGTTGACGGCCTTGAGCAGCTCCGTTCCCTGGATAACGTCTTCAGAGTTTTCCCCCTCGATCCCCAACCTCATCGATTTGTGGGCGCCGGTCGCGAGAAAGACCGTCTTGAAATCCTGAGCGAAAAGGTCGTCCAGGCTGAAATCCTTGCCCAGAGCGGCATTCGTCTGAATATTGACACCGGCACTCTTGATATGCTCGATGTCGCGGTTCAGCACGTCTTTAGGCAGCCGGTGGTCGGGAATGCCTTTAGCCAGCCATCCGCCGGGAACAGGCAGGGATTCGAAAATTGTTGGCTGATAGCCCTTGAGGGCGAGATAATAGGCGGCCGTCAGTCCGGCCGGTCCGGCTCCGATAACGGCCACTTTGGCCTTAATCTGGGGCGCCGCCTGACGATATGGCCGAAGATCCTTTTGCATGGCGTAGTCGGTGACAAAGCGCTTGAGGGCCCGGATGGCGATCGGGTCGCCCGTTTCGCCGGCCCGGCAGACCTTCTCACAGGGATGATGGCAAACGCGGCCGCAGATGGAGGGCAACGGATTGTCCTTGACGATGAACTGGTAGGCGTCCTCGAAGCGGCCCTTGGCGATGAGAGCGATATAGACGGAGGCTTCCTGGCTGATCGGGCACTCGTATTGGCAGGGCGAGGAGACGATTTCCTGACAGACCAGGGCCGGACATTTCTTTTGGTCGATGTGGGCTTCGTACTCATGCCGGAAATAGCGAAGTGTGGACAAAACCGGGTTGGCAGCCGTCTGCCCCAATCCGCAGAGCGAGGCGTCCTTGACGATCCCGGCCAATTCTTCGAGGAGGGCGAGATCTTGCCGCGTGCCCCGGCCTTCGGTGATTTTTTTAACGATCTCCCACATCCGCTGGGTGCCCTCGCGACAGGAGATGCACTTGCCGCAGGATTCGTCACGGAGGAAATTGAGGAAGTACTTGGCGACATCAACCATGCAGGTCTTCTCGTCCATGACGATCATCCCGCCCGAGCCCATGATCGACCCGGCTTTGGCCAGGCTCTCGTAATCGATCGGCAGGTCGAGCATCTCCCTGGGGATGCAGCCTCCCGAGGGCCCTCCCGTCTGGACGGCCTTGAACTCCCTTCCGCCGGGGATCCCGCCGCCGATGTCGAAAATGATCTCGCGGAGGCTGATGCCCATGGGCACTTCGACCAGGCCCGTATTATTGATCTTGCCGACCAGGGAGAAGATCTTGGTCCCCTTGCTTCCGGCCGTCCCTATGCCGGCGTACCAGTCCGCTCCCTTTTTGACGATGATGGGAACATTGCCCCAGGTCTCCACGTTGTTGATGGTTGTGGGTTTTCGCCACAGGCCCCGCGATGCCGGAAAGGGCGGGCGCTGGCGGGGTTCTCCCACCCGTCCTTCGATCGAGGCGATCAGGGCCGTCTCTTCACCGCACACAAAGGCGCCCGCGCCCTTGGCGATACGCAGATGGAAATCGAATCCGGTGCCGAGGATGTCGTCCCCCAGCAGTCCCAGTTTCTCGCCCTGCTCGATGGCCAGGCCGATGTGCGCCACGGCCAGGGGATATTCGTCGCGGATATAGACGTAGCCTTCCCTTGCCCCGATGGCATAGGCGCCGATGAGCATGCCCTCGAGGACGCGATGGGGATTCCCCTCGAGCAGGCTCCGGTCCATATAGGCGCCCGGGTCACCCTCGTCGGCATTGCAGATGATGTATTTGAGGTCGCTCTTGGACTTTCTTGCCAACTCCCATTTCAATCCGGTCAGGAAGCCGGCCCCGCCGCGGCCGCGGAGGCCCGAGGCCTTGACCTGGGCGATGACCTCGTCCGGGGTCAGGGTTTCCAAGACCTTGGCCAGGGCGCCGTAGCCGCCGATAGAGAGATAATCACCGATATCGGTCGGGTCGATCAGGGCGTTGTCGCCGAGAACAAGCCTCATCTGCTTTTTATAAAAAGGAATCTCGTTTTCCGCCTGGCTCTTTTGCTGCGTGGCCGGGTCCGTGTAGAGGAGTTCGTCCAGGACCCTGTTGTTGAGGATCGTCTGGCTGATGATGTCTTCGGCCTGTTTTCCGCTGACCTTTTGGTAAAAGAGATTGTGCGGGTAGATGATGATGTTGGGTTCGACCTCGCAGAATCCATGGCAGCCGGTCACTTTGAGCTTGACGCTGTCCTCCAGATTCTTCTTTTTCAAGGTCTTCCGCAGGGCTTTGATGACCTTGAGCGCACCCCGCGCCTGCCCGCAGGTTCCGGCCGAGACGGTCAGGACCGGCCGTTTCTCGGACTCGCGCGCAGCCTTTTTCGCGGCGATCAGGGCTTTGAGTTCACGCGTCGAGGCGGTTTTTCTTAGAGCGTCCATGTGTCTTCTCTTTCTTGAGATGCTTCTTTAGGATGGCCTCGACCTTGCGCGCCGTCGTCTGGGCGTGGTAATTGCCATCGACCACGACCACGGGTCCGATGGCGCAGCAACCCAGGCAGGCCACCGTCTCCAGGGTAAATAGGCCATCCGCCGATGTTTCTCCCGGCTGGAGGTTCAGTTTCTTCTGGAATTCCGCCAGGACCTTGGGCCCTCCCCGGACGTGGCAGGCTGTTCCCAGGCAAACCGTAACCATGTGCTTGCCGCGCGGCTTCAGACTGAAGGCCCGGTAGAACGTGGCCACTCCGATGACGTCGATGAGCGGCACCTCGAGCGAGTGGGCCACGATCCGGAGCGCCAGCTCGGGAAGATAGTTGTATTCGGCCTGGATTTCCTGGAGGATGGGAATGAGGGCCTTTTTTTGAAAGTCGTGTTTATTAAGGACGGATTTGACCTTGGTACTTATGGTCTCCACGGTATCCTCCAGAAGGGGATCACTTCTTCAGGCACGTCGCCATCTCGAAAGTTGCGGTAGGTCGGGGGAGATAGGAACGAGCCGCTATGATGCCGGCCGTCCGAGGCCAAGGCGGGAGCGATGGCAAGAGCGGAAATAATATGTATGACTCCTTCCTATCAAAGAAAAACAAGAAGCCCGAATTATTATGAACAAAGAAGGACTTTATAGCAAAGAGGATTCCGCTTTGTCAAGAAGAGGCTCGGGCTTGGGTTCGTCAGCCCGAGCAGCAGACTAAAGGAAGGGGAGGTATTTTTTGACCTCGTAGTCGCTGACCTGCTTTTCGAACTCGCCGGAGACGTTGACGTTGTATTCCTCGATCTCGGCGCGTTTGTTGGCGATGAACGTGGTGAAGACATGATCGCTGAAGGTCTCCCGGAGCAGCGGGCTCTTTTCCATCAGCCGGACCGCTTCCTCCAGGTTCCGCGGCAGGGTCCGGATCTCGAGCCTCTTCTGCTTGGCGTTCGACATCTTGTAGATATTTTCTTCAACGGGATCGGGGAGAGGATAGCCGCCCCGGATCCCGGTCAGGCCGGCCATGAGCATGGTGGCAAAGGCCAGGTAGATGTTGCAGGATGGGTCGGGGGAGCGCAGCTCGATCCGGGTGGCCATTTCCTTTCCGGGCTGGTACTCGGGGACGCGGATGTAGGCGGACCTGTTCCTCTGCCCCCAGGCGATGTACACGGGTGCCTCATAGCCTTCGATCAGGCGTTTGAAGGAATTGATCCACTGGCTGAAGACGGCTGAGATCTCGCGGGCGTGGCTTATCAGTCCGGCCATGTAATGATGGGCGAGGTCGGAGAGATGATAGGAGTTCTTGGCCGAGAAGAAGACGTTTTTCCCACTCCTCCAGAGGGACTGATGGACGTGCATGCCGCTGCCGTTCTGGCCGTTGATGGGTTTGGGCATGAAAGTGGCGTAGAGGCCGTGCATGCGGGCGACCTTCTTGACCATGTAACGGAAGAGCATCCCGATATCGGCCATCTCCAGGGCGCTCGAGTACTTCAAATCGATCTCGTGCTGGCCGTGGGCGACCTCGTGGTGATCATATTCGCAGGCGATGCCCATCCTCTTGAGCAGAAGCTGGACTTCCTTCCGGATCCCGCCGTATTTCCCGCTGAAGAAGTAGCCGCCGTGGTCGCTGAGCGAAGTGTCCCGGTCGCTCGGGAAGAGGAAAAACTCGAGTTCCGGGCCGACCTTGAAGTCAGCGAAGCCGAATTCCTTCTTCGCCCGGGCCAAAGCCTTCTTGAGGATAAAGCGCGTATCTCCCTCATAGTGATCACCCTCGGGCGTCATGATGTCGCCGAACATGATCGCTTCCCGCCAGGTGATGTCCTCCGAAAACCCCCTGTATTCCCAGGGGAGGACGCGGAAGGTGGGAGCCTCGGGCTTGATGACCAGGTCGCTTTCCTCGATACGGACGAACCCCTGGATCGAAGAACCGTCGAAACCTTTCCCTTCCCGGAACGCCTTTTCCAGCTCTTTGCTGGGAAAGGAAAAGTCCATCGGCCTCCCCAGGATGTCGGGAAAATGGATCCGGATGAACTCGACTTTGTTGGTCGGGTTCATGACATAATCCAGGACCTCTTTTTGGGTCTTGAAACCGTAAGGCCTGTGGTGTCCTTTATTGGATTCCGCCATATTCACCTCCTTCTCGAATCTCTTTTATCTCGGGTTGACGATCGGCGATGGTTTGCCTATGATGGGTTTCAGGCCGGGAACACAGCTTGATGAATCTTAACATAAGAGCCGTTTATTAGCACGAAAAGAATTAAATGTCAATATATTTCTTGATATTAATTACAAATGATATAAAATATTTAGTAAATATGGACATCAACGGAGGTTCGAATGATCGATGATCTGGCCAGAAAGATCGTCCGGACGCTGAACCAGAACGCTCGCAAAAGTTACCGGGAGATTGCCAAGGAGGTCGGGACTTCGGCCACGGCCGTCATCAACAAGGTCAGGAAGCTCGAAGCGAGCGGGGCCATCAAAGGCTACGTTCCGGTCGTCGACCCCGAGCATTTCGGTATCGACCTCGTGGCCATCATCGCCCTACGCATCTCCAAGGGAAAACTCCTGGAGACCCAGGAAAAGATTTCCTCCGACCGCCGGGTGGCGGCCGTCTACGACATCACCGGCGAATGGGACTCCCTCGTCATCGGCTACTTCAAAGGCCGCGACGACCTCAACGACTTCATCAAGGGCATTCTCTCTCTGCCCTTCATCGACCGCACGGTCACCCACATCGTCTTGAATGTCGTCAAAGACGAGAAGCGGATTATCCTCTGAGGGTAGCCCTCATCTTATTCTTGACAGCCGGGTAACAATGACCTACCCTAATACCTGATTAGATTAAGGAGAGAGAAATGGCGCAGGAGATTCATGAGACCATCGGCCGTCATTATATCGTTGAAGCCTCAGGCTGTGACCCCAAGATCATCGGCAGCGTCGAAAAAGTCCAGCAGGTCCTGGTCAAGGCGGCCGAGGTCGCCAGCGCCCAGGTCTGGGCGATCTCGTTCAGCCGGTTTCCGCCCCAGGGTGTCTCCGGCGTCGTGGTCATCTCCGAATCCCACATCTCCACGCACACCTGGCCCGAGTACGGTTATGTCGCCCTGGATATCTACACCTGCGGCAAGCACGTCGACCCGGAGAAGGCCGTTGTCTACGCCGTGGAAGCCTTCGGTTCCTCGACCTCTCATATCACCGAGATCACCCGCGGCCTCGACGAGGGCGACTTGATCTACTACCACAGCTTCGTCACCTGGGAAGAGCGATTCAAGAAGGCCGGTTCCAAGTAAACCGCAGAAAATATTATTTTTTTTGGGGGGGGGATGTAAAAATCCTTTACGTAACAGTCTGGAATTTTACAGGAGTGGGATTTTGCCGTCGGATCAAGGGCCGTCTCCAGCCAGACAGTTGGCACGAATCCTGCTTTTTTAGTGGTGATGGCAGGGACGAATCGGCGGCGGCAAGGGAAAGCCGGGAGCAACGCCTTCGTTAAATCCGGAGGTTATTGTTATAATATTCATATGAAGAAGCCGAAATCATTTCTCCGGGCTGTGCCGCTTCTTCTCCTGCTGCTGGTTCCCGCCGCGGCTTCGGGAAACCAGGGCATCCCCGAGTTCATCCTTGAGCTTCAGAACGACCTTTCTTCGCACCGTTTCGACTCCTACCTCGATGCTTACGCCCCGGAACTGAGGGATGCGCAGAGGAAAGAGCTCTCCCGATATTTCGATTTCTTAAAAATGGAATCGGTGACCATGACTTGGGCCAACAAGAGAAACGTTGACCCGGCCGAGTCGGCCATTTTTTTGCAGGTCGCTTACCAGAACGCGTCCGCCGCCCTGATCGAGACATGGCAACTGCTCCTGGAGAGCGGTGACGGCCGCTGGCGGATCAAGGAGAAGAGCATCCGGGGAAACATCAGCCAGCTTTATAAGATCCGGCTGCCCGCCGAGCGCATCGAGAAAGCATCCCGGGTCGAGATCAGCCAGGCCGACATCAACCTGACCTTTCACAACGCCCTCGTCTTTTATGATAATATTCCCGATCTGGAAACGGCTCTTCTGATCATCGGCGACGGCCGCCTGACGTTCTCTCCCTCGAATGCCAACGAAAAGCATCAGCTCGAACTGCTTTATAAAAATAAGGTATTGGAGGATCGCATCGATTACGCCTTCCTCCATATTTCCACCGCCTTCTTCAATCGGAACGTCAAGATCGACGGCCATGTCGAGATCCGTCCCTCATCGGTCGCTGAAGATGAGATGAGCCGGGCCGCCTCGATATTCGAAAAATACCGTTCCCGCCATTTCACCATCCAGACCTCGCTCAGTCCGGAACCGCTGTCTTTTCTGCCCCAGGGAGAGGACGCGGCGATCTATTTCCGGGGCAGAAAAAGGGGCGATTTGTCCTATGTCTATTCCTCTTTCGCCGAGGAGGAAGTCAGTCTCTACGAACTCTCCAAGCAACGGTATGTCAGTCTCTACTCGCCCGGGGCGGACGAGGAAAGAAGCCGCCTGGTCATCACCTTCGGCCAGAAATACGACATCCAGCATTACGAGATCGAGCTGGATTTCGAACCGCGAAACCTTTATCTTTCGGCCAAGGCCAGGATCAACCTGCTCAGCCAGGTGGGGCGACTCGACGCCGTCAAATTCAAGCTGCACCCGGAGCTGGAGATCCTGCGCATCTATGATGCGAAGCGGCGGGAACTCTTCTTCACCCAGGATCCGGCCGGAAGGGTCTGCTGTGTTTATTTTCTGGAGCCGATCGCCAAGGACGCCGAGGCCACCATTGAAGTCCTCTACCGGGGGCGACTGGAGCCGCCGGCTCAGGTGACCGATACCGTCGCGGCCCTGCAAGTCAAAGAGATCCATCCGATCCCGTTTCGGTATGACACCTATCTGTTCAGCCAATCGGCTCAGTGGTATCCGGCTCCTCTGATTGAAGATTATTTTACCGCCCGGCTCAAGATCATCGTCCCGCCGGATTATTCTTCAATCTCCAACGGGCAGCTCCTCGAACAAGGCGTGTTGAACGGTATCCAGAAGGTGACGGAGATCGACAAGATCGGGAGTTTCTTTTCGGTGTTCGAGACGAAGCGTCCGCTGAAATATCTTTCTTTCCTCGTCGGGCGGCTGAGTTTAACCAGAGAGAAAGAGGGAAACCCGTCGCTCGCCTCCTATTCCGAGCCCCA
Organism: Candidatus Aminicenantales bacterium; assembly: GCA_049287565.1. Lineage (GTDB taxonomy): Bacteria > Acidobacteriota > Aminicenantia > Aminicenantales > UBA8522 > UBA8522. Next base: position 15,988 of record JBAQGA010000059.1, read on the forward strand.
GGTCCGCTCGGCCAAGAAGGACTTTCTGGATGAGGCCGGCCGGATCCTGGAGTTCTATGAATCCCGGTTCGGTCCTTTCCCCTTTGAGAACCTGCGCATCATCCAAAGGCTTTGGATGACGGCCGGCGGCCACAGTCCGGCCTCTTTCATCGTCCTGAATGAGCTCCCCCGGGTCTCGCAATTGGACTCCGGCATACGCAGCCGATTGATCGGCAATCCGGACAGCCCGGTCGACCTCTCCTCGAAATGGAGGGAATATTTCATCGCCCACGAGATCGCCCATCAATGGTGGGGACAAGGGGTTACCTCGGCCAGGTACCGGGATCAGTGGCTGAGCGAGGGGTTGGCGCAATATGCCGCTGTCCTCTATATCCAAGCGAAATATGGAGAAAATGCCCTGGCGGACATCCTCAAGAAATTCTCCCGCTGGACCGAAAAAAAGTCCAAGTGGGGACCGATCACCATGGGATCCCGCCTCAGTTTTACCGATTTTGAAGCCTACCAGGCAATTGTCTACGACAAAACAGCCCTTATCCTGAACATGCTCCGCGATCTTTTGGGCGACGAGATCTTCTTCACCGGGTTGAAAGAATTCTTCGCCGCGCACAAGTACTCGGCGGCGACGACAGGCCAGTTCTGCAGGATGATGGAGAAAGTCTCCGGACGAGACCTGAGCGAATTCTTCCGGCTGTGGTTCGATTCCCACGTCCTCCCCGAGACCAGGGTGAGCACTTGGATCGTAGGAAGAGAGACCGGCTCTTTCTTGAAAGTGAGGGTGCACCAGCTCGTCGACACCTTTGTCTTTCCGCTCTGGATTGCCTGGGAGGATGAGAGCGGGGCGCTTCACCGCGAGAAGCTGGTCATCAACAAGAAAAGCCAGGAGTTCGAGCTTTCCTTGCCGGGACCCGCCCGCAAGATCGCGGTCAATCCTGATCGGGCCGTCCCGGGAAAATTTCGCGTCTCCTGAGGCGGACCGCTCAGGACAGGCTGTCCGCGTCGATCTTCAGCCTCTTCATCATCTCGTTCAGTGTCGTCGGCTTCAGCCCCAGCGAACGGGCCGCCAGTTTCTGGGTGCCCTTGGCCCGCCGTAGGGCATTCAGGATGATCCTCCTCTGGAAGTCCTGAGTTTGTTCCTTAAAATTCCGCTCTTTTTCCTCTTCGGCCTCAGTCTTCTCGTCGGGCGTCCCCCGGTCGAGAAGGAAGGGGGGGAGCGTGTTGCGAGTGATGAGCTTGGATTTGGTCAGGACCACCGCCCGCTCGATGAGGTTTTCGAGTTCGCGAACGTTTCCCGGCCAGTCGTAATTCTGCAGGATCTCCAGGACATCCTCGGTGATGCCTTCGATCGTCTTTTCGTTCTCGCGGTTGTAAATATCGATGAAATGCTTGACCAGGAGAGGGATATCCTCCTTCCTCTCCCGCAGGGGAGGGAGTTCGATCTTGATAACGTTGATCCGATAGAACAGGTCCGGGCGAAAGGCCCTGCGGGCGATGAGCTCTTCCAGGCCGGTATTGGTGGCGGCGATGATCCGTGTGTCCACCTTGATGGTCTTGGTTCCCCCGAGTCGCATGAATTCCTTATCCTGCATCACCCGGAGCAGCTTGGCCTGGGTCTCGAGGCCCACGGTCGAGATCTCGTCGAAGAAGATGCTTCCCCGCTCGGCCGCCTCAAAGAGCCCCTCTTTCTGGCTCACGGCGCCGGTGAAGGCCCCTTTGACATGGCCGAAGAGGTGGCTCTCCAGGAGGTCGGGCGGGAGCGTCCCGCTGTTGACGACGACGAACGGAAAATGGCGGCGGTCGCTGTTCTGATGGATGGCCCGGGCGACCAGTTCCTTGCCCGTTCCGCTCTCGCCCTGGATCAGGATGGTCGACCGCGTCGGGGCGGTGGCCTTGATCAGGTCGAAGATCCGGTCCATCGGCCGGCTCCGGCCGACGATGTTCTCGAAGCTGAATTTGCGGTCGAGCTCGTCCTTAAGACGGAGATTCTCATCCTGCAGACGCTTGTGCTCCAGGGCCCTCTCGATGATCAGGATCAGCTCGTCGTGCTTGAAGGGTTTTTGGACGTAGTCGTAGGCTCCCATCTTCATGGCGGCGATGGCCGATTCCACCGAAGCGTAGGCCGTGATGATGATGATCACCGCCTGGGGGTCAATCCTCTTGATATTCTTGAGGACCTCGATTCCGTCCAACCCGGGCATCAACAGGTCGAGCAAGGTCATATCATGGGTTTGGGAAGAGTGCTTCTCCAGGGCTTCTTCCCCCGATGAGGAGAGATCCACCTCATACCCCTCCGCGGTCAACAGCTGGTTCAGGACCTCGTGGATAATCGGTTCGTCGTCGATGACGTGGATGGTCCCTTTTTTTTCAGCCATGGTCAGTTTCGGACAAAGGAGCTTTTATGCCCCAATTTTTTCAGGTCGAGGTCGGCGGGGATGAAGATGGTGAAGCACGTCCCTTTGCCGACCTCACTTTCGACGGTCATATGCCCCTCATGCTCTTTGATGATAGCATAGGAGATGGACAAGCCCAGGCCGGTGCCCTTGCCGATGCCTTTGGTGGTGAAGAAGGGGTCGAAAATGTGGGGGAGATGCTGCGGCTGGATTCCCGTTCCGGTGTCGGCGATCTTGACGATCACATCCCGTCCTTCCTGGGCCGCCCGGATGCGGAGAAGGCCTCCCTTGGGCATGGCGTCGATGGCATTGAGGATGATGTTGATGAAGACCTGTTGAAGGCGTTCTCCCTGGCCCCAGATGCGCTTAACCGACGCCAGGTCCATCTCCGACTTGATGTTCATCGCCTTGAGCTTGTACTCGATGAGAGAGATGATCTCCTGGAGGCTGTCCGCAATGGAGACTTTGTGGAAGGCCGACTCCGCCGGGTTGTGGGCGAAATTGAGGAGGTTCTTGATGATCCGGGAAACCCGCTCGGTCTGGACCTCGATCTTCCCCAGGATCTGGGTGTAATGGGAATCGGTGAGCTTCTTCTGGAGCATCTGAACGTAGCTGGAGATGCCCGTCAGAGGCGTGTTGATCTCGTGGGCGACGCCCGCCGAAAGGAGTCCGATCGAAGCCAGTTTTTCCGAGGTGACAAGCTGCTGCTGAAGGCGGATCTTGTCGGTGATATCCTCGAAGACGATGATCGTCCCGTAGGGGACCATCCGGTTGTCGAACAGGGGGGTCTTGGCGATGTCGAAGATCCTCTTTTCTCCTCCCGGCAGTTCCAGCGAGATCTCGCTCAGCAGCCGGTAGTCCTGCTGGGTGTCGCTGGGAAAGAGGGCCAGGAAGTTCTCTGGGCCGAGGATCTCCTGGAGTCTCCGGCCAAGCACCTGCCTTTTGGCCCGGGCAAAAATTTCCTCCAGCACCCGGTTCCAGCCGATGACCTCTCCCTTCTGGTCGAGAACGGCGACTCCGACGGTCAGGCTCTCGATGATATTTTCGCTGTAATCCTTGAGTCTCTCGAGCTCGAGGGCGCGAACACTCGCCTGCTGGTAGAGGGAAGCGTTCTCGATGGCCAGAGCGACCGACGAGGAAATCGTCGTCAGAAGATCCCAGTCCTCGCGGTTGAGGAAAGTGTTGTCGAGCTTCTTCCCCATCCCCAGGCAGCCGATCAGCTTGTCCTCGACCTTGAGCGGCAGGAAGTGAACAAATCCAAGCGCCGCGAGTTCCTCTCCGCCTTTGATCAGCTCTCGTCTCTCCGCTGACGAATCGACAGCGATGTATTCCTTCTCCCTGAGATGGCCGACAAACGTCGGATCGAAAGTGATCGTGCAGGCAACAGCCTGGGACTCTCCCTTGGCGCTGATGATGGCAAAGACCGGGCTGTCGTCACGTTCGGGGAGAAGAAGGGCCAGGCTTTTCAGAGAAAGAGCGTTTGTGATCAAGTCGAGAAGCGATTGGGCAAGTTTCTCCAGGTTCCTTTCCCGGCTGAGCTCCTTGCTGATGATGAGCAGCGTCTTCCGGTACTTGTAGGACCGCTTATAAAAAAAGCGATCAAAAAGGGAGGAAATCAGTTTTTTCAGGGGGGTGAAAAGGGTTGCCCCCAGGACCATCGCCAGGACACCCAGGATGAGGACGTTGAGCTTGTTCTCGGAGAAAATCTTGGTCTGAGAGCTCAGGATGAGATAGAGGCAGGCCAGGAAGAAATAGGAGAAGATCAGAGTGGCGGCTTTCTTGAGGAGGACCTCGAAATCCATAAGCTTGTAACGCGAGACCGAGTAAGCGAAAGTCAACGGAATGAGAGCCTGGAGCAGGACGGTGAGCTCGGCGAACTGGGAGGGGCTCCGGCCGAGGCAAAAAGGGATGGCATAAAAGATGAGAAAAGGGAGAAACCCGATCATCAATCCGGAGAGGATCCAGCGGAGCTGCCGCCGGACCAACAGGGTGGCCGAATGGCGCATGTTTTTGGCAATGCACAGGAGCGCGACGACCGCGAAGAGGACAAATTGCAGCATCCCCAACTTTTCCAGTGTGCCGTGAAGGGAAAGGACCAGGCCGTCTTCCCATTGACTTGTCAAGGGCGAGTGCAGAACCATCGTGGTCAGGAGGAGCATGAGGCCGGGGAGATATAGGAAAAAGAGCAAAGATGGTTTCTTCTTGAGGACTTTCTTTCTCTGGGGGAAGATGAGGAAGAAGTGAAGAAGAAGGGGGGGAAAGGCCAGCAGGGGGACCTTGTCCAGCCAGAAGAAGAGTGTGTCGATCACGTCCATCTCGCCGGTCGGGGAGAAGACATAGAAGGAATAGAGCATCAGGCTGATAAGATAGAAGGAGAGGGTGGGCAGGGCGAACGTTCGGCGGGAGTTGAAAAAAACCACCACCGCAATGACCAGCGTGGTGAGACCGATCAAGGCTAGGTAGAAATACAGAAGGTTCGGTCCTCTCTTCGAAAGAAAAAAAGACGGGGAAAGGATCTCAGCCGGCCGGCCGATCTGATATTTGACCTTTTGACCGGCCGTTCTGGCGATCCAGAGACTTCTGATGATGTCGATCTTGTTCTCGATGGGCAGGTCGTTGATGGAGAAGAGAATGTCCCCCTTCTTGATGCCCGCCAGGTAAGCCGGGCCGTTGGCCACAACCCGGTCGGCGACGAAGCGGCTGTCTTTTTCCTTCCAGACAATCCCGTCCGTCGGCTCCCGCCAGACGATCTTGCGGTAGATATTCAATCCCCCGAGAGCGAGCAGGATACAGATCAATCCGAGGACGAGAGGGACCCTTTTATTCATCGGCGGGGAATTCAAAAAATTGAATCATGCCCAGACACTATCCGACATTTCGAGGTCAGTTCAGAATATTCCTCTGGCCGGTCCGAACGGCCCATTTTATGGCTGGCTGCTTCAACAGTTTTTTCACGGCCAGGTCCTCTTTCAGGCCGAGAGGTTTGGTGTTTCTCGAGAAGAATGAGCTCATATAGTCGTATTTCGGCTTTTTGGCCGGGTACTCCTGGGGGGGCAGGGGGGAATCGAGAGGGGGCGTTTTCTGGGGAGCGGGTTTCGTTTCCTGGGGAACGGACGAGCCCAAGGACAAGGCGAGGACTACAAACCCAACCCCCGCAAGAAGTCTCTTGATCATCTGTTCAAACATAGAACTTTCGTCAGTTTTTGTCAACTTTGGAGGTCAGGCCTGACTAAATTAAGGGAGAAGCCCTGCTTCCAGGTCGGATTTACCCCTGGGGGTTCATTGACAAAAAAAGACGGATACCATAAGATTGGCGTATCATACAGAAGACCACAGGAGTTTTAATTATAGAGAAATGCCATACTTTCTCTGCCAGCTGGCCACGGAAGACGGTCACCACATCTCCCAGTCATTTCTAGCCTCTTCGGCCGAGGAATGCCGGAGACACTTCGAGGCGGAAGGATTCTGCATTCTTTCCGTCCGGAAAGATTGGAAAAAAACCTCCGCTCCGACTTTGCCCTTCGAGAAACGGATCAAGGACAAGGATTTTATCATGTTCAACCAGGAGCTGGTGGCGCTCCTCCGGGCCGGCTATCCGATCCTCAAGAGCCTGGATCTCATCACCGGCCGGACCAAGAACGTTCATCTCAAAGAGCTGCTGCTAAAGGTGGAGGCCGATGTGCGAAGCGGCAAGGCCCTTTCCGAATCCTTCGTCTCGCATGAGAAGGAATTCGGCAAGGTCTATACCGCCGCCCTTATGGCCGGAGAGCAAAGCGGAAACCTGCCCGGCACCATCGGTCGGTATCTCGATTATGCCAAGGTCATCGCCCAGACCCGATCGAGAATCCGTGCCGCCCTTCTTTATCCCACCCTTCTTGTCGTCTTCGCTGTTATCCTTATGGCCATCCTGATCAACTTCATCCTGCCCCGTTTCGCCGGGTTCTACGCCGACTTCGGAGCTCAGCTCCCCGGGATCACGCGGCTGCTTATCGCCGCGGCCGGCCGCCTCCGCCTGGTCACCCCCTTCCTGCTGGGTTTTCTGGTCGTCCTGGGATTGCTCCTTCCGCGGCTCAAGAAAAACGAGAAGGTCCTCATGTTCCTGGAAAAGAGCAAACTTAAGATTCCCTACGCGAACCGAATCCGTGTGGAGACGGCGATTTCGCTCTTCAGCCGCACGCTCAGCCTTCTCCTCGAAGCGGGGATCACCCTTCTCCCCGGGCTTCCCATCGCCTGTCAGGCGATTCCCAATAAGTTCTTGATGAAGCAGACTCGTCATCTCCCGGAGGATATCCGGAATGGGGAGACCCTTTCCGATTCCCTCGGCAAGACCGGGTTCTTCACTCCTCTGGCGACAGACATGATCCGCATCGGCGAGAACTCCGCCAACCTGCACGGCATGTTGAGGGAGGTCGCGGACGTCTACGATCAGCGGACCCAAGCCAGGATCGACACCTTCGTCTCCTTGATCGAGCCGGTCATCATCATCGCTATGGGGCTCATCGTCGCCCTGATGCTGCTGGCCGTTTATCTGCCCATTTTCAACATCATTCAGATAACGAGATAGCGATGAGCAAAGAAGAAGCTAACCAAACCCTCCTTTCGGAAGAGACCGAAACCCGCAAGATGGCCAAACGCTACCGGGTCCCTTATATCGACCTCTCGAGCTATGCGGTCAAACGGGATCTCGTCCAGTCATTTCCGCCCGATTTTCTTTACCGGGCCAACTTCATCCCCCTCGAGGTCGAGGACGATATTGTCAAGATCGCCATTTCCGATCCCTCGGATATCGGGACGATCGATGCCATCGAGTCCTTCCTCGGAAAAAAGGTCCAGGTGCACGCCGCCTCCAAGCGGGCCATCCAGGAGGCCCTGCGGAAGAGCGAAACGGCGCTCCAGGTCCTGAAGGATGCGACCGAAGGGTTCATCGTCCAGGTCGTGGAGAAGGAGAGCGGCGAAGGGGAAGAGGTCATCTCTCTCGAAAAGCTGGCCGACCAGGACGGGTCGATCATCAAGCTGGTCAATACCATTATCTTCACCGCCGTCCAGAAACGGGGCAGCGACGTCCATGTCGAATCGCGAGACGACGGCGTCCGGATCAAGTACCGCATCGACGGCGTCCTCAGCGAGGCCATGGAGCCGATCAGCAAGAAGTTCCAGTCGCCGATCATCTCCCGTATCAAGGTCATGTCCGACCTGGACATCGCCGAGCGCCGCGTTCCCCAGGACGGACGGTTCCGGCTCAAGATCAAGGACAAGACCATCGATTTCCGGGTCTCCATCATGCCCAGCATCTACGGAGAGGACGCGGTCATTCGCATCCTGGACAAGGAGATGATCACCCAGGCCATCACCGAGCTGAGGCTGGACCTGCTCGGCTTCTCCGACGGCCTGCTGCAGAAGTTCCGCCGTTACATCACCCAGCCCTACGGCATGATCCTGGTCACCGGGCCGACGGGGAGCGGAAAGACGACCACTCTTTACGCCGCCCTGACCGAGATCAAGGCGCCGGAAGACAAGATCATTACCATCGAGGATCCCGTCGAGTACCAGATCGACGGCATCACCCAGATCCCGGTCAACGAGAAAAAGGGGCTCACCTTCGCCCGCGGGCTGCGCTCGATCCTGAGACACGATCCCGACAAGATCATGGTCGGCGAGATCCGGGACCCGGAGACGGCCCAGATCGCCATCCAGTCCGCCTTGACCGGCCATCTCGTCTTCACCACCGTCCATGCCAACAATGTCTTTGACGTCATCGGCCGTTTCCTCCACATGCAGGTCGACCCTTACAGTTTCATTTCCGCCCTGAACTGCATCCTGGCCCAGCGCCTGGTCAGGGTTCTGTGTCCGCGCTGCAAAGAGGCGGTCAAATACGGTCCGGAGCAACTCCTCGAATCCGGACTCTCGCCGGACAAATACCGGAACACGACTTTCTACGAAGCCCGGGGATGTCCGGACTGCGGCCAGACGGGATACCAGGGGCGGACGGCCATCGCCGAGCTGCTCGAATTGTCCGACGCCATCCGGGAGATGATCCTGGGGAGGAAGCCGCTTTCGGAAGTCAAGAAGCAGGCCAAGAAGGAAGGGATCGTTTTCTTGAGAGAGGTCGGGCTGGAGAAGGTCTTCAATGGTATCACGAGCCTCAAAGAGCTCAACAAAGTGACCTTTGTCGAATGAACGCATGACACTTCACCGCGGGAGTCTCAACGATTATTTCACGGCCCCTCTCTGTCCGTCGGCCATCATCCAGCTGTCCTCCACCTATGTCAGCGGCCTCCATGTGGATGTGAAAGAGAGACAGGTCAAGCGTCATTTTGTCCTCGATCTTCCCGGGAAACTTATCGAGCCGCATTTTGACCGCCCGAACCTGGCCGACGCGGCCGCCCTGGCGGGAATCCTGAAAGACGGCCTGAACGAGCTTCATGTCTCCGGGAAGAAGGTCGCCTGCCTGGTCCCGGAGGCCTGTCTTAAGATTTTTGTCCTGGCTTTCGACTCTCTCCCGGCATCCGAGCGGGAGCGGGAGAAGCTCATCCGCTGGCGGGCGAAAAAGCAGATGCCCGTGTTGCCCGAGGACGTCCGCTTGTCTTACGAGGCTAGGCCCTCCTCCTCTTCGATCAAAGTCCTGGCCGCGTTGGCGCGGACGCCCGTTATCAAAGAGTATGAAGACCTGTTCGCGGGGTTGGGACTGGAGGTCGGTATCCTCACCGTCCCGACGCTCAGCCTTCTCAACCTGCTGGATTGGGAGAAAGAAAGCGACTTGCTGACGGTCAATATCGAAGACGACTCGCTGGGCCTGGCGGCCGTCACCCGGGCGGAGCCCGCCCTCTACCGGTTGAAGATGTTCGCCGTGGAGCGGGGAAACATCCAGGATTTTACCCGCAAAGTCGAGACCATCGTCAAAGAAATCGAAAACACAGCTCATTTCATCGAGGACAGAGAGAAGCGGGAGATTCGTTCTCTTTGGTTCCGCTCCGGATTGAAAGAAAGCCGGAAGGATATCCAGGAGGCGTTGAGAGCGGGGCTTCCCTTTGACGTCCATCCAGTCCCGGTCCCGGACTCTTTCGGTTTGGCCTCGGAGATCAGCCATTTTATGGCTCCTCTCGTTGGGCAGATCCCATGGCGAAGAGACCATGCTTCAGGGCAAAAACGAAAGAGTTGAGGCGAAGGCACGCTCTGTAATGATATCGACTCGAAGGCGACGATTGAGCGTGAACCTGGCGACGCGGCCACTCCGCAACCGCCGGCTGTTCTTTCTTCTGGGGGGGATGCTGGGGCTGGCCTTCCTGGTGACGAGTTTGGTGGCGGTCATCATCTTTTTCCAGTTCAGCCTGAAGAAAAGAGTGGTCAAAGCCGGCTTGCATGAAACCGATGCCTCCATCAGGGCCGCTCAAACAGAGGAGAAACGACTGGCGGCCAGGGTCAAAGAAGCGGTCGGCAAGGACCAAGACATCATCGATACGATCAACGGCATCATCCTGAAAAAAAGTTTTTCTTGGACGGATTTCCTCTCCAAACTGGAGGAATGTTTACCCGATTCCAGCTATATCCTCTCGCTGGCGATACCGCAAATTGACAACACCCGGATTCAGTCTCGCGTCAAGATCGTATCCCAAAGCCTGGATGACCTCCTGGACCTGATCAACAGGCTCCAGGATCTGAATTTCAGCCGGCCGCGGGTGGAGACCGAAGAGAGAAACGACCAGGGGCAGCTCGTTTCGGAGATCTCGGTGACCTATGAACGAATTATTTAGCACGCTGGACGAAAAAGAAAGGGCGCGGCTGCGACTCATCAGTCTTCTTTTCCTTATCGCCCTGTTCGTTCTCCTTGTCTTTTCCCTTGGCCAGCGCCGCAGCTATCATCACCTCGTTGATCAGCTCCGGGGAAAGGAGAAGACCGCCGCCGTGGCCGAGGGCAAGCGGGCGGAAAACGCGGCCGAGTGGGAGCAATGGGAGCAAAGCTCAAAAGACATCCAGGCCCTCAGAGAAAAATTCTTCTACCATGAGGGAGAGGAGATCAACGAGCTCCGGCTCGACCTCAGGAAGATCTTCTCCGAGTCGGGGATCACCAGCCGGTCCTTCAAGTACAGTTATGCCAGCCTGGAAAAAGAGAAGATCGGGAAGGTCAGCGTCACCTTCACCTTCACCGGCACATATCCCATTCTGAAGAGGTTCCTGCAGATGCTCGAGCGGTTCCCCAAGTTCCTCCTTCTCGAGAAGATCGACTTCCTGAAGATCGGCAGCGAGGGAGCCCAGCTCGAATTGAGGATTGTTTTGGCAGGTTATTATGCGAATATTTAGGCCTCTGGCGGTGGCGGCCGTACTCGTCCTGGCCGTCGGCTCCTGCCCAGCCCAGACCCGGAACCGTCCGCCGGCCAAGCCGTCGCCCCCGGAAGAAAGAAACAGCCTGCTCCGGATGGACCTTCTTCAACTGCGGCAGGGGGGGATGGCACCTGCCCAGAGGAACATCTTCGCTCCTCAAGCGCGGACCAGCCGCCCCATGGGCATCCTTCCTCAGGGAGATCAGCAGGCGGCGCCCGATGATCAGGCTGCGGATATGTCTGTTCTCTCGGCCAGAGAGGCCGCAGTGCCTCCGGTCATGAGCGTCGACCTCCGCTACATCGGGTTCATCGAATCTTCACGGCTGATGATCGCCCTAGTCGTGTTCGAAGGTCGGGCCGTGGCCGTTGTGGAGGGCGAGGTGGTGAGTGAAGGGATCCGCATCGGCAAGATCACCCGGGAGCAGGTCGAGGTCATCCTGCCGGATTCCTCCGCGAGGGCGTTTCCTTTAGAAGGAGAATAAGCATGAGAAAGAATGCCGGGGCTCTGATCATCCTGTCCTTCCTTTTATCGGGCTGCGTGAACTTCGGCCCCCAATATTTCAAGATGGGCAATGAGGCCGAGATCAATAAAGACTGGGACCAGGCTATCCAACACTATGAAAAAGCCATCGCCGAGAAACCCAACGAATACGCCTATAAGATGTCTCTGATGCGCGTGCGCCTGTCGGCCAGCATGTCGTATCTCCGGTCCGCCCGGAACTTCGTGGCCCAGGGGAGAATCGAAGAAGCACTCAAGGATTATGAAAAAGCCCTGGCCTATGATCCCCAGAACAGGTCCATTTTCGAGGAGATGCGCCGGCTCACGCAGGAAGCTCCCCCCGTTGCGGAACCTGAGGAGGAGATCATCGAATATCCGGTCAAGCTGAAGGCGCCGCCGGATAAGATTGAGCTCAAGTTCACCGAGGCCAGCCTGCGCTCGATCTTCCAGGCGTTGGGCAAACATAGCGGGATGAACATCATCTTCGATGAGCTATTCAAGGACATGCCCATGACCATCGATATTGCTGGCAAGCAGTTTGAAAAAGCCGTCGCCTATCTGTGCCTGGCCAGCAAGAACTTCTACCGGGTGATCGATGAGCAAACGCTCGTCATCATACCCGACCAACCGGTCAAGCGCATCCAGTACGAGCAGCACGCCATCAAGGTGTTTTACCTGTCCAATATCAACGCCCAGGACATTTTTGCCGCCCTGCAGCAGATGCTCCGGTCGCAGATCCGAGCGCCCAACATCTTCGTCGACAAGACGCTCAATACCGTGACGATCCGGGACACGCCGGCCAACCTGATGCTTGCCGCTAAGCTCATCCGGAAATGGGATAAGCCCCGAGGCGAGATCGTCGTCGACCTCGAGATCATGGAGGTCTCCCGCCAAAAACTGCGGGAAATCGGGGTCGACCTGGACAACGCCGCTCTCGGCCTGCGCTATGCCGGTCCGGGAGCCGCTGAAGATGCGGGCTGGTACAAGCTTGGAGAACTCAAACTGGGCGCCAGTTCCAGCTATCAGGTCTCTCTGCCGTCCGCCCTGATCCGGTTCCTGCAGGCGGACTCCGACACCAAGGTGCTGGCCCAGCCGCGTCTGCGCGGTGTCGGCGACGAGGAGATGAGAACCCTGGTCGGGCAGAAAGTGCCCATCCCCCAGACGACGTTCACACCCATCGCCGCCGGCGGGGTCAGCCAGCAGCCGATCACTTCTTTCACCTACCAGGATGTCGGCCTGGAGATCACGATCAAGCCGAAGATCCACCTGGAAAAAGAGATCACCCTGGAGATCGAGGTCAAAATCACCAACATCGCCGGCTCCGGATTCGCTGATATCCCGATCATTTCCAACCGGGAGATCAAGAACGTCATCCGGCTCAAGGACGGCGAAACCAACCTTCTGGCCGGCCTGCTCCGTGATGAAGAGAGAAGGTCCCTGAGCGGGATCGCGGGATTGGCCGGTATTCCTATCATCGGCAACCTCTTCGGCTCGACCGACAAGACGATCGATCAATCCGACCTCGTCCTGACCGTCACGCCTTACATCATCCGCTCTTTGCCCAGGACAGCCGAGGATGACAAACCCCTTTGGATCGAGCTTGAGGGGATTTCATCCATCAGCCGGGGCGATCGCTCTCAGATCGATGAAATAACGAGGCGGGAGATGGAGATGGGCGAGGAAACCGCAGTAATGCGGACTCCGGAAGCAGAGGAAGATAAACCACAGGAGGACCTGGGCGCCAGTGAGGTGTCCCTCGACCCGGCCAATTTCGAGGTCCCCCAGGGCCGGGAGTTCCGGATCAGTGCCAATGTGAGGAGCCAGCAGGAGATCGGCAACATGTCTTTCAGCCTGAGCTTCAATCCCCAGATCGTAAAGCTCAAGGACATCATCGAAGGGGGATTTATCAGGATGCCCGGGGCACAGGTTCCCTTCTTGAAAAATATCGCCGAGGGAAGCTGCACCATCGGATTCTCCAGTCCGCAACCTGCTCAAGGATTGAAGGGGGGCGGAAATCTGGCCATCCTGGTCTTTGATGCGGTCGCCCCCGGAGAGACTCGCATTATGGTGACGGCGGTCTCCGCCAACACTCCGCGCGGCCAGTCCATCAACTTCACGGCCCGGGAATCGCGCGTCGTCGTCCGCTAGGATAGACAGGGCCTTTTCTCTGTTTTGACTTCCCGCCGCGCCTATTCTATCTTGTGGCCATGATCCTCATCCTGACGGGTCCTGTCCACACGGGAAAAACCAGTTTCTTGAAGAACCTCCTTCCCGTCCTCAAGGCCCAGGGAATCCCTGTTTCCGGCTATCTCAGCCCCTCCGTCTTGAAGCGGGGCCGGACGTTCGGTTATGACCTCTTCGATATCAAGGCGGGCAAGTCTGTGCCTTTCCTCCGTCGCAAAGGACAGGCCGGATGGCAGAAGGTCGGCCCCTACTTTTTTCTTCCTTCAGGCTTGCGGGCCGCGGAGGATAAGATCCTCGGTTGTCCGACCGGAGGATGGCTGGTTGTCGACGAGGTCGGACCGCAGGAGTTGGCCCGCCGCGGCGTTTGGCCGGCCCTCTCGGCCGTCCTCTCGCGGCCGGAGCTCGATTGCCTTCTGGTTGTGAGAAGTCCTCTTCTCGACGAGCTTCAAGGTCTTCTGGGGAAGCGGCCGATCGAGGTCTTCGACATCGAGGCTGAAAATTTGCTTCCCGTCCTCCTGGAAAGGCTGTTGAAACCGGCGGCCGGAAGAGCGGTTAAAAAGGGAGCGAAGAAAAGCCGGCGCGCCTCGTGAAGAAGCCTTGCTCGTTTCCTCATCCTTGTTATCGCCGGGTCGTTTTGCTAAGCTCCCGGTGGAATTCGAGGAGCGCATCCGTCGATGAGTGAACTTCCGTGGGGTGTTCACGGCCGGATCCTGGAGGTCGACCTCAGCAGCGGCCGGATCGAGGAGACTCCTCTGGACCGCGGCCTCGTCGAGGATTACATCGGCGGCCGCGGCCTGGGAGCGCGACTCCTCTATGGCCGCATCGACCCGGGATGCGATGCTCTCAGCCCGGACAACATCATCGTTATCGCCGCAGCTCCCCTCATCGGCACCAACGCACCTACGGCCGGCCGAGGCCACATGGTCTTCAAATCCCCGCTGTCCGGAAGCATCGGCAGCTCCAACTGCGGCGGCACTTGGGCTCCCGCTTTCAAATCCGCCGGCTATGACGTCCTCGTCATTAAGGGGAAAGCGGCCTCGCCGGTGCTGATCGATATCCAGCCGGGGAGTATCGAGATTCTCCCAGCGGACCATGTTTGGGGCAAAAACGTCCATCAAACCACGGAAGTTTTGCTCGCAGATGCAGCCGACCGGCGCGCCCGTATCCTTTGCATCGGTCCCGCGGGCGAAAACAAGGTCCGGTTCGCCGCCGTCATAAATGACCGGAACCGGGCCTACGGCCGGGGAGGACCGGGCGCCATCTGGGGGAGCAAGAACCTCAAGGCCATCCGGGTTTTCGGACAGGAAAAGATCCGGATCAAGGACAAGGAGAAATTCCAAGCGGGACTGGACCAGAGCTTCTATCTCTTGAAGCAGGCTCCGGCCACCAAGCGCCTGCTTCGCGATCTCGGTACGGCCGGCCTGGTCGAACTCATCAACCTGATCAATATGCTGCCCCATCGCAATTTTCAGGATAACCTTCACCGGGATGAGGACGTGGAGAAAGTCTCGGGGGAAACATTGGCCAAGAAACTGCTCGAGCGGGCGGCCGGTTGCTACCTCTGTCCGATAGCCTGCCAGAGACATACCCGGGTGGGCGACAAGAAGGGCGAGGGTCCCGAGTACGAGACCATGGTCATGATCGGCCCGGACTGCGACATCTATGACCTTGAGGCGATCACCCGGGTCAACTATCTCTGCAACGAGCTGGGGATGGACACGATCTCCTTCGGCGGCACTCTGGCCTGCGCCATGGAGCTTTACCAGCGGGGGGTCCTGACGTCCGGGGATACAGAGGGGCTCGACCTCCGCTTCGGCCGGAGTGATCTCCTCGATGAGCTCGCCCGCCGCATCGCTTTCCGGCAGGGGATCGGCGACCGGCTGGCCGAGGGTTCCTTCCGGCTGGCCGACTCTTGCGCCCATCCGGAATGGGCCATGACCATCAAGAAACAGGAGATCCCCGCCTACGAGCCCCGGGCTTCGTTCACCCAGGCACTGGGCTACATGACCTCTCCGACCGGGGCCTGCCATCTCAAAGGCGGGTACGCCGTATCGCTGGCCTTCTTCGGCGGCCCCAGGGAGATACCCCGTTTCAGCCTGCTCCAGTCGCCCATCGGCATCCGCAATATGCATAACCTGGGCATCATCCAGGACAGCCTGGGAGTCTGCCGGTTCACCGGTTATGCCTTTTCCTACGATCCCTGGGCCAGGATGATGAGCGGGATCACCGGGCTGGATTTTTCGACGGCCAGGCTGGAAGAGATCGCCAACCGGGTCGCCGCCGTGGAAAGACTCTTCAACCTGGCGGCCGGGTTAACCTCCGCTGACGATACCCTCCCTGAAAGGTTCAGCCTCGAGCCGATCCTGGTCGCAGGGGAGGAGCGGGTGGTCTCGGGAGAGGCCATCTCGAGGATGAGAGCCGATTATTACCGGGCCCGCGGATGGGATGATGAGGGGAGACCGACATCCGGCCTGCTACGGTCCCTGCGGGTCAGGCCCCGGAGGGCGCCGTGAGAAAAAAAACCTGGAAGGCCAGCGAGGACGTTCTCAGGCTTTTTCAATCCGTCGGCCGTGCCTCACTTCTCTACGATATCCAGGACAGCCACAGCGGCAATATGGCCATGCGATATCGCGACGAGGCGGGCAACGACTGGATCGTTATCACGGCGACAGGCTCCCAGAAAGGTGACCTGGGCGCCGGCGATATCTGCTTTCTCTCACCCGACGAGACCGACTTCGGCTACTACAAGGCTTCTTCGGAGTCCGATATCCATGCCCGCATCCTCGCCCTGGAGGGTGTCGGTGCCTCCATCCACGCTCACACCAAAGATCTCACCATCGTCACCCTGGATGACGCGGCCAAGCCCAACCGCCCGGCCCCGTTCTTCCCCGTGGACCCGCTCGGCTATTACCATCTTGGGAGCGTCGTGCCGGTCGACTGGGTGGCCGTTCCCAGTGGCTCGGCCGAAATGATCCGGACGATCCCCGAGCGCCTGGCCGAACATCCGGCCACGGTCGTCCAGACCCACGGGACCTTTGCCAAGGGCAGGACGCTTCAGGAAGCCTTCTTCCGCGTCTGTGTCGCCAACAACGCCGGCGCCGTCGTCCGTCGGCTGCGACAGCTCAAGGTGGATGTCGAAGGATTGAGGGAGAGGGTTTGGGCCGCGCCAGAGGAGGCGTTCTCCTATCCGCCGTCGGCCTATACCGTCGGAGATGACCACATCCTCGATTTTCCGGAAGAGACGGAGATCCTTCGGGAATTCACCAGGGCGGGTGCCAGGATCTTCGAATCCCGGCTTTCACCGTTTCATTCCGGTTCGATGTCCGTCCGCGGCGTCGAGAGCATGCTTTATGCGCCCAAGGCGTCGATGCCCCGGGAGATCGGAGGACCCCTGCGAAGAGTCACCCTGGAGATCGAGGACGACGATCCGCCGGAGCTCCAGGTCCATAAGAAGATCTATGCGGAAAGCGATTTCCAGACGATTATGCACTGCTACGTTCCTGAAGCGGAAGCCCAGGCCCATTTCATCTATCCGGGGGAGGAAGAACCGCTCGACCGCATCGTGCCGATCGACGCGGAAGGCAGCTTCATCCATCTCGTCATCCCGGTGGTCCCATCCCGGACCGGTATCCCCGATCTCGTGCGCCTGCTGCATGACTATAAAATGGTCGTCGTCCGGGGAGGCGGTGTCTGGGCCGTCGGGGCTCAATCCCTCTCCGAAGCCCTCCACCATCCGTCCTCGCTCCGTGAGATTTGCCAGTACCGCAGCGGTGCCTTCGAACAAGGACTGGACCTGCGGAAGATGGAGCCGCAAAAAGCCAAGAAGTGGTGAGGCTCGGGGTATAGGCTCGAAGGCCCGCGAATTTCCCCCGGCGAGGGAAATTCGCTTATTTCCTCGGCTCGCTCTCCGCTTCGCGGATCCCTGCCCCCTCGCCTCCGACCTTTCCGGAGACACCAACCTTTTTCCCCCTTGATTGCTCAAGGGGGCCGGGGGGATTAATACTATGAGAACGAATTCTTAAGGGGTGTCTCCAGAGAGAGCCCACACCCCTCGCCTCGGCTTAAGAATATTTGGTTTCAATGTCTTTTTTTCACAAGGCGAGGGGCAGTGGCAGGAGAAACCCGTATGATGAGTGAGCGGGCACGGTTTTTCGACCAAAGAGAGAGAAGAGCGAACGACGAATCGAGCCCGTTTTCCGCGCTGGGAGAAAACGGGCGCGGTTTCGATGCCACTGCCCCAAGTCAATTCTTGACAGGGCGGAGGGAAATTGGGAAATATAGGAAGCTCTCAATGGAGATATGAAGCTGAAAGACCGCCGGACCTCCCCACGTCACGTTCTCCTCTTGGCATTGCTCATCCTATTGCCGATCGGCCCAGCGGCCGCCGCGGCCGGACGCTCGGGAATCTTGAGCGGCCGTGTGCTTGACCCGGACGGCAAGCCGGTCGCCGAGGTCAAAATCGTTTTATCATCCATAGACGGCCTGTTCCGGGAGGTGACAAAATCAACCGCTGACGGCTCCTTTGCGCTCAACGGAATTCCACCCGGTGAATACAGCCTCCTCAGCGAACGGCCGGGGTTCGCCCCGTCTTCCCAGCAAGGCCTCATCTTTGAACCGGGGCGGACGCTCTTCGTCCGGATCATCTTGGTCCCGCTGGAGACATCCACTGGCCCGGCACCGCTTCCGCTTTGGCTCGACTTTTCCGACGTCTCCACCCGCACTCTGATCGATGCTTTCCAGGTTCAGTCGCTGCCTTCGGCCAACAACGTCTGGTCGCTCATCGAAGGCCAGGACTTCTCGGCGACGACCAACCGGATAGACGTCGGCGGTGTCTGGGCGAGCCTGCCGGCGCTCTGGAGCTCGCGCGGGAGCGTCTCCTGGACGCAGAGCTCTTATCTCATCAACGGGATGGACGCGACCGATCCTTATAATACGGGAACTCCCCTTTATCATCCGGACATCGAAGCGCTCAGTTTCGTCGTCCATAACAACGGCCGGTTTCCGATCGCGAACATCTCACCGGGCGGAGCGTTCGATTTCATCCCCAAAGAGGGGACCGCTGCTTACCACGGTTCCGTCTCCGCCTTTTTCACCGCTCCGGGGATGACGTCGGGGGGCGTTCCTTCCCGTTTGCAAGAAGAGGGAATTTTCGAAAGAACAAAATTGAGCTTTTTCGGAAACGCTAGCGCCCAGCTCTCTGGCCCGGTCATACCGGAAAAACTCCATGTGTTCACTTCCCTGTCTCACCTCAACCTGAGGCGGGATATCGCTGAATTCTCTCCGGAAGATAAAGGGACCGTCTCCTCAGCGCTGGTCAATCTCACCTCCCGCCTGGGACGGGGAAGTTCTATTCACTTATTTTGGACAGGGCAGATCGTCCGTCATCCCACCGCCGGAGCGGCCCGGGATGTGCCGTTCTCGGCGACGCTCAACCAGAAAAACATCTTCAACGTGTTCCAGCTCATCTGGCGCCTTCGACTCCGCCCGAACCATCATCTCGAGCTGGGGGCCGCCTTCAACCAAGGCCGCTCCCGCTCCGAGTTCCAAGATGGAGTGGATGAACCCCACGGGGAGGAGGTCTTCGAGAGGATTCCCTCCGGAGCCGCCGCCATGGCCGATGAAGCGGACCGGAGTTCTTTCATTCTTCAGGGAACGGGACAAGCTCTCCTGGGGGGAACACGGGTCCGCCAGCGGATTGACTACGGTTTCTCCATGCGCCGGGCGGCTTCATCGACGAACACGGAGATCCTCGACAATATCCATCTTCATTCCCTTGGCGACACGCCTTTCGAAATCGTCCGCTTCAACACGCCTCTCCGGCACAAAGAGAGGTCCCTGGATATCCATCTCTTTGCTGAAGACACGATCTCCCTGCCGAGTCAGGCCTCTCTGTCCTTCGGCCTCCACTTGATTTCGACAAGAGGGTGGGTGCCGGTGACGGCCTCCTCCGTCGTTCCGGGCTTTCCGGGGCGGGACGCCGGCGGGAAGATCGACTGGCTTCACCTGTCTCCGCGGCTCGGGTTCGCCCTCCCCCTCCTGCAGGATCGTTCGCTGACGCTCCGCGTATCGGCCGGCCGCTATTTTTTTCACCTCCCCCTCAGCTACCTGACCTTCGAAAACCCTCAAGGCCTGGGCGGTTTGACCTATCCCTGGACGGACCGAAACGAGGATGGGCGGGTTCAGTCCGATGAAACGGGACCGCTCGGGCGCCGGGAAGGCCCTTATTTCACCCGCATCGACCCGGACCTCAAAAGGCCTTACACGGATGAGTTCGCCGTCTCGTTCACGAAGATTTTCCGGAAAAACCTGTATCTGACCCTGGCGGGTTTCTACCGGGAAACCCGCCATCTCGTCGAGACGCTGAACATTGGAGTCCCGCTCTCGGCCTACGACCCGGTTGAGATCTATGATCCCGGAGACGATTCGATCCCGGGGAACCATGACGATCTTTATCTCACCGTTTACGACCAGAGAAAAGAGACACTGGGCCAGGACTTCTTCCTACTCACCAACCCGGATGCGGGCAGCCGGGTCAACCGCTATCGAGGGCTCGACCTGACCCTGGTCAAGAAGTTCAGCCGCGGCTCGGTCTTCTTCTTCTCGGCCACCGCGACCGAAGCCACCGGGACCTCGAGCCCGGGAAACACCGAATACGAAAACGACGACGGCGTCATCGGCGCCCTGTACGACGACCCGAACACGTTCCTCTTTTCCAAAGGGCGTCTGCGCTTCGACCGGGCTTACACGGCCAGGCTCGGCTGGAGCGTGCCGATTCCTTACGGGTTCCGGCTGTCCGGGCTGGTGAAGTACTATGACGGCCAACCATTCAGCCGCAAGATCATCATCACCGGATTCAACCAAGGGCCTTTTTATGTCCAAGCCTTTTCCCGCGGCGTGGCCCGCTATGAGTTTAATATGACCGTGGACCTGCGTCTCGAGAAGAGCATCGCCCTGGGAGAAGCCCGCGGCCGGGTCTTCCTCGATATCTATAACGTCTTCAACTGGGCAATGGCGACTCAAGAGAACGAATGGACGGGTCCGGATTTCACACTTCGCTACGCCACCGAAATCCAGTCACCGCGCGTCGTTCGTTTGGGAATTCGGTATGAGTTCTAATAAAAGAAGAATAGCGATCAGAACGGCATTGCTCCGGGGACTCGCCGCACTCCTCTTCTTGCCGGCCGTCCTTCCGGGTCACGAGCTTTTCATCTACCGCCGTTATGATCCCAAGGACAACCTGCTCGCCCAAAAGAAGATCACTATGCACGGAGAACTTTTCGGGCAGCTGCTCTACCCCTCGAGCTATCCCAGCTACAATGACCTTAGCGGCGAAGAAGACCGCTGGAACTTCGGGTTTCATGACTATTTCTTCATCACTCCGGGCACGGCCTTCCACGCCCAGCTCGTCACTCATGACAAGGACGGCGAGAGGACCAAGTTCGACTGGCATTTTTCGCTTCGGCAGCGCCTCTTCGACATCTTGGCCCTGGATATCGGCCACGATTCCGACCATGACTCGGACCATACGAGTTACTTGAACGGCAAACCCTACTACACCAACCGGAATTATGTCGGGATCCACCTGGGCTGGACCGGGGAATCCTTCCTCGTCGAACCCTTCCTGCGGTTCTTCCACAGCACCAACCAAAGGGCTTATCTCGACCTCTCGGGCGAAAAGCTCGCCCAGGAGTACGGACTCCGGGTCGGGGTCTCGTTCGGAGCCGTCGGCAGCCTGAGCCTCCAGGTTCTCGGGCAGTCCAGCACGATCTGCGGCCGGATCGAGACGGGGCTGGCCGACCTCATCCTGCGTTTTCGTCTGGAGGATTGGCTCGAGGCTACGGTTGGAGGAGGCATCTGGGCGGACGCGCGGACGAGCCCGCTGGGCAATAAGCAAACGTTCTCCAAGCTCGTCTGGGGGATCGCCATTCCTTTTTAAAAGGAGGGACCATGCTTTTAATTTGGGAAAAATTTCTGTTCACAGTGATCATTGTGGTGACGGCCGGAGCCTTCGCCTATCCTGTTTATCTGAGGCTCCAGATTCTCCGACGGGGAAGGCCGGAAATGCGGGGGGGCGCTCTCTTCCGCCGGTTGGGAGATACGTTGGCCAAGGTCTTCCTCCAGAAGTGCACCCTCAAGAAGGAGCGCGTCTTCACCGGGTTCATGCATGTCTTTATCTTCTACGGCGCCCTGACCTTCGACACTATGACCGTCAATCATACTCTGGAAGGATATTTCGACAAGTTCTATCTCTTCGGCGACACCGGCTTCGGCCTCTTTTTCTCACTCATCGTGGATATCTTCGCCATCTTCGTTCTCATCGGCGTGGCCTTTTTCGCCGTCCGGCGCTTCATCGTCCGGCCGAAGGCCTATCGGACCACGCTCCTTGACTCCGGCCTGATCTACATTTTCTTGATCATTGTGACCCTCAGCTATCTTTATTTCGAGGCGTTCGCCATCGCTGCCCACCCGGAGAGCGTGCGGCTGTCTTTTCTCGGAAAATTCTTGTCCGCGGGTCTCACCGGATTGCCGGCGGGAACGCTGGCCGCTCATTTCAAGATCTCCTGGTGGCTCCACATCCTGATCGTCTTCGGGTTCATCGCTTATGTCCCCCACTCCAAGTACTTTCACATGTTCACCGGGCCGGTGAACGTCTACTTCCGGGCTCCGGGCTCGAGCCGCGAGCTCAAACCCATCGACATCGAAAAAGCGGAGGTCTTCGGAACGGAGAAAGCCGCCGACCTCACCTGGAAGGATTTCCTTGACGCTTTCGCCTGCATGGAATGCGGCCGCTGCCAGGACGCCTGCCCGGCCTTCGCCAGCGGCAAGCCGCTCTCGCCGAAGATGATCATATTCAACCTGGAGAAGCACCTTCTCAGCCAGAGGCAAAACCTGGTCCCGGCAAAGCGTGACGACCTCCCCCCGCTATTCCCCGACGTGCACGGCGAAGGAGAGATCTGGACATGCACGACCTGCGGCGCCTGCCAACACGTCTGCCCGGTCGAGATCGAGCACATCCGGAAGATCATCGGGGTTCGGCAGAGCGAGGTCCTGATGCAGAGCCGGTTCCCTCAGGAGCTCAACTCTTTCTTCCGCAACATGGAGTCCAACTCCAATCCCTGGGGGATCGGGTTCGCCAAGCGGGCGGATTGGGCCGCCGGGCTGGACGTGTCGGTGATGGCGGAGCGCGGCTCGGCCGAATACCTCCTCTGGGTGGGCTGCGCCGGATCGTTCGACGAACAGGGCACGCAGATTGCCAAGGCAATGGTGACGATCCTGGGAAAGGCCGGCCTCGATTTTGCCATTCTGGGGACGGAAGAGAAATGCTGCGGCGATTCGGCCCGCCGGCTGGGCCAGGAGTATCTCTTCCAGACCCTGGCCGCGGAGAATATCGGCCTGTTCAATAAGTATCAGGTGAAAAAAATCATCACCTTCTGTCCTCACGGTTACAACACCTTCAAAAACGAATACCCCAAGCTCAGGGGACTCCTCCCCGATATCCCGGAAAAGGGCCAGGCCCGGCTGGTCGGGATCGAGATCATCCCTCATGTCACGTTGATTCAGAAGCTGTTGAAGAACGGCCGCCTAGCCGTCCGGTCAAAGAACAGTCTCCGGCTAACCTACCACGATTCCTGTTATTTGGGACGCCATAACGGAATCGTCGCCGAACCCCGGCAGATCATCGCCGCGCTGGCCCCGGAGGCGTTCAAAGAGCTCAAGAACAATCGTGAGCACAGTTTCTGCTGCGGCGCCGGCGGGGGGTTGATGTGGACGGAAGAAAAGCTCGGCCAGCGCATCAACCACCTACGGACCGACGAGGTCATCGCCGCTGGAACCGAAGTGGCGGCGACATCCTGTCCCTTTTGCCTCAATATGCTCAAAGACGGACTCAAAGACAAGGGAAAAGCCGATATCAAGGTCAAGGACCTGGCCCAGCTCGTCGCCGAATCGCTAGTCTAAGAGCTCCCTAAACGCGGCGATGGCCCGCCCGACATCCTCGTCGTCGATGTCCTTATGGGTGACGAAGCGGACTCCTCCGGCCGTGGCCAGGGCGAGGACGCGGCGTTTTCCGAGCTCGGCCAGGAATTCAGCGATGGAAAGCCGCGGATGCGAAAATCCGAAAATGACGATGTTGGTCTCGATCTCATTGGGATCCAGCTTAACGGCGGGCAGCCGGCTGATGGCCGCAGCCAGCTTCTTGGCGCGGACATGGTCTTCGCCAAGCCGGCCGGTCATCTCGGTCAGGGCGATGATCCCGGGCGCGGCCAGCACGCCCGCCTGGCGCATCCCGCCGCCGAGCGCCTTGCGGACCCGGCGAGCCTGATCCATGAAATCGCGCGGGCCGGCCAGCATCGATCCCACAGGAGCCGAGAGCCCTTTGGAAAGACAGAACATCACCGAATCGGCGAGTGCCGCGTAGTCCTTCACCGGGACGCCGGAGGCGACGCTGGCGTTGAAGATCCGCGCTCCATCCAGGTGGATTTTGAGTTGGTGTCTGGCGCCGACCGCCCGGAGCAACCTCAGGTTTTCGAGCGGCACGACGGCCCCGCTCCAGTTGTTATGGCTGTTCTCGACACAGATCAGAGAGGTCCGCGGGATATGGACGGAGGGCTTCTTGATATTGACCTCGACCTCGTCCGGATTCATGGCCCCGCGCCGCGAAGCGAGCGGACGCGGGGTCACTCGAGAGATGAAGGTCAGGTGGGTGGATTCCATGTTGTAGATGTGCGACCGGGCTTCGACGATGACCTCCTCGAGCTCGCGCGTCCAGACCTTGGCGGCGATCGCATTCCCCATCGTCCCCGACGGGACAAAGAGGGCCGCTTCCTTGCCCATGAGGCCGGCGGCCAGCGCTTCGAGCTCCAGCACCGTCGGGTCGTCGCCGAGGACATCGTCACCGACGGCCGCCTCGGCCATGGCCCGCCGCATGCTCTCGGTGGGACGGGTGACCGTATCGCTCCGGAAATCAGAAATCTCACTCATCCTATGTCTCTCCTCTCGGCTATAGAAACACCGGCATCATTATAATTGAACGGGTGATTGGACACAACGAAAGGACTGCCAACGAAACTCCCGTCGTGTTTACATCGTTATTATTATATGGTATCTTGATTTAGAAAATCTCAAAGTCGAGTGAACGTACAGCGTGGTGCTTACAATATGCCGGCACGAAAACTTCTCGCTTACAGCCAACTCCTGCTGGGTCTCCTGATCGTCTTCCTCTCCAGCGCGGTCCTCTCCTCGCGGATCATCCAGAAAGGGGAAATCGTCTCCGTGCCCGACGTTTCGGGGAAGACGGTGGCCGAGGCGGGGCGCGAACTCGCCCGGAGGAAACTGTCCCTCCAGGAAAAGGGCGTGGAATTCAGCGATCGCTTCGAGCAGGGAGAGATTATCTCCCAGGATCCGCCGGCCGGCTCCAAGATCCGGGTCAACCGGTTCATCCGGGTCGTCCTGAGCGCGGGGAGCGAGATGGTCGAAATCCCGGCGCTCGCCGGCCGCAGCATGGAGGCCGCCAGCAAGGTCCTGGGTGAACTCGGACTGCAGAGGGGGCTCGTCTCCCAGGTTCACACTCCCCGGTACGCCGCCGGCCGGATCATCGCCCAGGAGCCGCCGCCCGATGACCGAAAGATCAAGCGCGCCACTCCGATCAATTTCCTGGTGAGCCAGGGCGATATCGAGCCGAAATACGTGATGCCCGATTTCATCTACATGACGGCCAGTGCGGCCATTGCCTGGCTCCAAAAACTCGGTTTCAAGGTGGCCAACGTCCGGTATTCCTATTATCCCGGCCGCGGTTCGGGCATCATCATCGGGCAGTCCCCCCCTCAGGGTTACGGAATCACCAAGCGAAGCCTCATCTCACTGGAGGTCAGTCGATGATCCGACTCGCGCCCTCGATCTTGTCGGCCGACTTTTCCCGGATTGGGGAAGCCATCCAGCTGCTCGAGGAGGCCGGGGCCGATTGGATCCACATCGACGTCATGGACGGTCATTTCGTCCCCAACCTGACTTTGGGTCCGCAGGCCGTCGCCTCCCTGAAGAAGAGGACCCACCTGCCCATCGATGTCCACCTGATGGTCGATAATCCCGGTTTTTTTATCCCCCTGTTCCATGAGGCCGGCGCCGACTGGATTTCCATTCACGTCGAAGCGTCGATTCATCTCCATCGCGACATCAGCTTGATCAAGGAGCTGGGGGGGAAGGCGGGGATCGCCCTCAACCCGGCCACCCCGATCCATCTCCTCAACGACATCCTGAAAGAGCTGGACTATATTCTTGTGATGTCGGTGAACCCCGGATTCGGAGGACAGCGCTTCGTGGAGTCTACCCACCAGAAGATCCGCCAGCTGAAGAACTGGATCAGCGGTCAGAAGCTCTCCATCCCTATCGAGGTGGACGGGGGGGTCAACCCCGATAACGCGGAAAGCCTGATCCGGGACGGGGCGGAAATCCTGGTCGTCGGGGCGGCCATCTTCTCCGCCCCTGAACCCCGCCAGGTCATCTTCCGGTTGAAGGAGATCATCGCCAAGGGAAATCCATCATGAAGGCCATGGTGACGGGAGCGGCGGGGTTCATAGGGTCTCATCTCAGCCGCCGCTTGCTCCGGGAGGGCGCTCAGGTCATCGGCGTCGATTCCTTCACCGATTTCTACCCCCGCTGGATCAAAGAGCGAAACCTCGCGCCTCTCACCGGGGATCCCCATTTCGAATTCCATGCCCGGGACGTCCTCGAGCTTGACCTCGAAGACATCCTTCCCCGGATTGACGTCCTCTGCCACCTGGCCGCCCAGGCCGGGGTGCGGTCGAGCTGGGGGGAGAATTTCTCCGTGTACATCCAAAACAATATCCAGAGCACCCAACGGCTCCTGGAGGCGGCCAAGGGAAAGCCGCTCGGCCTGTTCCTGTACGCGTCCTCATCTTCGGTCTACGGTCTGACGCCGACGCTCCCGATGTCGGAGACGAGCCTTCTCTATCCGCTCTCTCCTTACGGGGTCACCAAGCTGGCCGCCGAGCAACTTTGTTTCCTCTATTTCAAGAACTACGGAGTCCCGGCCGTCTCCCTCCGCTTTTTTACGGTCTACGGGCCGGGCCAGAGACCGGACATGGCTTTCCACAAATTTTTTCGGGCGATCGCCGAAGACCGGCCCCTGGAAATCTTCGGAGACGGGGAGCAGACCCGGGATTTCACCTACATCGACGACATCGTCGAGGCCTGCCTCTCGGCTTTCCGGCGGGGCCGGCCGGGCGAAGTCTATAATATCGGTGGAGGACACCGGGAACGATTGAACGATCTTTTCCCCCTACTCGAGGAGATCTGCGGGAAAAGGATCAAGACCGAGCGGGCCGAGCGGCAGAAAGGCGATGTCCTCCACACCTTCGCCGATATCCGGAGAGCCCGGCGGGATCTCGGCTATTCGCCCCGCACCGACCTCAAAGAGGGATTGCGGAAAGAGTGGGAATGGGTCAAGACGCTGTATCAATCTTAAAATGAACAAAGGACAACAATGACGTCCCTGAAGAAAACCCGCTTGATTCTCATCATCGCCCTGCTCTGTGGCTTGGGCGCCTGGAGCTGCAAGGAGAAGCCGGTCGAGGTCGCCCCCGAGATCGCCGCTTCGGACGAGGCCCTGTACAAGGCCGGCCAGGAGATCATGGAAAAGGACGCCGAGAAGGCCCGTCTGTACTTTCGTCAGGTGATCGATTCCTTTCCCAAGAGTTTCTATGCCCAACGGGCCAAGTTGGCGGTCGCCGATACGTATTTCAAGAAAGGTGACGAGAGCAGCATGATCCTGGCCGCCGCCGAATACCGGGAGTTCATCCAGCTCTATCCCTACAGCCCTTCCGCCTCTTACGCACAGTACCAGATCGCTATGACCTACTTCAAGAAAGCCCTCAAGCCGGGCCGCGACCAAACCAAGACATCACAAGCCCTGATCGAGTTCAAGAAGGTCCTGACCAATTATCCTCTGAGCGAAGAAGCGAAGCAGGCCCAGAAACAGATCTCCGAATGCGAGGAAAGGCTGGCTGCCCACAATTTCAGTATCGGCTATCACTATTACCAAAGAAAAGCCTTCAAAGCCTCGACTGGTCGACTGACCGAGATCCTGACGAGCTTCCCCGCTTTTTCCAAGATGGACGAGGTCTATTTCTACCTGGCCGATGCCTACTATAAAGGGAACAAGATAGAGGAAAGCATCCCCTATTTCACCAAGCTTGTCACCGATTATCCGGAGAGCAAGTACGCTAAGAAAGCCCAGAACCGTCTGGCGGAGATCGACGGGGCGGCTAAGAAGATTGACCAATAAGGGAGGTCCAATGAAAAATCGTCCGATGTGTTGCGGCATGCTCGTCTTCGCTCTCTTCCTTGCCTTCACACCCGCGGCCTTTGGACAGGCCCGCCCCTCATCCGACGCCTCGTCCTTCCGTCCGGGGTTGGAGCTGGAATACGGCTCCCGAACCGTCGGCTGGACAGAGGACGGCCAGGAGGTCACTTCTAAAATGTCCTCTTTCCTGGCCAGCCTCGTTCTCGAGTACGAGATCCAGCCGGGATTTGCACTGGCCGCCCGGGTCGGCTACACCTCGACGTCCTTCGAAGGCCTTTTTTTTCGCGGTCTCCCTTTGTCCATCGAGCTCGAAGCCGGAGGGATCAGCGGGATCCTGCTCGGTGCCGAGGTCGAGAAAGCCCTGGTTGCCGGGGAGACCTATAGCCTGGACGTAGTCGGCCAGTTTCTCGCCTCTCTGGGTCTCAACAAGAAGTGGGATATCCCCGGCCTGGCCGTCGAGGGCTCGATCCAAGGAAAGCCGACCTGGATGAGGGCTTCTTTCGGCCCCGTCCTTGCCTACCGGGGCTGGGAGGGGGTCACACCGTTCCTCTATCCTCGCCTGGATTATATCTGGGGAAAGTTCAAGCTGGAAGAGACCATCCAGGAACTCCAGGGAAGCGAGCAGAAAGACATCAAGGGGAAAGCCATATTCGGTTTTGGCCTGGGAGCCGATCTCGAGCTCTCTGCCCGCCTTCGGCTCCGCGGTGAAGCTTCACTCTATCCCCGGGAAGGCGGCACGGATTATTCGTTCATGGTCCGAACGCTTTTCGCGTTCTAACTATTCTGGAGGAAACGATGGGCATCCTAAAAAGAAAAAGAATAGCGGCAATCCTCCTTCTTCTCGGCCTGTTCGCCTCTGCTTACGGCCTCCAAAGGGTCCGCGAGGAGAGGACCAGAAAACGGGAAACGCCCAGGGATCGCAAGGAGATCCGCTCGCTCAACGGCGGCCTCCCCCTACGGCTGGAAGGGCCTCGTTTCGTTCCCGATCAGGTCCTCGTCCGGTTCAAGCCGGACCTCAAAACCCAGCTCATCGAGGGCACCCTGAGCCTCTACGGGACGGAAACGATCAAAAGGATCCCCCAGCTCAATATCTACCAAGTCAGGATCCCTGCTGGGATATCCGTTGAAGAGATGACCTATGCTCTCAGCCGGAACCCCGATGTGGAATCGGCCGGCCCCAACTACATCGCCCGGATTACCGTTACCCCCAACGATACCCTTTTCCGCTACCAGTATGCCCTGAACAACACGGGTCAAGATTTCGGCGCTCCCGGAAGCCCCACCGGAAAAGCCAAGGCCGACATCCGGGCGACCACCGGCTGGGAGGAGACCAATGGAGACGCGGCGACGATCATCGCCATCGTCGATTCCGGCATCGACTTTGACCATCCCGATATCCGAAACAAGATCGTTTCGGGCGGACGGGATATCTATAACGATGACTGGGAGGCCACCGATGACAACGGACACGGGACCTACGTGGCCGGGCTCGCCGCCGCCGACACCAACAACGACGAAGGCATGGCCGGAGTCGCCTGGAACTGCAAGATCCTCCCGGTCAAGGTCACGGACCCGGAGGGCCTCGCTTATTATTCCGATGTTATCGCCGGAATCATCTGGGCCGCGGACAACGGCGCCCAAGTCATCAACATCAGCCTGGGGGGAGATGCGCCCGATGATGCCTTGCGGGATGCACTCCGATATGCCTATAACAAAGGAGTGGTCGTCGTCGCCTCGGCCGGAAACGACGATACCGCCGTGTTCTACCCGGCGGCCTACGACGCCTATTGCCTGGCTGTCGCCGCGACCGACTATAACGACGTCCCAACGTCCTGGTCATGTTTCGGACCCGAAGTGGACGTGGCGGCCCCCGGAGATTCGGTCTTAAGCATTGTCCCAACCTGGTACTGGGGACCGGGATCTTTCCCCTACGCCTTCGGAGACGGGACCTCGGCCTCGGCTCCGCATGTGGCCGGGTTGGCCGCGCTGCTCAAGTCCCTCAAGCCCTGGCTTTCGGTTGACGACATCATGAACGTCATCCGCTTCTCGGCGGACGACGTGAATTCTGGCGAGTATCCCGGCAGAGACAACTACATCGGCTACGGGCGGATCAACATAGAAAAGGCGCTCGTCCCGATCAAGATCACTCAGTAAGGGGATGCTCGGCTCTCTCCGCATTAAGAACCTGGCCACTATCGAAGACCTGGAAATCCGTTTTCAAGAGGGTTTATCGGTCCTCAGCGGAGAGACCGGAGCCGGGAAATCGATCATCATCGACGGCCTCAGGCTGGTCCTGGGAGACAAGGCCTCGCCCGGCCTCATCCGGACGGGAACGACCGAGGCGACGGTCGAAGCCGTCTTCCGGCTGCCTCCTGTCAAAGACGCTCCGGACGAACTCTCCTCGAACGAGGGGGGGGAAGTCCTCATCCAGCGGCAGATCTTCCAGGAAGGGACGGGAAAGGCCTATCTCAACGGCGTGCTTGTCCCGGCCCGGAAGCTCAAGGAGATCGGTCCCTTCCTGGTAGACATCTACGGCCAGAACGACCACATCTTTCTCCTCCAGATCGAGAACCACTTGCTTTATCTCGATGATTTCCTCGGTCTGGGCGACCTGCGGGAGGAAGTGGCCCGGCTTGCCCAGGAACTCCGCCGGCTGATCCGGCAGAAAGAGGAGCTGGAGACGAGGAAGAAGGAGAGAGAGCAGCGTTTGGACTTCCTGAGCTTCCAGGTCAAGGAGATCGAAGCCGCCGGGCTTCGGCCTGGAGAATGGGAAGAGAGCCTGGCGGAGCGGAACATCCTCAAGAACGCCGAGAATATCGCTCTCCTCGTCGAGTCCGGCCTCGGCTGCGTCTACGGCGAGGAGGGTTCGATCCTGGCCGGCTTGGTCAAGCTGCAAGAGATCGTCGGCGAACTCGGCCGGTTCGATCCCGGCATCACAGCCTACGCCGAGCCGCTCGGGCAAGCGTCCATCGCCGTGCGCGAGCTGGCTGACGCCCTGACCAAATTCAAAGACAGGGAGACATTTGGGCCTGACCGGCTGGAGCAGCTGGAGGCAAGGCTGAGCACGATCGAGAAGCTCCGGCGCAAGTACGGCGAGACGATCGAAGCCATCCTCGACCACCTGGCCAAGGTCAAGCAGGAGTCCACCGAGCTGGCCGGCAGCGAGGAGAAGCTGGCCGGGCTCGAGGCCGAGATCAGCCGCGTTTTTAGAGACTACGCGAACAGAGCGGAGAAGCTTTCCCGCCAGAGGCAGGTGGGCTGTCCAAAGCTCGAAGCCCAGGTGGAAAAAGAGATCGGGCTCCTGGGCATGAAAAGGGCCCGGTTCCGCGTCAAGATGGAGACGGTGGCGCTTGATTCGCTCGCGCCGTCCCAGGCGCGTGAGCTGGGCCTCGATGAGGTCGAATTCCTGATCAGTCCCAATCCCGGGGAGGACCTCCGGCCCCTCCGCAAGACCGCTTCGGGAGGCGAACTGAGTCGGATCATGCTGGCCATCAAGACCATCGGCAAGGAAAAGGGCGGAGCGAGGACGCTCATCTTCGACGAGATCGACTCGGGGATCGGCGGGAAGACGGCCGAGAGCATCGCCGCGAAACTCCGCCACCTGTCCCAGTGCCACCAGGTCATCTGTATCACCCATCTGCCCCAAATCGCCTCCTTCGCGCCGCACCATTTCCGGATCGAAAAGACGGTCGCCAAGGAGCGCACTTTCACAACCGTCCAAAAACTCGGATTCGAGGAGAGGGTGACGGAGATATCGCGCCTCCTCTCCGGGAGCCGGATCACGCCGACATCGCTTCAAAACGCAAGAGAAATGCTCCTCCTCAACCTCGAGGAGAGAAAGACTGGAAGGAAACGTTCATGAACCGACCCCAGGATGCCGTTCGAAGCTTTGAGCGGTCTCGATCCTGGAGCAAATTTTGTAGCCTTTCCGGACGTGTTGTATAATACCCCCGCCATGGACGCGCCAGACCCGAAATTTCGCTATTTCATCCGCACCTTCGGCTGCCAGATGAACGAGAGCGATTCGGAGAAGATCGCCGGCCTCCTCGAACTGGCTGGGGCGGTCCGGGCCGAACGCCCCGAGGATGCCGACATCATCGTCGTCAATACCTGCGCTGTCCGGGAGAAATCGGAGGACAAGCTTTTCTCCTACCTCGGTCGCCTGGCCAGGATCAAGGAAAAGAAGCCCGTCCGGATCGCCGTCGTCGGCTGTGTCGCCCAAATAAGGGGCCAGGAGCTCCTGGACAACCGGGAGACCGTAGATTACGTGCTCGGGCCGGACAACGCCGTTGAACTTCTGACCCTTGTCCGGGAAAAAGATACCAGAAAATACGTCTCCACGTCCTGGTCCAAAGAATGGCACGAAATCCCACCCGATCTCATCCTCCGCGACAGCCCGGTCAGCGCCTCTCTGACGGTGATGGAAGGATGCGATAATTTCTGCGCCTACTGCATCGTTCCCTATGCCCGAGGCCGGGAGAAATACCGGCCCCTTTCCTCCGTCGTCGGAGAAGCGCGAAACCTGACAGGGAAAGGGTTCCTCGAAATCCAGCTCCTCGGGCAGAACGTCAATTCTTACCGGGATCCCGACTCGGGGAGGCCATTCTCCGACCTCTTGAGAGAGGTCGCGACCGTCGCCGGCCTCGAATGGATCCGCTTCATCACCTCCCATCCCAAGAACTTCCGTCCCGAGACCGCCGAGACCATGGCGGCGCACAAGAAGATCTGCAAGCAGCTTCACCTCCCCCTTCAGTCCGGCTCGAACGCCGTCCTGAAGAGGATGAAGAGAGGCTATTCCAGGGAGGATTATTTGGACATCGTCTCCCTGCTCCGGAGGCTGATGCCTGAGATCAGCCTCAGCACGGACATCATCGTCGGATTCCCCGGCGAGAGCGAGAAGGAGTTCGAGGAGACGCTCGAGGTGCTCCGGGAGGTCCGCTTCACCAACATCTTTTCCTTCCGCTATTCACCACGGCCTTCGACGGCGGCCGCGACACTGGAGGACTCCGTTCCTAAAAAGGAGAAACAGCGCCGGCTCGAGGAAATCCAGCGGGTCCAGAAAAACATCCAGCTTGAAAGCCACGGCCGGCAGGTCGGCCGGACGATGAGAGTCCTTTGCAGCGGACGCGGCCGGAAGACGCCGCATCTCTTCTCCGGACGGAATGAAGGCCATCAAGTGGTCAATTTCCGGGCGGACGAAGAATCGAGCGCCCGTTTCGTCGACGTCCGTATCACCGGCTCCGGCCCCTACAGCCTCCTCGGCGAGCGTCTCAGCAGCCGCTAAAATCCAGTCATTCTTGATCAGCGACATCCTCGAGGAAGAACTCTCCCCCCAAATCTTTCCGCTCGCTGCCTCGGCTGTCTCGGGCTGACATTTTACGATCGGCCAGTTCTGTAAAGCATCCCTTTATTTGATGAACAACTTGGGAATGAAGAAGCGACCTCGAAGGTTTAGCCTTCCCAAGGCGTTTTTCGAGGGAAGCCGCTCCCATTTTATTGACCGAGGCGAAGGGCTTGGATGAGGAAGTCCGTCGACGACTGAGCGGGCAGGGTTTCTCGACCGTAGGGAGAGAAGAGCGAAGGAGGAGTTCGGAGCGAGCTTACTCGCCGGGGAAGCGAGCGGGCTGACGATTCCATGCCCGAGCCTCTGCGCAGTTCCGCACCGCCGAGAAAAACGCTGAGGGAACGGCGTTAAGAACCCGAACGGGAGCAAGGCCGATGGCGGCTGATCACAGTCCCCATTATTCCTTGCTTTCCCTACTTTTCGTTATAGAGCCGGGAAGGAGGCTCAGCTCTCGCTGGCCTTGGCCACCGAGCAGATCCTGTCCCCGTTCTCGAGGTTGATCAGGCGGACCCCCTGGGTGGCCCGGCCCGTCGCCCGGACCTGTTTGGTCTGGATCCGGATGACCTTGCCGCTCTCGGTGACAATCAGAAGGTCGTCCTCGGCTACCCCCAGCGCGGCCACGGCCGGGCCGATCTTCGGGGTAATCTTGAGGTTGATCAGGCCCTTGCCGCCGCGGCGCTGCTTCCGGTAGAAGCCGACCTCGGTTCTCTTCCCGTACCCCTTCTGACTCGCCGTGAAGATGAATTTATCCCCTTCTCCGATGGCCACCAGCCCGATGACCTCGTCTTTCTTGGCCAATCTCATCGCCCGGACGCCGGCGGCCGTCCTTCCCATCGGGCGGATGTCCTTCTCGCTGAAGCGGATGGCCTTGCCGAGCTTGGTGGCAATGACGATCTCCCGTTTGCCGTCGGTCAGCCGCGTCCATAAGAGCTCGCTCTTCTTGCGCAAACTCATGGCGATGATGCCGCCCCGCCGGATGTTCCGGAAATCGCTCAGCCGGGTCTTCTTGATCAACCCGTCCTTGGCCATCATGACGATATACTTGTCCTCCGGGAAATCCTTCACGGCCACGACCGCGGTGGCCTTCTCGCCCGGCTGGAACTCGATCAGGTTGGCGATGGCCTTGCCCCGGCCCGAGACCCCGACGTCGGGGATCTCCAGGGCCTTGAGCCAGTGGACGCGGCCGTTGTTGGTGAAGAACAGGAGATAAGAGTGGGTCGAACAGACGAAGACGTCTTCCATGACATCCTCGGCCTTCATGCTGATCCCCCGCCGGCCCTTGCCGCCGCGCATCTGAAAGTGGTAGGAGGACAGGGATGTCCGCTTGATGTATCCGGACTGGGTCGTCATGACGACGACGTCCTCCTCCTTGATCAGGTCCTCGGGCCGGATGTCGGTGATGACCTCGTCGCGGATCTCGGTCCGGCGCTCGTCCCCGTAATGCTGTTTGATCTCCTTGAGCTCGTCGATGATGATCTCCTGGATGAGCTTCTCGGAGCCGAGGATCTTCTTCAGCTTGGCGATCAGGGCCTTGACCTCGGTGTATTCCTGGACGATCTTGTCCCGTTCCAGGTGGGTCAGCCGCTGTAACTGCATCTCCAGGATGGCCTGGGCCTGGATCTGGGTCAGCTTGAATCGGGTCATCAGGCCGGTCCGGGCTTCGTCGACGTTCTTGGAGGCGCGGATGAGCTTGATGATGGCGTCGATGTGGTCGAGGGCGATGGTCAGTCCCTCCAGGATGTGGGCCCGGAGCTCGGCTTTCTTCAGGTCGAAGCGGGTCCGCCGCCGGATGACGTCCTGGCGATGGGAGATGAAATACTTCATCATGTCCAGTAGACCCATCATCTTGGGCTGCTTCTCGACTATGGTCAGCATGATGATCCCGAAAGAGGTCTGCAGGGCCGTGTGTTTGTAGAGGTTGTTGAGAACGACCTCGGGCATCTCGCCCTTCTTGACCTCGAGGACGACACGGATCCCTTCCCGGTCGGACTCGTCCCGAAGGTCGGCGATGCCCTCGATCTTCTTGGCGTTGACCAGGTCGGCGATCGACTCGAGCAAGCGGGACTTGTTGACCGCGTAAGGGATCTCGGTGATGACGATGCGTTCGCGTTCCCCCTTTTCTCCGTGTTCGATCATCGATTTGGCCCGGAGCTGGATGACCCCCCGGCCATCGCGGTAGGCATCCCGGATGCCCGGCTTGTTGAAGATGAAGCCGCCGGTCGGAAAATCCGGCCCCGGGACGAAATCCATGATCTTGTCCAGGGAAACGTTCGGATGGTGGACGAGGTGGACGAGGCCGTCGCAGATCTCGCCCAGGTTGTGGGGCGGGATGTTGGTGGCCATGCCCACGGCGATTCCCGAGCCGCCGTTGACCAGGAGGTTGGGGAACTTGGTCGGCAGGACCTCCGGCATGGTCAGGCTCTCGTCATAGTTGGGGATGAAGTTGACCGTGTCCTTCTCGATATCGGCCATCATCTCCGCGGCCAGCTTGGCCATCCGGACCTCGGTGTAGCGCATGGCCGCCGGAGGATCGCCGTCGATCGAGCCGAAGTTCCCCTGGCCGTCGACCAGCACATAGCGCATGCTGAAATCCTGGGCCATCCGGACCAGGGTGTCATAGACGGCCTGGTCTCCGTGGGGGTGGTATTTTCCAATGACGTCACCGACGATCCGGGCCGCTTTTTTATAAGGCTTGTTGTGGGTCGTCCCCGATTCGTACATGGCATAGAGGACTCGCCGGTGGACCGGCTTGAGGCCGTCCTTGATGTCGGGGATGGCCCGGCCGATGATGACGCTCATGGCATAGTCCATGTAGGACCGCCGCATCTCCTCTTCGAGGCTGACCACCGAGAGATCGGCCGCGGCCGGCGGCAGCGGCTGTGCGGACTTGTCCTGTTTCTTGTCCTTGTCGGCAGGGGTCATCAGTCAGGTCCTTTCGAAGGTCGGTTCAGATGTCAAGGTTCGTCGCCGTCAGAGCGTTCGCTTCGATGAAGTTCCGGCGCCGCTCGACTTCGTCCCCCATCAGCGTATTGAAGACTTCCTCCGCCTCGACGGCGTCCTGGATCGAAACCTTGAGAAGAGCCCGGTTCTCGGGGTTCATGGTCGTTTCCCAGAGCTGCTCCGGCGCCATCTCGCCCAAGCCTTTATAGCGCTGGATGGAGACGCCCTTCTTGCCCTTTTCATGGAGGTATTCGACGAGCTTGTTCTCGTTCTCGATGACGACGGATTCGCCGTTGCTGAGGACTTCATAAGGGGGTCGGAAGCCCTCGAGTTCTTTATAGATCTTGTAGAGGTTTTTGTACTCTACAGAATCCACCAGGGCCAGGTTCACCTTGCAGTCGATGGACATCCCGTTGATCTGGAACCGGATTCCGAGCTCATAAGCCTCATACTCCTCGTCTTTGTCCAGCTCGGTTTGCAGGCCCTTGGCTTCGACCAGCGAGCGGATCCGCCTCATCGCCTTTTTGTCCTGGAGGAATTCCAGGCTGTCTACTCCCTCCTTGATCAGGAGATCGATGAGAAACCGCGGATAGCTCTTGCGCTCCAGAAGCTCGATGTAGTTCTTCTTCTGCATGATCCTCAGGAAAATCTTGCGGAATTTTTCGCCCTCGAAGACCTCTTTCTTGCCCTTGACTCTCACCTGGAAATCCTCAGAGATTTTTTTGACGATCCACCTATCGTAGGCCCGCTCCTCTTTAAGATAGAGGAGTTCCCGGCCCCGGCTGATCTTGTAGAGGGGAGGCTGGGCGATGTAGAGGTAGCCCTGCTCGATCAGGGATTTCATGTGCCGGTAGAAAAAGGTCATGAGCAGCGTCCGGATGTGAGAGCCGTCCACGTCGGCGTCGGTCATGATGATGACTTTGTGGTAGCGGAGCTTGTCGAGGGTCGATTCGGCCTCGCCGATCGCCGTCCCCAGGGCGGCGATCATCATCCCGATCTCCTCGTTGTTGAAGATCTTGTCCTGCTTGGCCTTCCAGACGTTGAGGATCTTTCCTTTGAGGGGCAGGATGGCCTGGAAGCGGCGGTCTCGGCCTTGCTTGGCCGAACCCCCGGCGGAATCGCCTTCGACGATGAAAATCTCGGCCAGCGCCGGGTCGCGTTCCTGGCAGTCGGCCAGCTTTCCGGGGAGAGAGCTCGACTCGAGCACACTCTTGCGCCGTGCCAGGTCGCGGGCCTTGCGGGCGGCCTCGCGGGCCCGGGCCGCTTCCAGAGCTTTGAGGATAACCCTCTTGGCATTGGTCGGGTTCTCCTCGAGGTAAGCGGTGAGCTTCTCGTTGACCAGGGACTCGACGATCCCCTTGACCTCGGAGTTGCCCAGCTTGGTCTTGGTCTGGCCCTCGAACTGGGGATTGCGCATCTTGATGCTGAGGACGGCGGTCAGGCCTTCCCGGCTGTCGTCCCCGGAGAGGGAACCGGCACTTAGGTCCTTGAACAGGTTATTGCCCACGGCATAGTTGTTGAGGCAGCGGGTCAGGGCGGCTTTGAACCCGATGAGATGGGTTCCGCCCTCCGTCGTGTTGATGTTGTTGACGAAAGTGAAGATCGTTTCGGTGTAGCCGGTGTTGTACTGGAAAGCCAGCTCGACGATAACATCGTCTTTCTTGCACTCGAAATAGACCGGCCGGGGGTTGAGGGCGGTCTTGTTCTGATTGAGGAATTGGACGAACTCGACGATACCGCCCTTGTACTGGAACTCGTTCGTCTTGTTCACCCGTTCATCGCTGATCGTGATGCGGATGCCCCGGTTGAGGAAGCTGAGTTCCCGCATCCGCTGGGTCAGGATCTCGAAGTTGAACCCGGTCTCCTCGAAGATTTCGTCGTCGGGCCAGAAGGTGACCTTGGTCCCGGACTTCTTGGTCTTTCCGACCTGCTTCAGCCGGCTGAGGGGAATGCCCCTCTCGTAGCTCTGCGTGAAGATCCCCCCGTTCCGCTTAACCTCGAGATCCAACCGCATGGACAGGGCGTTGACGACCGAAACGCCGACGCCGTGCAGTCCGCCTGAGACTTTGTAGGTCTTGTCGTCGAACTTGCCGCCGGCGTGGAGCATGGTCATGACGACCTCGGCCGCGGACTTCTTCTCCTTCTTGTGCATCTCGACCGGGATGCCGCGGCCGTCGTCGATGACCGTGACAGAGTTATCGACGTGGATCTGCACATCGATATTCCTGCAGAAGCCGGCCAGGGCCTCGTCGATGGAGTTATCCACGACCTCGTAGACGAGATGGTTGAGGCCCTCGGGCCCGGTGCTTCCGATGTACATGGCGGGCCGTTTGCGGACCGCTTCCAGCCCCTTCAGAACTTTGATGCTCTCAGCCGTATACTTTTTTTCTTTCATTGCGCTTATCTCATTGAAAAAGGATGATTTACGGATGATATGGTGGTAGAAAACCGGGCGTCCATTCTGACAAAAATATTATATCTGAAAAGGAGGCGCAAGTAAAGCGGTTTTTGGGGGCATTTCCACAATATTTTGTGTTTGGTCGGGCTCATCATCACAATTTTTTGGGGCTTGGCCTTCACGGCCGCGCCGCTCCCCGCCGGCGGTCGTTTTCTCGACTTTGAATAGACGAGGGCAATCGATTATAATTCCCATCCCGAGGTCAAATAATGCCAGCCAACCTGACGCCCCAATACATCGAAGCCGAACGGAAATTCCGGGAGGCAAAGACTCCCCAGGAGAAGATGAAAGCCCTCGAGGAGATGATGGCCACGATCCCCAAGCACAAAGGGACGGAGAAGCTCCAGGCCATGCTCAAAACGAAGATGGCCAAGCTCAAGTCGGCCGCCCAAGCGAGGCCCGCAGTGGCCCGGCACGGACCCGGCTTCCACGTCGAGAAAACGGGCGCCGGACAGGTTGTCGTCATCGGCCCCCCTAACGCCGGAAAATCGCGGCTCATCGCTTCGCTGACCGGCGCTCAGCCGGAAGTCGGCGATTACCCCTACACGACCCGCAGCCCCGCTCCCTACATGATGAAGTTCGAGAACATCCAGGTCCAACTCGTCGATACACCGCCCCTTGCACCCGACGACATCGAGAGCGACCTGGTCGAACTGATCAAGGCGACCGATGGGGTTCTGCTCGTCCTTGACCTCGCCGACCAGGAGACCGTTTCCCTCCTGGAGAGTCTCCTGTCCAAGCTCGAGGAAAAACGAGTGGAGCTTCAGGCCGAGAATCCGGCGTCCCCTCCGCAACCTGGCCGTTACCAGAAAAAAACTCTTTTCATCGGAGCCAAGCGGGATTCTCCTCCCGCCGCTGAAAACCTCACCTTCCTCAAGGAATATTTCGGAGAAAAGATCGCCTTCCATCCCGTGTCGGCCGCGCTCGGCGATGGGCTGGACGGCCTCAAGAAGGAGATTTTTCTGCTTCTCGACATCATCCGAGTCTATAGCAAAACACCCG
Source organism: Candidatus Aminicenantales bacterium (assembly GCA_049287565.1). Taxonomy (GTDB): domain Bacteria; phylum Acidobacteriota; class Aminicenantia; order Aminicenantales; family UBA8522; genus UBA8522. The sequence continues at coordinate 55,440 of JBAQGA010000059.1, forward strand.
GCAAGAAGGCCGATTTCAGCGCACCCTTCGCCCTCCCCAAGGGCAGCACGGTGAGCGAGATGGCCAGGGCCGTCCACAAGGACTTTTTTGAAAAACTGAAATATGCCCGGATCTGGCGGAAGGGTTCGCTGGTATTGCAAGGCCAGATGGTCAACCGCGATTTCGCCCTCGAAGACGAGGACATCGTCGAACTGCGAATATAGGCTCAGGGTAGTGGCTTCGAAACCGCGCCCGTTTTCTCCCAGCGCGGAAAGCGGGCTCGATTCGTTGTTCGCTCTTCTCTCCCTTCGGTCGAGAAACCGTGCCCGCTCACTCCTCATACGGGTTTTTCATGCCACTACCCCTCGCCTTGTCGAAATTAGGAGTGCCAGCTCGTCGCTTAAATTGGAAATTTGGGGACACGATGCCGAACTCAGAAATTCGGTTCATGTCCCCAAATTTCTATGCGCCCGTCTGGTGGGCCTGCCGCAAGATCTGAAAATAATCCCCGACACTGGCTTCGCGGGGATTGGAGGAACTCGAATTGTTCTCGAAAGACTTCCGGGCGATGGCGCCGAAATCGCCCTCCGGGATTCTCAGCTCCCGAAAAGTCGGGATGGAGAGTGAGTGGGACAGGTCCTTGATTTTCTGGATGAGGGCGCGAGCTGCGTCATCTTTGTCGGCGGCCTCGAGGCCAACGGCGGCGGCGATGACCGCGTACTTCTCCCTCGCCGCCGGAAGGTTGAACTCCATAACGGGAGGCAGAAAGATCGCGTTGGCGACGCCGTGCGGCGTGTCATAGAGCGACCCGACGGATTCGGCCAAGCAGTGGACGGCCCCGACATCACTGTTCCCGAAGGCCATCCCGGCAAGGAGGCTCCCTTTCATTTGTCCCTCTCTGGCCTCGCGATCGCCCTTGATATCTTGATAGGCCCGCGGAAGAAATCGAAAGATCAGGCGGATCGCTTCCAGGGCCAGCGCATCGGAGATGAAATTGGCCGGCTTGACAGAGAAGGCTTCGACAGCATGGGTAAGAGCGTCCAGGCCCGTCGAGGCGATAAGCGGAGCCGGCAAGGTCTGGATAAGATCCGGATCGACCAGGGCCACCGCCGGATACATCCGCATTCCCTTGATGCTCATCTTGAATCTCCGTTCGGCGTGGGTGATGACGCTGACCCCGGTGACCTCGCTCCCCGTTCCACAAGTTGTGGGAATGGCGACAACGGGAAGAGGCGCGGTCTTGTAGCGCTGGCGACCTTCGTAATCCTCGATCCGACCGGGATTCGTCGCCAGCAGCGCGACCGCCTTGGCCGCATCCAGAACGCTGCCGCCGCCGAGACCGATGACGAGGTCTGGCTTGATTTTCCGGGCAATCCCCCCTCCCCTATCGACCGTCGTATCCCGGGGATTCGGCTCAACTTCGTCGAAAACGGAAACCGGGGATATCTGCGCCAGAACCTTTGGGATTATGCCTGCGGCCCCGATTCCCTTATCGGTGATGAGAAACGGCCGGGAAGCAGCCCCCCTATCGGTTGTGATTCGTCTCAGTTCCCCGATCGTCCCCGCGCCGAATGCGATCTCCGTCGGCATATGGTACAACATGTTGCGCCTCCTATCACAATAGACAGGTGGTTTCTTGGGGAATGGGTGGCATGGCGCTAGTCTCCGCGCGACCGAGCGGGCTGACCTCGGAGACACTTTTGAAGAATATAATTTTAGCCATTAACCTCTCCTGCCTCCCCTGAGCAATCAGGGGAGGCGGAACATGTGAGTGTCTCCATGAAGGTCGGAGGAGACGCGCCATGACGGGTCCCATTTTACCGCTTTCGAAAATTTAGAATCGGCTCGTCGCTCATGTCCATGATGGCGACAAACAGGAGCTGGGCGATATCTTCCATGATCTCGGGCGTGATGCTCTCAAGGTTATCCCTAGTATTGTGGTAGGAAGGAGGCCGCGCAACAGGCCGGCTCTCCGAGGCGCCGACCGTGACGCTGGGCACGCCCTTCCAGAGAAAGCGGGCCGTGTCCTGGCGGGGCCGGGCGATATTGGCGAAATAAGACAGCTCGATCACGCGGTGGATGTAGCGGCTGTTCGCCCTCTCGAGAAATCCGTAGAAATCCGGGAAGTTCTTTCCCGCCAGAACACCGATCTTGTCACCGACGCCGGGCCCTTCCATGTTGATGAAGGCAGCGGTTTTTGTCAGTGGAAAAAGAGGATGGTTGACATAGAACTCGGAACCGGCAACGCCCTGTTCTTCCGCTCCGAAAAACAGGAACATGACCGAGCGCTTGGGCTTGACCGGACATTGGGACATGGCTTCGGCCACACCCATCATGACCGCCACCGCAGTCGCGTTGTCGTTCGCGCCGGGCATCAGCTCCCACATGCGCCCGAGATGGTCGAGATGTCCGCCGAGGATGATGAGTTCGTCCTTGAGAACCGGATCGGAGCCCTCAATGAGCCCGATGACGTTGGCGCCGATCCCATCGGGATGATGCTCGGTTATGTTCTTGATGGTGAAGACCTTGCCCGTTGCGAAGGACTGAGGCTTCAAGGTCTCCCGGATTTTCTCCACAGTCGCCTTGTGATCGCGTCCCGTTCCGGCAAAGACATCGGCGACCGCTGCATCGCCGACGTGACTGTAGATGAAACCGGCGTCATACGAATTGTTGGGATTGCCGATCGGCCCGTAGTTGTAAAGCATGCCCCCGGCGCCGTGGGCAACCGCGTTCTCCAGCTTGTATTGATGAAAGGAATAGGGCCGCCACTTCTTGAACAGCTCGGCATCCTTGTCGGGCGAAACCGGCACCTCCCTTTCCATCAAGAGGATTTTTCCCTTGACATCGACTCCGGCATAATCATCATAGCCGAGCTCCGGCGCGGTCACGCCATACCCGACATAGATGACTTCGGCGGTCACCTCCCCCGACCCCGAGGTCCCTCCCGGGATGAACTGGTCATCGAAGCGGTAATGCTTCCTGATTTCAGCGCCGTTGACGGGAAGCCGCAGATAGACCTCGCAACCGGGAAAGACCAGGGTGTAGGGGATTGGGAAAGACTGCTTGTAGCCTCCGCCGTCGCCCCCGGGTTGAACCCCCCACTTCTCGAGGAGCGAGGCGACCCAATCGGCGCAGGCGTCGTATTCCGGAGTCCCGGTCAGCCGCCCACCGTACTTGTCCGAAACCAGCTCTTTGACGTAGCTATAGAGGGTGTGACTTGAGATCGTGTGCAAGGTGCTGAGAATCTTCTGGTCATCGGCAGTCGGCTGTGAAGGAAGTTGGCCGACGGCGCCGGTAAACGAAAAAAGCGCAATTAACAGGCTGAGGCTGGAAAGAACCCGAAACACTCCTCTCTTCATTCTTGCCTCCTGCGGGAAGAGCCTTTTTATCACAGCACCGGGAGCGAATCAATAATTCCTTGGGGCGGTTTCCGGCGATCTCTGGAATCACGAAAACAGCAATGCCTTTCCCGAAGCAGGAGATGCGGGCTCTGTGACTAAAAGTGGGATTATTATCTTGGGCGCCGGATAATGATCAGCTGCCGTCGGCTGCGGCGACCATTGAGGGTTCAGGTAACATGATAGCGAAACGCACCTCCTTGACGGGTAATAC
>JBAQGA010000060.1:0-4856 GCA_049287565.1 Candidatus Aminicenantales bacterium
GCATTGTCCCCACCAGTTACTCAGACTTACGCTACTATTTGAAATGCCCCAAGGACTATCAACTCAGGAAAAGATTTGGCTTTAGTCCACCCATTGCGGACCTATTTGGGTTTGGACAGACTCTCCACGCTTCTGTCTGTAGGTTACACCAGCTTAATCTTGACGGCGCCCCAACCCCTGACGCAGCAGAGGGCCTGGCCCGCGAGGTCTTTCACATTAAACACGTGCCTCAGAGCCGTGACCCAGAAAATAGTCCAGGTCCTTATGAGAGGGCACGCGAAAGAGTGACCGAAATTGTCAGGAGGTATTCGGAAGATTATGGCAGCGATTTCAGTCGAGAGCGCCAAGTTGAGGCAAGATTTGAAATACCACTGGCACAGGCGGTTATTTCAGGGTCAATCGACCTTCTTTTAAAGTTGGACAACACGGGAAGAATTCTTGAGGCGAGTGTCATAGATTTTAAGTCTATGGAAGGTGGTTCTGATCTACAGGAAAGCGAGGAGCTTCATTGGACCGAGCTTGCTCTCCAAGTGCAGCTCTATGCAAAGGCGGCCCGCGAGGTTCTATGTGAGAATGCCAGGACCGGTGCGGTTCACCTCCTTGGTGATAATCAGCGAGTTTCCGTACCGGTTACTGACGACGCTGTTGACGCGGCGATCCAAAACATTGAATGGGCAGTCGATCGAATCATTCATGATGATTTTCCAATGCGCCCACAAGAACAAAAGTGCACCAAGTGTGATTTTAGAACACTTTGTTCTAGAGTTGCCGAGGCATTCAGGAACCAAGCCCAACCTCCCCCTGTGCACGTTCCGAGTGCGGACGGCACGCGCATGATCCGCGCTTTTAGTGAATTTGATGGGTAACATGGTTGATAATCTCACCCGAACCCAGCGCACTTACTGTATGTCCCGTGTCAAAGGCAAAGATACCGGACTTGAGAGGTTGGTGCGATCAGAGCTCCATAGAGCTGGCTTCCGATTTCGGAAGCATGTTGTCTCCTTGCCCGGCAAACCGGACATTGTCTTTGTTAAAGCTAGGGTGGCTGTCTTTCTGGACGGCGATTTTTGGCACGGGTATAGGTTTCCGCAATGGGAGCATCCTCTTCCAAAGTTTTGGCGAAAGAAGATTGAGGAGACGCGGAAAAGAGACCAGCGCAACTTCGCAAAATTACGGCGTGTGGGGTGGCGGGTGATTAGAATCTGGGAGCACAGCATAGAGAAAGACGTTGATGGGGTTGTAAGAAAGATATGTGAAGTACTCAAAGGCAAGTAAGTTTGCTGGGTAAATATGGCCGATGCAAAAGTCTTGACATCTGCCCCCAATAACGTTATTTTCACATAAATTTTCCACGATATTTCTTATTTTTGGTTCTCTTCCATTTACTGTGGGTAGCTGAAGGTTAAACGCCCGGCGACGAGATAAACGATGGTCCGGAGATAGCTGACTTGCTTGAACCCGTAAGCCCGCTTCATGGCCGTCTTGATCTTCGAGTTCAAGCCTTCTACCATCCCGTTCGTCACCCGGGCATCCAGGAAGCTGACGACACCCTTCCAATAGCGCTTGATCGTCCTCGCCGCCTGGATTACGGGCTGAAGCCGGCTGTGCGTCGTCCAAAAGTACCATCGCTTCAGGTAGGTCACCGCTTCCGTCGGATTGGCCATCTCCCAAAGTCGGGCCAAGGTCAGCTTGATGTGATAGGCCCGCGCCGTCTTCAGGTCCAACCGTTTCAGCGCCGCCAGCCGGGCCTCTTGTCGAGACGTCAAGTTCTTCGGGTTCTTCAACCAGAGGAACCGGCTCTTTTTCAGAACGCCGTTGTCACGCTGTTCCTCCCGCCGGACCGCCTCGAGGGCCTTGTTGATCTGGTTCATCACATGGAACCGGTCAAACACCACCCGCGTGTTCTTCAACAACTTACTGATCCCGTTGAGGTATGGATCCCACATGTCGCAGCAGACGACGTCAATCTGGCCAGGGTCGATCCCGCGTGACCGGAGATCTTTGACAAACGCCTTGACCACTCCTTTTTTCCGCCCTTCTCCCAGGAAAATGACCCGAGAGGCCCCGAGGTCGCTGAAGGACGTCATGTAGACATGGCCCTTACGGAGCGAAAACTCGTCGATTCCCAGCTGATGGAAGCCGCTCAGGTCAACCTGCGTATTCTGGCGAATCTGGCCACTGATTCTGGATTAAACTGGCCACTTGTCGGAGCGTAGCGACGCTGGAGGTTCATTATACTTCCTGATGGCCGGATTGAGTCAAGGATTTTCGTTTTCTCATTGATTCTCCTTTCAGCTCGAGTCGATAGGCGTTGTGGACGATGCGGTCCATAATGGCATCGGAGAGGGTCGGTGCGGCGAACCGCTCATGCCAGTCCGAGACTGGGATTTGAGTCGAGAGGATGGTTGAGCTTCGTTTGTAACGATCATCCATGATCTCCAGGAGATCCTGCGTTTGTGTTTCGGAGAGAGGATTCCGCAGCCAGTCGTCGAGGATGAGAAGCTGGGTCTTGGCCAGGGTCTCCAGGAACTTGGGGTACGAACCGTCGGCATGGGCCATAACGAGCTTCTGGAGGAGCCGCGAGCTCTGATAATAGCGGACCGAATATCCGTTGCGGCAGGCGGCATTTCCCAGGGCGCAGGCCAGATAGGTTTTTCCGGCGCCGGTCGGGCCGCTGACGATCACGTTGAGTTTCTCTCGGATCCATTCCGCCTGAGCTAGATGAAGCACCTGGCCGCGGTCAAGTCCCCGTTTTGCCGCGAGGTCCAGGTCCTCGATGACGGCCATCTCACGGAAACGGGCCACCCGGATTCGCCGCTTCTGCTTTCTCTGTTGCCGGAGGTTCCATTCCCGGTCGAGCAGGAGCCCGAATCGCTCTTCAAAAGAGAGCTTCCGGTACTGGCTGCTTTCCATCTGCTCCCGCAGGCCATCCAACATGCCTGACAGTTTCAAGGACGATAATTTATCGAGGATCGGCTGGTGAAGCATGGTTTCCCTTCTTGAGTCCTTTGACGATGCGCATTTTCCCCATTTTTTGGGCCTTCCGAGGATTCGGGCCGAAAACGTCGCGTTTAAATGCCCTACAATCGACGATCTCTTGGCGGTCCATATCCAACCCTTTGCCTTTTACGAGTAATAGCCCGTGCCGCGGATGTTGGGATGCGGCTTTTCAGACTTCTTGACCGGTTCTTCAGGACGAACGCGATCGAGGCCGGCCTCCAGGATGTTTTTGACGCCCCGATACGAGCGAAGACCGAAGTGAAGCGCCCTCCGGCAGGCGTCTTCCAGCCTCTCCCGGCCGTAGCGCGTTTCCAAGCGCATGAGTCCCAAGGAGGCCCGATAGCCTTGTTCGGGATGGGCCCTGGAGGAAAGAAGCGTCCGGACCATTTCGGCCGTGAAGCTTCCGCTTCGTTCCGCCCAGCGGACGAATCGTTCCGGATTCCATTCCATGAACATCCGATGAGCCTCCGGCATATGCTCGCCACATGTGGAATGATATCCCGGACTATCCTCCCTCAGATGTGAGGCGATTCTCTTCGCCCGGAAGAAGACCTCAACCGTCTGCGCCGTCGCCCGGATGTCCACTTCCTTATGGATCAGCTGAAAGGGAACGCTGTAATAATGCCCGTCGTATTCGACATGATAATCGATCCCGACTTTGGCGTGTTTCCATTCCGCCGGCTCATAGGGCCGCTCGGGGAGCGGCCTGAGGGCCGGCCGGTCCAGGCTTTCAAAGAGCTCCCGCCGGCTTTTCCCCAGATGGCTCATCGGACGATTATTGAGCTCTTCGCGTTTTTCCGCGACCGCCAGGTTGATCTCCTCCAGGCTGAAAAACGTCCGGTGCCGCAGGGGCGCGATCACCCAGCGCTCCACAACTTGGACCCCGGTCTCGACTTTCGCTTTGTCCCGAGGATGCCGGACCCGGGTCGGAAGGACGGCCGTCCCGTAATGCTCCGCCATGTCCTGGTAGGTCGGGTTGAGGTCCGGCTCATAAAAACAGGCCGAAGTGACGCCGGTCTTGGTATTGTCGGGGACCACGGCAGCCGTGACCCCGCCAAAGTATTCAAAGGCACGGACATGACCGCCGATCCAGCACGGAAGGGCTTGCGAGGCGTGGGCCTCGGTAAATGTTGCGCTCGACGCGCCCATCGTCGCCACGAACACCGACACTTCATGAACCTCGCCCGTCGTCCTGTCCTGATAGAACATCGGAAGCCCCGCGTAGTCTACGAATAGTTTTTCGCCCGCCTTGTGCACCAGCCGCATCGTCGGGTGAAGAGCCTTGGCCCAGCGCTTGAAGCGCTCGCAAAACTGAGGGTAGCTGTAGGTGTTCGTTTGGCCCTCGGCGTATTCCAGCCAGAGAAGCCGGCGTGTCACACCCTTTTTTCGAAGTTCCTCATGGACGCCGGCCCAGTCAGGTTCCTTCCGTCGTCCTCCAAGGTCGGTCGCCCAGGGAAAGAGCTTGTCCTCCAGAGCGTCTTCCGAAAGCTCCTCCGGCAAAGGCCAGCCCAGCCCGGCCTCTTCAGCCTTCCTCAAATACGCTTTCACCGTCTCTTTGCTGATCAGACAGGTCCGCCCAATCGCCCGGTTGGAGAGACCCGCCTCATACCTCAGCCGTAACACTTCTTTGATTTTACGCATGGATAACCTTTCTCGTGCCATCTTGTTCTCCTCTCGTCTCGAGAAGAGTTATGATGGCCGATCATCGCTAAGTTATCCAGCGCCGCTTCGCTTTTTGAAGATTCTGGTTTCCCTGAAAAAGCGGCCAAATTGAACCAGAATCGGTGGCCACTTTCAACCAGAATCAGTGGCCAGTTTGAACCAGAATCGCCGGCCAGATTGGGCCAGAATATGCA
>JBAQGA010000061.1:0-18827 GCA_049287565.1 Candidatus Aminicenantales bacterium
GTCGGCAACCACCGCGACGCCTGGGTATATGGTGGGCACGACCCGTCGAGCGGAACGGCCTGCCTGATGGAATTGGCCAGAGCGCTCGGCGAGGCCAAGCGGGCCGGGTTCAAGCCGCGAAAGACGATTATCCTGGCCAGTTGGGACGCCGAGGAGTTCACCCTGACCGGTTCAACCGAATGGGGAGAAGACAACAAAGACTGGTTGAGAGAAAATTTGATCGCCTACCTCAACGTCGACAGCTCCGCCTCGGGCCGGAATTTCAGCGTCCAGGGAGTCCCCAGCCTGATTCCCCTCATTCACCAGGCTTTGAAGGAAGTCGAAGACCCCGTCGAGAAAAGGCCGGTCTTTGAGGTCTGGAAAGCAGGAATCATCAACGATGAGGGAAAAAAAGAAGAGGGCCGGGTCGAGCCGATCGGCAGCGGCAGCGACCATGCCGTCTTCCTCCAGCATATCGGCGCACCGGCGCTGGACATGTCATTTGCCGGCGATTACGGAGTCTATCACTCCGTTTATGACAATTACTACTGGATGACTCACTTCGGTGATCCGGGCATGTATTACACTGCGGCTTTGGCCAAGATCTGGGCACACCTGGTCATCGACCTGGCCTGTCGGCCTCTTCTGCCGCTCGATTGGGAAGGATATTCCCGGGAGATGCAAGGATACCTGGCCGCCTGGGCGGAAAAACATGACCCGGAAAAAAAGAAATGCGCAAAGCTCCTCGCCCTCCTCCAGAAAATGGAAATGACGGCGGCACGCCTTCATCCTTATCTCTTCGATTCAGATAGAGCAGCAACCCTGAACCCAGATGTCCGGCGCAGCGTCAACAGGCGGTTCATCGGGCTGGAGAGAGAGTTCACCGACCCGGAAGGAATCCCTCGCCGCCCCTGGTACAAACACCTCGTCTTCGGCGCCCGGTTTACCTATGATGTCCTCCTTCTTCCGGCGCTGACAGAGGCTTCCGAGGCGGCGGACGAAAAGGGCATAACGACGGCTATCGGGAACTTGGAGAAATCCACGGCCTCGGCCATCTCCCGGCTCGGACAAATTACGGCGCTCCTAGAAAAGGGAAAGTCCGGGAAAAAAGCGCGAGAGGATCTAGCCGGACGGGGCGTCGAGTTCAACGAAAAGACTTTCTTCGACCACGTCAGGAGAGGCGATACCGAGATCGTCAGGCTTTTCCTGGCGGCCGGAATGTCTCCTGATATCCAAGACCATGGATTCACCCCGCTACCCGAAGCGGCGAGAAGAGGCTATGAAGAAATTGCCTCCGCCTTGATCGATGCCGGCGTCGAGGTCAACTCCGCAGACCCATATGGAGTGACGGCGCTGATGTTCAGTCTTATCTCCGGTTCAACTCAGACGGCCCGACAACTCGTCGAGGCAGGCGCAGAGGTCAATTCCCGGGATGTCGATGGCCGGACAGCGCTCGTCGAGGCCCTGACAACGGAAAACGACATTCCTCCCGAGTTGATCGCCTCGCTCATCGAGCGAGGAGCGGACGTCAATGTCCGGATCGAGAACGGTCTGACGCCGTTGATGATCGCCGCTTCGGGAAGCCCCCGCCTGGTGCGAATGCTCGTCGAGGCGGGAGCGGATGTCAACGCCAAGGACGACCGCGGGGTGAGCGTCCTCAGGATGGCCATAGACAGTCCCGAGAACGTCAGGATACTCGAAGGCGCTGGAGCGAAGCTGTAACCATGAAAACAATGAGAAAGCCGGCGATGAACGGGAACAACCTCTGGAGCCGGCGGGAATTCATCAAGGGGATGGGCGCCGTCGGCCTGCTCTCCGTCTGCCCGGCATGGCCGAGGACGGAAGGCGAACGGTCCGTCCCAGCCGCCTTAATATCCGGCGATATTTATTCAAGGCACGACACGGGCGAATTCGCCTACGAGAACGCCGGGCGTCTCCAGGCGATCCTGGAAGGTCTCGAAGAGAATAGCCTGTTGCCGCGGCTGAAGCGGATGGGGCCCCGGCTGGCAAGCACGGACTGGGTGGAGACCGTCCATGACCCGGAATACATCGAGATCGTAAAAAAGGACGTGGCCGGCGGGGCGCGGGAGCTCTCGACCGGCCATACCCTCATCAGCCGCGACTCTTTCGATGTCGCCCTCTGGGCCGTGGGAGGAGTCCTGGCCGGATGCGACGAGGTCATCGAGGGGAGGTCGCGGCGCGTCTTCTGCGCCGTCCGGCCGCCCGGCCACCATGCCTCGGCCAACCGCGGCATGGGGTTCTGCATCTTCAACAACGCGGCCGTCGCGGCCAGATACGTCAAGAAAAGATACGGGCTGGGGAGGGTGTTGATCATCGATTGGGACGTTCACCACGGCAACGGGACCCAGGACATTTTTTATCGGGACGGAAGCGTCTTCTACTTCAGTACCCATCAGTGGCCCTGGTACCCATGGACGGGAGCGGCCGACGAGATCGGCGAGGGCGACGGACAAGGGACGACGCTCAACGTCCCCCTGCCCGCGGGCTCGGGTGACCGGGAACTGATCGAAGCCTTTAACGGGAAGCTACGGCCGGCGATGGACCGCTTCCGTCCCGAATTCGTCCTGATCTCGGCGGGGTTCGATTCGCGGACGGGAGATCCCCTCGGCCGTTTCCGGGTGACGGACGGCGGATTCAGGACACTCACTGAGATCGTCATGGCCATCGCCCGCGATCACGCCGCCGGCCGCCTGGTCTCGATTCTGGAGGGAGGATACAATCTCAAGGGCCTGTCGAGCGCCGTCTCGGCTCATCTCCGGGCGCTGCTCGAGCCTTGAACCCTGAGCGCTTCAAGTCAGGCGAGGAGAAAAAGGATGGAAAGAAAAATGCATTTCTCAAAGACATGGCTCGCGCTTATTCTTTTGTTCAGCATCCTGTCGGTTTTCAGCGGAGCCGATGGGATACCGGCAAAACAGCAGCCGGCCCCGGTCCTCAAAGAGATCCAGGTGCCCGTCATCCACGTCAAGGGGAGTCACTACGAGGTCGGATACCAGATCGGGACGCAACTCAAGAATAACCTGCTCCAGGAAGTGGCGGAGATGAAAGCGGACCCGGACTGGAAGAAGGTCCGAGCCGAAGCGGAATTGTTCCTGGCCTATTCCAGGAAATATCTTCCGGAATATGTCGCCGAAGCGCAGGGGGCGGCGGACGCGGCCGGCCTGGGACTCGAGGACCTCTTCCCCAGCCTGTGCGAGGAATTGTGGGATGAGAATTATCGGTTCACCAAGGGCTGCAGCGACCTCATCGCCTCCAACGACGTAACCGCCGACGGGTCGGTCCTGGCCGCCCACAACAATGACACGTCACCCTCCACCCAGGAGCTGGTCACCATCATCCATTATCAGGTAAACGGAGAGCCGGAGATCGTTGCCGTCGGCTACGGCGGACTGGGGATCAGCGTGGGTTATAACTCGGCCGGGATCAGCCTGACCGGAAACCAGGTCGACTCCAATGATATGAGGATCGGAGTGCCCCGGCTGCTCCTGGTCCGCAAGATCCTGGCCGCCCGGACGATCGGCCAGGCCATCGACGCCGCGATTCTCAAGGAGCGGGCTTCCAACTACAACCAGGTGATCACCGATCGAAACGGCGAGATCTACAGCATCGAGGGCTCGGCCACAGACTACGCGCCCCTTTATTCCACGGAGGGCTACCTCGTTCACACCAACCACTATCTGGCGCCCTGGATGAGGAAGTTCGAGTTCGACCCCCACGGCATCACCAGCTCGATCGTCCGCTACAACCGCGGGGTCAGGCTGCTCAAGAACAACCAGGGCCGGATCAGCGTCGACCTGCTGAAACAGTTCTTATCCGACCATGTCAATCACCCCGGCTCGATCTGCCGGCACGGGACGTATGTCAAGACGACCTTCTCGGTGATCATCAACCTGACCAGCGGAACGATGCTCCTGGCCAGGGGCAATCCCTGTGAAGTGAAATACAACGAATATAAGCTCTTCACCCGGAAAGAGAGTTAAGGGGAAAGGCGGCCATGGAGAGCGCGGAAAAAATCACCAGGCTTCTGATCCACTTGATCAAAGCCCGCAGTTACCCGGGTATTCCCAAACAAGAGGCGGCCGTGGTCGCCGAGCTGAAATCTTTCCTGGAAGACCATCACATCCGGACAACGGTCGCCGAGGTCAAGGACGGGAGGCCGAACCTCCTGGCCACGGTCGACAGCGGACGTCCGGGACGGCATCTCCTGCTCTGCGGTCATACCGACACCGTCCCGCCGAACGCCGGGAGCCCGGTCGACCTCTTCGCGGCTGTGGAAAAAGAGGGCAGGCTCTACGGCCGCGGCACCGCCGACATGAAAGGCGCTCTGGCGGCAATGGCCGGGGCTCTGGACGCTCTGGAGAAAGGCGGCTCTCTCTCTGCGGGCAAGGTGACGCTGGCCGCGGTCATCGATGAAGAGATGGAAAGCCTAGGCGCCGAAGCCCTCATCCGGTCCGGCTTCCGGGCCGACGCCGCCATCGTCGGCGAACCGACGGAAAACCGCATCGCCATCGGCCACAAAGGACTCGAATGGCTGGCCGTCGAATTTTTCGGCAGGGCCGCCCACGGCAGCACGCCGGAGGCGGGGATCAACGCCATTTCGGCGGCCGCCGATTTCATCCGCCTGGTGGAAGGGGAGCTCGTGCCCGCCTTCGAGAAGCGCCGCGACCCCGTGATCGGGCTTCCGGTTATCAACATGGGGACGATCTCGGGCGGAGATCAGCCGAGCACCGTGGCCGCCCACTGCACGGTCAAGCTCGACCGCCGCTGGGTGATGACGGAGACGATCGAGCAGGTTTTTGCCGACCTCGAGGAGCTGCTCGCCAAGGTCAGAAAAAGGCGGCCCGGGCTGACGACCCGGATTTCCCGCGTCCCCGGCGGAATGGCCACGATGATCCATGGACCCTTGACGATTGATCGGGAGCATGCCCTCGTCAAGGCCTCTCAGAAGGCCTTCGCCGACATGGGGCTGCGGGCCGGCGGTTTGACGGTCTTTCCCGCCTGGACCGACGGCGCGCTGCTGGCCCGAGAAGCGAACATCCCGACGATCATCTGGGGACCCGGAGAGCTCAGCCATGCCCACTCGCCGGAAGAAAATATCCGGCTGACCGATGTTCATCTGGCGGCCGCGCTCTATACGGAGGTCGCTCTGAATTACACAGGGTCGCGATGAAGAGCCGCGTTCCCCACACATACGTGCTCCTTTTCGGCTTGATGCTCCTGGCCGCCATCAGCACTTGGATCATTCCCGCCGGTTCCTACGACCGGGTCAGCGAGCACGGACGCGAGCTCATCGACCCTGATTCTTTCCACCCGGTCGAAGGAAGACCGGCGGGCATCCCGAGCCTGCTGATGGCTTTCCCCAGGGCTCTGGCGGAAGTGACGGACATCATTTTCTACATCTTCATCATCGGCGGAGCCTTCGGCGTTCTGAACCGGACCGGGGCCATCCAAGCAGGGATCCATTCCCTGGTCCGCCGAATGGGCGGAAGAAGGGCTATGCTCCTGGTCGTTCTGACTCTCGTCTTCGCCTTCGGAGGCGGGAGCATCGGGATCGCCGAGGAAACGCTGGTTTTCCTGCCGGCCCTGCTCCTTCTGGCCAGGTCTCTGGGATACGACTCGCTCGTCGCCGGCGGGATCGCCCTGGTCGGGGCGAACGCCGGATTCGCCTCAGCCTTCATGAACCCGTTCACCGTAGGAGTGGCCCAGGGGATCGTCGGCTTGCCTCTCTTCAGCGGTCTGGAATTCCGTCTGGTCCTCTGGGCGATCATGACCACGGTCACGATCCTCTTCCTGGCCCGCTATGCCGCCCGGGTCAGAGCCAAGCCGGAGACAAGCCTGATGTATGAGTTCGACCGGCAGCGGACGCCGGTCGAGGCGGCGGGGGATGAGGAAAAGTTCACGGGCCGGCACAGTGCCGTTCTCCTGGTTGCGCTTCTGGCTCTTGTGCTCTTGGCCGTCGGGGCCCTCCGCTGGCACTGGGGGATCCGCGAGCTCTCGGGGCTGTTTTTCGGACTGGCCGTGATTGCCGGCCCGGTCGGGAGACTGTCCGCGGACGAGACCGCCAGAAGCTTCATCAAGGGGGCGGCGGAATTGACTTACGCCGCCCTGGTCGTCGGTCTGGCCCGGAGCATCCTGGTCATCCTCCGAGATGCCCAGGTCATGGATACCCTGACGCATGCCCTGGCGGCGACGGTCCGGCACTGGCCGTCGTCGGTCAGCGCCGCCGGGATCTATATCGTCCAGAACGTTCTCAACTTTTTTGTCCCCTCGGGCTCGGGCCAAGCCGCCGTCTCGATGCCGATCCTCGCCCCTCTCGGTGATCTCCTCGGGATCACCCGGCAGACCAACGTCCTGGCCTATCAACTGGGGAACGGCCTGACCAACATCTTTGTCCCCACCCAGGGCTACTTCATGGCCGCCCTGGGAATCCTTGGAATCCCCTGGTCAAAGTGGGCCCGCTGGCTTCTGCCCCTGCTTCTCATCTGGGTGGCCATCGGCTGTGGAGCCGTCCTCGTTGCCCAGGCCATCCACTGGGGCCCCTTTTGAGGAGTTGAATCCTTCTTTGCCCGCCTCTCCCTATGAGAAATGAGCTCTGGCCTATTCGTCTAAGAAAAAGGAAATCCTAAAAGGAAGGTGCCTGAATGCGAAGCCGATTAGAAAAGATAGACGAGAGACTTCCCTTTCCCCTGCGGACTGTGCCGACGGAGCTTGGGCCCGTCGCCGTCTATGAGATCCCCGATGATCAAAAGCCGGCCGTGATCAAATTGCTCTATCCGTTCCGGCCTCTGCCCGGACTTGAGGACGTGATGGAAGATGTCCACGCGGGGAAGACCTTCAAGGTCAAGGACTTCGTGGTGACGAGGGAGGGAAGGATGAATGTCCTGGCCAGCCCTTACTATCTTGAACACGGGGGGACGGTCATCGACTGGATCCCTGTTTATGAGGATGAGGCCGATCCTGCGGTCTGATACCCGGGCAAGGTGACAGGCCTTTTTTTTCAACGGCGGGACATCTCTTCGTAACGCGCGTTGTAATAGAGCGCGTTCTCGACAGAGGTGTTCATGTCCAGGCACCGCTTGACTTCGCGACGAATATCATCCTTTTTATTCGCAAGCCCTGAAATCGCCCGGCGGCTCAGTGCTTCAGGATGAAAGCGGCGATATCAGCAATGACATATTCGGCGACGCTGCCGTGCTGAAGAGAGTACTCGTTGGGCGTGGGAATTCCCTCGCCTTCGAAGAAGAGATGGTTGAGCTTGGGGTAAAGCTTGAATGCGACGTCGGCGCGCCCGTCCAGTGCTTTTTTCCAGTTCTCGAAATCCTCGGCCGTCACTTGGTAATCGCGGCTTCCCTGGAGGATAAGAATCGGTTTTTCGACCTGGAGAGCGACATCGGGCGAATAGTACCCCCGGAGGTCGAGCCAATAGGCCGGGGGGGCGTTGATGATCTTCTCAGCCGAGCCGGCGTCCCTGTTCTCGAGGCTGTTGATCCGGGCAACGTCGCGCTTGATCTCGTCCAGTTGCTTCCTATCGTCCGCCGAGGTTTCCCCGTCGAGGTTCAGAAGATAGGTCATCTGCCGGAGGTAAGTTTCGGGGAGCGGCTTGGTCAATCCGGCCATGACGACAAATCCGGCGATATCGAGATCCCGTCCGGCCAGGGCGATCCGCGGGATGAGCATCCCGCCGAGGCTGTGACCGAGGATAAAGATCCTTTTCCGGTCGATCCCCGGGGTCTTCTGCAGAAGCCGGACCGCCGCCAGGGCATCATCGATGGTTTCTTCTTTGACGGTCAGGCCGGCGACTAGCTTCGCGTCGGCCACAAGCTTGATCCCGTAGATGAGCGTGCGCTTGTCGTAGCGGAGGACGGCGATGCCTCGAGTCGCCAGCCCCCAGGCGATGTCCCGGAAAGGCTTGTTCGGACCGATCGTTTCGTCCCGGTCGTTGGGACCGGAACCATGGACGAGGACGACCGCCGGAAACGGCTCCTCCCCTTTGGGCATGGCCAGGGTTCCAGGAAGTTTCCAATCCTGCATCCCGACCGACACATCTTTTTCCTCGAATTTTGAAGCGTCGGCATACTCCGGTGGCTCGTATTTGGCCGGCGGCAGCGAGGGAACGAATTGGAATCCCGCAATCTTCTTATTCTTGTCAAAGACAACCCGGGCATCGAGCGTCACCTTCTCGAACTCGCAGGTCACATAGGCCACTTCATAACCGGCCAATTGGTCGCGGCGGGCAGCCGTCTGGCGCTTGAAAACACCGAGCTTATCCGGCACCTGCTTCCAGAACTCCTCGAGCTTGTCCGGCCCGGAGACCTTCATCATTGTCGCGTCAAAGTCCCTGGCCGCAGCCTCAAAATTTCCTTTGCTCAGGGAATCGAGGAAAGCCCGCGCTTTGACCACGAGCTCGTCTTCCGCCGCCTGCTCCGGCACTTGAGAATACAGTCCCGTTAAAAGCAGAAAAACGACCAAAATTGCCCATCCCGTTTGTCGTCTCACCGCCCGCTCCTTTCTTAAAGCCTCTTTAATATACATCATGAAACCCCGTCAAGTGAACAAAACCGGTTCGGAAATAAGCCCTTTTGGCATGAATCTTGCTTTTATGAGAATGGGAGATCAATGCCCATCATAATAAGGCGAACGAGCCGGAAGGACCGACCCATGGCGCCATTTTATACCCGGAAAAACACGTCGTCTATTATCTCCTTCAATCCAGCGGCTTTCCGCGCCGCTCTGGAAACCCTTGATGGAAAAAGAACGTATAATAGAGAGGAAGACAAGCGATAAATCCATGCTCAAGCACCGCCGCCGGAGTAAAAAAAGCTGCAAAGGTCCTTGCTGGAAAGCAAAGAGTCTTTACAATATGATCTCTCTCGGTGAAGGACAATGAGTCTCCGTTGTCCGGAATGCCACGCCGACAACAGCGAAGACAGCCGCTTCTGCAGACGCTGCGCCACGCCTCTTATTCACCCGGTTCCCCCCGAGCTGGCCAGCGCCCCAACCCTGATCTACTCTTCGCCCCTGCCCGAGCTTACCCCCGGCTCGATATTCGCCGGCCGGTATCTGGTCATCGAGATGCTCGGCAAAGGAGGGATGGGCAAGGTCTTCAAGGTCCTCGACCAGGAGATCAACGAAAAGGTCTCGCTCAAGCTGATCAAGCCCGAGATCGCCGCCGACAGGGAAACGATCGAGCGCTTCCAGAATGAGATCAAGATCGCTCGCCGGATCAGTCACAAGAACATCTGCCGGGTGTATCATCTCGGCCGGGAAAAGGACACTTTCTATATCACCATGGAGTACATCCAGGGTGAAACCCTCAAGAAGATGATCAAGATGACCGGAGGGATGAGCCTGGGGACAGCGCTGAGCATTGCTGAACAGGTCTGCCAGGGCCTGGTCGAAGCCCACCGCCTTGGCATCGTCCACCGGGACCTCAAGCCGCAAAACATCATGCTCGACGAGGAAGGCGGCGTCCGGGTCATGGATTTCGGGATCGCCAGCTCGGTCGAGACCAGGGGCGCGACGCTCCCCGGCATGATGATCGGCACACCGGAGTATATGAGCCCGGAACAGATCGACGGGGATCCGGCCGATGCCCGTTCGGATATCTATTCCCTGGGCATCATCCTTTACGAGATGCTGACGGGGAAAACGCCCTTCACCGGTGATACGCCCTGGAGCGTCGTCCTGAAGCACAAGAACGACCCGCCCCAGGATCCCCGCGAGATCAACCCCGAGATCCCGGAGTCGATGAGCCGGGTCATTCTCCGCTGTTTGGAGAAACGCAAAGAAAAACGATACCAGAGCGCCGAGGAACTGCTGGCCGAGCTTCAGAATATCAAGCAGGAACATTCCCAGGTCGAAACGCGCCTGAGAACAAGGCAAGTCACAGCCGCCCGCCAGCCCTTCCTCCGCTTGCCCGCCAAAAAAGCTGCCGGCTGGGCGGTGGCCGCCGCGTTTCTCATCCTGATCGCGATGACCGCGGTCAAGATGATCTTCCAAAGGCCGGCTCCCATAACGGCGGAGGACGCCGTCAAGATGGCGGTGATCAGCTTCGAGAACCAGACCGGCGACCCGGCTTTCGATTACCTCCAGGACGCCATCCCCAACCTTCTCATCACCAGCCTCGAGCAGTCCGACCGTTATCGCATCACCAGCTGGGAGCGCCTGCGCGACCTGAAGAGGCAAATCGGAAAAGAGGACCAGCGCGTCATCGACAGCGACCTTGGGATCGAGCTCTGCCGGATGGACGGAGTGCAGGCCCTCATCCGGGGAAGCTTCATGAAGGCCGGCGATACCTTCATCACCGATGTCAAAGTCCTGGATGTCGAGACCAAGGGACTCCTCAAGACCGTCAGCGCCCGCGGCGAGGGCGTGGATAGCATCTTGAAGAGGCAGATCGACGACCTGAGCCGGGAGGTCGGCAAGGGATTCGGCCGGGAAGAGCCGGTGACCAGAATCAGGACGACCCCGATCGCCGAGGTGACGACCAGCTCGCTGGAGGCCTATAACTATTTTCTTCGGGGACGGGAAGAATACGAGAAATTCTATTTCGAAGACGCCCGGCGGTACCTCGAGCGGGCCGTCGAGCTCGACCCCGATTTCGCCATGGCCTATTCCTTCCTGGCAAGGGTCTATGCATCCCTGGGAAATTCGCCGGCCTACGAAAAGACCATCCAAAAACTCGAGAAGATCGGCGGCAAGGTCACGGGGAAAGAGGGCCTTTATATCCAAGCCCTCCTCGCGATAAGCGGCAAAAAGAAGGATTCGGACTACATCGGTGTCCTCAGGAAGATCATCGCCGAATACCCCGAAGAAAAAAGAGCGCGCCTGGACCTGGCCGCCCGTCTCAACTATACAGGGAAGCTGGAAGAAGCCGCCAGGGAGCTCGACCTTCTGCTCAAGCTCGACCCCAAGTTCGGGCCGGCCCTGAACATGATCGCCTATGTCTACGGCGGCCAGAAAAAATACGACCTGGCCGTCAAGTACTTTCAGGAATACGCCGCCGTGTCACCGGGCGATGCCAACCCCTATGATTCCATGGGCGAGCTCTATTTCAGCATGGGCAAGTTCGATGAAGCCGTGGAAAAATTCAAAGAGGCGATCCGGATCAAACCGGATTTTAGTTCAGACAACAAGATCTCCTACATTTTTGCCCTCAGGGAAGACTATGCCGGCGCCCTGAATTGGATCGACCAATTCATCGCCGCGGCGCCGTCCAACGGGATGAAGGGCTGGGGCTGCCAACTCAAGGCCCTCTATGATCATCTCCTGGGGAGAACAGGGGCCGCCCTCGTCGATCTGGAGAGGGCCAAGGAATACGCTCTGGCGGATAACGACTTTGCCAATGCCGACAACCTCTACCGCTCGCTGATCTGGACCTTTTATGATTTGAGACGGTACGAACAGTTCATCCAGAAGGCCAAAGAGCGCTTCGACTTCCGGGCCAAGCACCAGCTCCGATCTGGACCGCTAAACGAGAGCCTCCTTACTTTCTACCAGGGACTCGCCGACATCCGGCAGAATCGGCCGGACGCGGCCAGGGCCGAACTGGCCAAGATCGACGCCTTCAGGCCTCAGGTCGCCGATCCGGAAAAACCAACGCTGGAAATGGCCTACAATCATCTCCTGAGCGAGATCCTGGTCGCTCAGGCAGAACCGGAAAAGGCGATTGAAGCCTACAATAAGATCGGCGGGCCGGCTATCCGGATCGGAGGCATTGGCACATTGATCTTCCAGGGAGTCCCCTACGTCTTCGATGTCCCGGCCCGGGCCTATCTGAAAAAAGGCCAATTGGAAAAAGCCATCGTCGAATATGAGAAATTGATATCGCCCGACCGGGTGGGCCGGGGTTTTGAGCTCATCCATCCCCTGAGCCGCTTCCGTCTGGCCGAGCTCTACGAAAAAAGGGGCGAGCCGGCAAAGGCCATCGAACAATATAAGAAGCTCGCCCTGATCTGGAAAGACGCCGATCCCGACTTCGCCGAGGCCCAGAAAGTCAAGAACCGCCTCGCCGCGCTGAAAGCCGGCTGAACCGCCTAATTCCGCCGGCGTTTCTCGATGTCAAGATTTCCCGGGACACCTATTACGACTTGTGTTGGAGCCGGCGGCTGAAAGCTGGGTTTGACAACTTCTCAGGGGATGCTTTACCCTTTCCCAAGAGGAAACGTTAACCCTTATAAAAGTGGACCAGCTGAGAGATGCGTCCGTGCCGGCATCTATGCCCAAAAGGCCATTGACCAGATCCGCCAGAACGCTACCTACACCGAAACTCTCACCGTGAAGTAAGACAAATGGCTTCGCTCAAAGAGATCTTCTTCACCCGCAAGGATGAGTATCTCTATGCCATTGGGCCGCGGTGGCCGGGAAAAGCTTTGACATCATTTCGCGAATCGTGATAATTATCATTCTTCCTTTGCTCGAAACAAAGTATTTCTTCCCGGGAATGGAGCAGCGTCTATGTTTAAATCTTTTACTCCGAAAGACCAAGAATTCTACGATCTATTTGATAAGATCAGCGCCGGTGTCAGGGAAGCCGCTCAGACTCTGGCAGCGATGCTCGAAACCAGCGGCCGTTCAGCTGAGTTCTCCCAAAAGATCAAGACGATCGAGCACCAGACGGACCAGACGGTCCATGCCCTCGTCGCCAAGCTCCACAAGACATTCGTGACACCGATCGACCGTTACGACATCCATCAACTGGCGGTCCATCTCGACAACATCCTCGACCAGGCCGAGGCCGTATCTTCCCGGGTCGAGATGTACTGCCCTGACTGTGTGCCCCTCGAAGCGCGAGAACTGGCGGCCGTCCTGCTCGAAAGCACGAAACTCGTCCAGGAGATGATCAGCCTCCTCCGCCGGCTCAAGAAGCCGGCCCGCATCCTCGAGCTGACCGTGGAGATCAAGCGCCTTGAAGACCAGGCCGACTACCTCCGGCGAAGCACCGTCGCCCGCCTCTTCCGAGAGGAAAAGAACCCGGTCGAACTGATCAAGTGGAAGGATATTCTGGAATACCTGGAGCGGGCCACGGACTGCTGCGAGGACGTGGCCAACATCACCGAAGGCATCGTCCTCGAGAACACCTGAGGCCCGGAGGATGACTTTTTTCCTCGTCACCATCATCTTCCTCGCCCTGCTCTTCGATTTCATCAACGGCATGAACGACGCCGCCAATTCGGTAGCGACCATCGTGGTCACGCGCGTCCTCTCTCCCAAGCTGGCCGTCGTCTGGGCGGCTTTTTTTAACTTCGCGGCCGCCTTTCTTTTTGGCGTCCATGTCGCCAGGACCATCGGCCGGGGGATCGTCGACCCGGCGGTCGTCACGGCGCCGATGATCCTGTCGACGCTTTTGGGAGCCATTATCTGGTCCTACGGTTGCACCCACCTGGGTTTTCCCATCAGCGTTTCCCACTCCCTGGTCGGGGGGCTGGTGGGAACGGCCCTGGTCAAGAGTGGGGTCCATTCGCTGATCGCCTCGGGTCTCATCAAAGTCATCCTCTTCATCTTCCTGGCTCCCCTGATGGGCCTAATCCTCGGGTATTTCATCATGATCGCCGTCTTCTGGATCGTCCGCCGTCGACCCCTTAGGACCGTCGACCGCTGGTTCCGCCGCCTCCAGCTCGTCTCCGCCGCCCTTTACAGCCTGGGACACGGCACTAACGATGCCCAAAAAACCATGGGCATCATCGCCATGCTTCTCTTCAGCACTGGCCATCTTGGGGATAATTTCTACGTTCCTGTCTGGGTCATCATCAGCTGTTACCTGGCCATCGCCCTTGGAACACTGACCGGCGGCTGGCGAGTCATCAAAACCCTGGGAATGAAGATGACCAAGCTCCGGCCTGTCCACGGGTTCAGCGCCGAGACCGCCGCAGCGGCCTCGATCCTTTTCTCATCGGCCATCGGAGCGCCCGTCTCGACGACGCATACGATCACGGGCGCCATCATCGGCGTCGGAGCTACGACTCATTTCAAATCCATTCGCTGGGCCCTGGCCTACCGAATCGTCTGGGCCTGGATCCTGACCATCCCTGGATCGGCCCTGCTCTCGGCCATCCTCTGGCTTGGGATATCCCTGCTTCATCTTCCTTCCTGATGTCTCTTTCTTTCCTCCGGATTGGTAGCGTTCATCAAGTCATTTGGGTCTGCGGCAAGGTCGCTCCGGCTATTTTCGGCCGGAATCGAGATCCCCGGAACTCAACGTTTTCATCAGAGCTAAGATACGATTATAATATAAGGACCTAATCGGGAGGGATATCATGAAATCTCCTTCAGCCCGGCCTCGTATCAAGCTCATTTTTTTTGCCTTTGTCATCCTTTTCAGTCTGTCGATCCGGTCTTCGCCATGCGCTCAGGAAGAATACAGCGTGCCGGCGGAGATCCCCAAGAGCCATTATCGCATCGACGCGCGGATCGATCTCGTCACGCATGGCGCCATAGAGGGGAAGGAAACGATCGTCTTCAAGAACAGCGCCAAGGAAAAAATCGAGATGATTGCCCTGGATTGGTCGATCAGCCCGGATTCAGCGTTAAGCGTATCCGTTGGGGGGGAAGATATCGCCCCCCTCAATCCGGAGAACTTGGCCGCCCTTCCCTCTCCCCTTTTCTTTGTCCTCCCCAAGCCTCTCAAGCCGGGCAAGAAAGTGGAAATCGCGGCGGCGTTCAAGAAATGCGTCGAGTTCTCCGCCAAGGACCGGGAATTTAAGGAGACCCGCTGGTATCCCCGACTCTGGTGGGACGGACTGCCGCTTCACGACGCCTACTCGGTCAAGCTCGACATCCCGGCGGGTTTCGCCTTGGCCGCAAGCGGCCTTCTGAACCCAAAGACCGGACGGTTCGAGAACGACGGCGCCCGGACCTTCGGCATCTACCTCGGCAAGGATATGAAAACAGACTCCCGCAAGGTGGAAGGAGTCCTGGTTACAACGGTCGCAACGGAAAAGGGAGCCATGTGCGCGGCCGTCTGCCTGGAAACCGCGGCCGACGTCATCCGCTTCTGCCGGGAACGGCTGGGGTTCTATCCCTTTGACTTCTTGTCCATCATCCCGGGCGGGGTCGGGCGCTGGGGAGGCTATCCGTTCGCCACGGGGATCGTCGTCATCCACGGCCAGGAAACGTTTAAGGAAGAAGATCCGATCCTCTGGTGGCAGCACATCACCTCGCACGAAATCGGCCACGAATACTGGGGCGAATGGGTGCTCGATCCGGACGACCCGGCCTGGCTCTGGATCGGAATGGGTATTTTCATCGATACCGAATACATAATGGTACGCTCCTTCGATCCGGACCGCCGCAGGAATTGGATAGGGAACTATCTCAATGGCCTGCGCATGTATTACGACATGACGGTCGACATCCCGCCGGCGCGTCTCGAGAAAATCCAGTACGACCATAACAACACCGTGGTCCACAGCAAAGGACCGAGCATTATCTTTGCTCTCGATGCGGTCCTCGGCCGGGACACATTCATGAAGATCTACCGGAAATGCCTCCGGGAATTCGGGGGGAAGCGGCTCGGCTGGAGGGATTTCCAGAGGTTCTGCGAGAGGGAGACCGGTCAGAGCCTTGCGTGGTTCTTCGAGCAGTGGGTCCGTACCAACGGCTACCTCTGCTACAAGATCGAAGGCCAAGACTGCAAGCAGGAAGGGGAAGGATTCGTCTCGACGGTCAAGGTGCGTCGCTTGGGCACAATGAGAATGCCCGTTCCGGTCAAGGCGGTATTCGAGGACGGGTCGGAGCAGATACAGAGGATCAACCGCCTCTTCGATGTCGAATCCCTCGTTTTCAGGAGCCGGTCGAAATTCAAGGAGGCGATCCTCGACCCGGAGAAGAAATTCGCCATGGTCGACGAACCAATTCCTCCCATCTCCGCGGCAGCCGCCGAGATGCTCGCTCTGGGATGGGAAGGGAAGGACAGCCTGACCGTCTATAAGGCGATCAAAGATGCAGGCATCGAAATCAAAGAGACTTGGTACCGGCTGGGGATGCAATTGTTCGAACTCGGCCAATACCCGGAATCTTTCGACTGCTTCCAAAAAGTCTCCGGTCTCCAGCGGGACGGTCTGGAGAAATGCGCCGCCCTCGGCTGGATGGGACTGCTTCAGGACCTGCAGGGAAAACGGGCCGAGGCGTTGGCTCATTATAGGGAGGCGCTCAAGTATGACACCGGCAGGCCCATGGGACATGGCTCTCTAAGGATCCGGATCGACCGCCCCTGGCTCGAGGAGCGTCTGAAGACGCCGTTCACCATAGAATCGACCGTCGAGATCCCGGCTCAACCCACTTCCGACCAGCTCATCCAGATCGTCGACGACCTCAATTGGACCCGGGAAGGTAAAACTCCCCTGGTTGTCTTTGAAAAAGCAAAGACACTGACTATCTCTGACCCCAATTTCTGGCTGAAGCTGGGACTGCTCCTGTTCGATGGCAGCCATTATCCTCAATCCTTCAGCGCCTTTGATAAACTCTCGGCACTGGCCCCCTCCGAACTCATCAAGTTCACAGCCCTCGTCTGGATGGGCCATTTGATGGACCTCCAGGGGAAGCGGGAGAAAGCGATCGGCTACTACCGTGAAGCCCTGGAGCATGACCCGGGATCAGCCATGACTCACAGCCAGTACGGCATGAGGCTCGACCGCCGCTGGGTCGAGGAAAGGCTGAGGAGCCCGTTCGTCTGGAAGAAATAGCCGGCAACAATCTGGGATACCCATTCCCCGATCATCTACCGGTGGACATCGACTGAAACTGATGAAAATCAAGTCTACTCGATTGTCTACGACGGGTCGGACCGGGCCATCGATAAGGAATGGCGGATAGGGAGCCGGGGTTTTCGCGCCGTTAAAGAGCCATAGCCAGAGATCAACTCCGAATAGCCGCGTCCGGGCCAAGACGAGGAAAGAGGCCGAACGGGTGGGAAAGTATATGGTCCGGCCGCTGCTGTCCCTGGAGCGCCTCTCCCTGGATGAACGGGAAGGCAGAGTCGCCTACCGGTACGGGAAAGATACCCGAGAGACGGAACGGATGGACTGCCTGGAGTTCATTGCCCGGGTTACTTCTCATATCCCTGACAAGGGCCAGGTTACGGTGCGTTATTATGGCCTTTACGCCAACGCCCATCGCGGGAAAGTTAAGAAGGCGAGTCTGGTGCCGGCTTCTCTAGGAATGATTGAGGAGGAACTGCGGCCCATCCCCGCCAAGGGCTGGCCCGAGATGATCCGCAAAGTCTATGAAGTGGACCCGATGGTTTGCCCTCGATGTGGCGGCATGATGAAGATCATCGCTTTCCTCACAGATTACGCCGTGGTTGATAGGATCATCAGCCACCTCAAGCTCACCTTTGTCGCAGAGAGACCTCCCCCTCCACACCTCGCCTATCAGGAAGTCCTGATGGCCGCTGAACCCGGCGGTGAATATTTTTCATGATCTTCTTCCTGCCAGGGAGGAGGGGTCCGGCTGATTTCTGGCACTTTTAATTTTGTCCGCGGCTCAATGGCTCATTCTTACCCCATGGGAGTTCGATTTGACACGCGTAAGCCCAAGAATTATCATTTTTCACGAAGGGTCGAGGCAATTTCGGTGGCACGACACCCGCTCGGCAAGCGTAGCAAAAAAACGAATTTCCTATAATTGGGGGGTTATAATGCTCGATCTCAATTCTGATATTAAAAAAGCAATTCAACAAAAGGACATTCGAGCTATTACATCAATATTTTTCCCAACCAAAACTCCAGAACTGGCTCCAGGCCTTCGTACTGAAACTGAACTTTGGGAATACAAGGTTGATTGCCCCCACTTAGGCAAAAGGAACCTAAATGCATGGGCTGATCTCTCTAAGGATATCTGTGCCTTTTATAATCGATATGGTGGAATCATTATATTTGGAATAGACGACCACTCCTATAGTTTTTGCGGTTGTCGAGAAAGGCTTGATAGCAAGCTCGTAAATGATCAAATTCGGAAATACCTAGGAGATAAAATATGGATAGATTACCATAGGGAATTCATTCAACAAGATCAACGCTATATTGGCATAATGCTTATCCCTCAAAGAGGTCCTTCTGTTCTCCGTTTTCTTATTGACTCGCCAATTATAAATGGAAAACAGCTATTTTTGGCAGGGGATACAGCAGTCCGAAATCACGATAGCTCTGAGGTGATAAGGGGTTTAGACGCTGAAAAGTATGTGCGTGGAATAGCTGCTCCTATCATCGGTGAAAAGTATGCTGTTGATACAGATTATATTCGCATCTTGGCTCCAGAATATTCTAAATTTATTGAAAGGCCTATACCATGCTCAGAAATTTTCCGAGGTCTTAAAGACGAAAGAACTTCGGTCACTTCAATAATCGGTATAGGAGGCGTAGGGAAGACGGCACTTGCGACCTGGGCAACTCTAAAGGCTTATTATGATGGGCTTTTCGATATAATTATTTCTACAACTGCAAAAGACAGGGAACTTACCTCTTCTGGGATAGCTGCGTTGGAGCCAAGTCTCACTAGTTTCGAATCACTTTTGGATTCAATATTAGAGGTTACCGGATTTAGTGATTATAAAGCTCATGAGATCGGGAATAAAGAGGAGGAAGCACGGAGCCTTTTGTTGAACCTGAAACCTGCGTGAAAACATCATATTTTGAGTTTGTCGATCTGCCTGAGCGCATATTCGATCACATCCCTATGCCAGTAATTCGCCGGGAACTTGAGGGTCGGTTTGTTCCCGGTTCGGATCAGTTCGCCCGGCACAAGAAGGATTTGAGCCCGTAGGCTTCTCAAGGTCATTTTTTCGAACTCCTCCGGCAGGCAGAGTCGTTTGAACCAGTTGACCAGGTTGTAGG
>JBAQGA010000062.1:0-8687 GCA_049287565.1 Candidatus Aminicenantales bacterium
CAGCCAGGAAAAAAAGGGCAAGGAACGCCCCTATAAAGTACTTGCCGCGCCTGGGGTGTGGTTTGATCATGAGCTGACAGAATCCGGGTGTATTATAAGGAACGAAAACAGATTTTGTCAAGTAAAATCTTCAATCTGTGCTACCTTAGGATATATTGGCTACAAGATATTGTATTTAATATCTGCAGTTTATGCCTATTTTATAACATAAAAAAAGCATTTCGTCAACCCCGGCTTCACCCTACAGGCAACCTGACCATAGATGAGCCCCCGGAAGCGAGCGGGCTGACGAACCCAACCTCGAGCCTTCCTTATTCGAGCCGGCGCAGCTCCGGGACAAAAACAGCTATCAGAGAACAAAAAACGAGCAGAATGCCACCGTTGACCAGGACCGCCACCGTCTCT
Source organism: Candidatus Aminicenantales bacterium (assembly GCA_049287565.1). GTDB lineage: Bacteria > Acidobacteriota > Aminicenantia > Aminicenantales > UBA8522 > UBA8522. The sequence continues at coordinate 406 of JBAQGA010000062.1, forward strand.
CCGAAGTGCTGGGCGATGGCTCCGATCCAGAGCGCTCCGATGGGCAAGAAACCGAAAAAGGTCAGACTGTAAAGGCCCATGACCCGGCCGCGGAGCTCGTCCTTGACCAGCGTTTGGACCAGAGCGTTGGCCAGGTTGAAGATGAGAATCGCTGCCGCGCCGTTGCCAATCAAGACGACGAGTGTTAAAGGCAGCCAGCGGATCCAGGCAAAGGCAAGGATCAGGCTCGGAAAAACGAATGATCCCAGAGTCAGCAAGCGGCCCCTGAAGTCAAAACGGCCGAGGGAAGCGATAATGAGAGCCCCGATCAGGGCGCCGGCCCCACGCGCCGAGTACATCCAGCCGTTCGTCGTCGCACCGCCCTGCATGATCTTCACGGCCCAGGCGGGAAGAAGCACGATAAATGAGACTCCGAAGAGGCTGGTCACGACGATGAGACCGATCAGGCTGCGAATCGTCTTATGGTGGAGGACATACCGGAATCCTTCTTTGAGATCCTGGAGGGAAGAGGTCAACGGCGCCGCGCGGGCAAGGCGCTCCAGTCGCATGAGGAGGAGGGCGGCGATGACGGCCCCGAAGGAAAGACTGTTGATGACGAAACACCAGGCCGGGCCGGCCAATGCATAGATGATCCCGGCCACGGCCGGGCCGACCGCTGTGGCCGAATTGAAGATCGTCGAATTGAGGGCGATGGCATTGGTCAGGTCGTCCCGCCCCACCATTTCGGGGACGAACGCATGCCGGGCAGGAGCGTCGAAAGCGTTGGCAATTCCCAGAAGGAAGGCCAGCAGGACAATGTGCCAGGGACGGACGATCCCCAGAAAGGTCAAGGCCGCCAGAAACAACGCCAGGATCATCATCGCTGTCTGGGTGATCAGAAGAAGGGCGCGCCGCGGGACCCGGTCGGCAACGACTCCGCCATAGGGCATGAAAAACCAGCTCGGCAGTCCGGCGGCAAATCCAACAAGGCCCAGGTACACCGAGGAATGGGTGAGCTCATAAACGAGAAATCCCTGGGCCGTGATCTGCATCCAGGTGCCGAAGAGGGAGACCATCTGTCCCCAGAACCAGAGCCGGTAATTGCGATGATGCAGTGAGGAGAACGTGTGCCGGAAACTGAGCTGGCGCCAGAAACTCTCGAACGGAGCGATGATCATGGTTGTGTTCTGAAAACCCAGCATTCTATCGCAAACTGTTCTGTGAGACAACAAAGCGAGTGCTCCAGGCAGGCATCTCTCCTTTGTGTGATGAATAACTTGGGAAAGGGAACGGCGCAAAAAACCTGAGCGGGAGCGCTGACATTCCCAAGCTGTTTACTAAATTCATCACCTGGATGTTTCCTTTTTCAGTTGTAAATCGAGGGCGTTTCCGTTAAAATTTATAGACTTATCGAAGAGGAGGAAAGCATGAAGAAATCATTGTCCCTGATCGTTTGTGCGGTTTTTGTTCTGGCCCTTGTTTCGGTTCCCGGTTATTCCCAGACGGCGCAAGACATCCTGGCCAAGCATATCGAAGCCCAGGGTGGGGAGAAGGCTCTGGCGGCCATCAAAGACACGACCATCAGCGGCACCATGGATTTGGTCTCGTATGGGATGAGCGCCACCCTGACGATGTACCAGAAAGAGCCCAACAAGATGCGTATGGACATCGAGGTAATGGGCATGGTCATCACCCAAGCCTATGACGGCGAGATCGCCTGGGCGGTCAATCCTCAGACCGGAGCGACGGAGCAGATGCCCGAGAACATGACTCAAGAATTCAAAAGGCAGGCCCTTGGCAACGAGGCGCTCCTTAATCCCGAAAAATTTGGCATCAAGTATGACTTCGCGGGCAAAGAAAAGGTCGATGACAAGGAGTGCCTTATCCTGACCCAGACGACATCAGACGGGCATGTCACGACGTTGTACCTCGACCCGGCCACCTACTTGACTTACAAGACAAAGGGAAAAACGCTCGGACAAACCGGTGAGGAAGTCATGGCCGAGTCGATCGTCGGTGACTACAAGAAGGTCGACGGCATCCTTCTCGCCCATTCCATGACCACCTACCAGAACGGCCAGGAGTTCATGAGGATGACGATCACCAAGGTTGCCTTTAACTCGGGCCTGGAAGATTCCCTTTTCCAGATGGCGAAATAGACGATAAGAAAGATCTCAGCCTGATCTTCGAAAGCGAAGAGGTCGCGCGCTCTAACTCCCGGCCTCTTTAAGCACGCCGTGGGCCAGTCGGAGCGCCCGCAGGCCCTCCTCGCCCGTGACCTTGGAGGTTTTGCCAAGCCGGATGCAGTCGAGGAAGCTCCGGAGCTCCTTCTTGAGCGGCTCCTCTTTCTGGATCCTCAGTGTCTTGATGTTGGTTTGGCGGCGGTCCAAAGGGAAGACGACGACCTCCTGGTCGATGTAGTCGATCGAATAATAGACGGTCGGCTCAAAGATCCGCAGCTTCCTCACCTTCCCCTGGTGAACGCGGCTGGCCGTCAGAGTGGCCACGCACCCCCCCTTGAACTCCAGACGGGCGTTGGCGATATCGATCTTTTCAGAGAGCACGTGAATCCCCGATGCCCGGATAACGCTCACCTCGTCCCTGATCAAGGCCATAATGATATCGAGGTCATGGATCATCAGGTCGAGGACGACGTCGATATCGAGCGACCGGGCCGAGAACGAACCCAGCCGCTGGACCTCGATGAACCGCGGTTCCCGGATCATCGTCTCTACGGCTTCGACGGCCGGATTGAACCTCTCCAGATGCCCGACCTGAAAGACGAGACCGCCGGCCTTGGCCTTCTCGACAAGCTGCTCGGCCTGCTCGACGGTCTCGGTGATCGGCTTCTCCACCAGGACCGACTTTCCGTTGCCTAGGAGTTTCAGGGAGACGGAAAAATGCTCCGAGGTCGGCGTGGCCACGATGGCCGCGTCGACTTCGTCTATCATCTCCTCGTAGTTCTGGTAATAGGCGACGCCGTGCCGGTTTCCGATCTCCACGGCCTTCTTGAAATCGACATCGGCCACTCCCTTGAGATCCGCTTCCTCCAGATAGGAAAGGATGCGCGCGTGCTGGGTTCCCAGATAGCCGACGCCGATGATCCCGACTCTGACCTGATCCATCGATTTCCTCCAAATTCAGCCGAGCGCCCGTACCAAGATGGCCGCACCGTGGGCATCCGCCAGGGCGACCGCCGCTTCCCGCTGGAAAAAGGCGACCTTGGCGGCTTCGAATCCGAGCGCGGCCCCTCCCGCGCGGACAAGCGTCCTCACCGTGTCCAGACCGACGGCCGGGACGTCGAGCCTCATATCCTGGGCTGTCCGGCCGGCCTTGACCACGACGAAGCCAGGTCCGGCCAGACGCCCGCCTCTCCTGATCGTCATGTCCGTCCCCTCCAGGCCCTCCACCGCCACGATCGACCTGTCCTTGACGACCAGCGTCTGGCCGATCTCCAAATCGGCGGTCCGACGGGCCATCCTCAACCCGAAATCGATATCGCCCAACACGTCCGGCGAAGGGGTTTTCCGAGTGAGCACTCCCGGCCTGCAGAAATAGGACTCCAGAAAAGAGGCGGGATTCATGACTCGGAGTCCGCCGGCCTCCAGGAAGCCGAAGGCGGCTTCGAGAAACGCCGTGGCCGATCGTTCTTTGATTCCCCTTAAGAGCTTCCTGGTTTCAGTGTCCATAAGATCCGGCTGGAAAACGACACCCGGTCGGACCTTGCCCAAGAACATGATCTCGGAAACCTCGTTGTTCTTGAAAAAGGCCAAGGCCTTTCCGAGCTCTCCCGGCTTGACCGCGGCGAACACCTCGGCCGTTCTCTTGACTCCCGGCGGGGTTTCCCCATCGATCCCGAGAACGACAAAGCGGAGCCCGCTCCGGCGCAGATCGGACACGGCCGCAGCCACGAACCGGCCCGAACCGGCGACTATTCCGATTCGTCGTCCCATGTCCCCGACGGCTTCTTGATGATACCTCTCTTGGAGGCCTGAATGAACCGGATGATCTCATCGCGGTCTTCCCCTTCCGGGATCCGGGCCTGGATCTGTTCGATCGCCTGCTGGGTGTTGAGGTCTGAGTAGAAGAGGATCTTAAATATCTCCTTTATTGTCTGGATGCGCTCCCGGCTGAACCCCCGCCTCCGCAGGCCGATCGCGTTGAGGCCATAGAAAAGGACGGGGCGCATCCCGGCGACCTTGGCGAAAGGGACGACATCATGGGTCACGACGGTGTATCCCCCGATGTAGGCAGACTTCCCGATGCGGCAGAACTGGTGGACGCCGACGAAGGCGCTGAGGGTGGTGTGGTCGTCGACCGTGCAATGGCCTCCCAGTGTCGAGCCATTGGTCAAGACGACGAAACTTCCGACCCGGCAATCGTGGGCGATATGAGAGTAGGCCATGATGTAGTTGTCATCCCCGATGGAGGTCAGCCCGCCGCCTTTGACGGTGCCTCGATGGACGGTTATGAACTCGCGAAAGACGTTCCGGTCGCCGATCCTGACCTTGGTCTCTTCTTGACGGTAAGCCACATCCTGCGGTTCGCCGCCGATGACCGAAAAGGGAGAGAACAGGCAGGACTCCCCGATCTCCACGAACCCCAGTATCTGGATATTTCCTTCTAGGCGGGTGCGGCCGTGGATAACGGCCTTCTCCCCGATCACACAGTGAGGACCGATCCAAACACCCTCCCCGAGCTGGGCATGAGGGTGGACAGCCGAGGTCGGGTGGACGAAGACCTCACTTGGGCGCATTCGCCTCCTCGAGGTCGATGATGGCCGCCGAGATCTCCCCCTCAATGACGATCTCTTTGCCCACGGAGGCCCTTCCCTTAATGGTGGCGAATCGCGGCCGGACCTTGACGATCTCGGCTTGAAGCTCGAGCTGGTCCCCGGGGACGACGATCCTCCGGAATTTGACGCTCTGGATCTTGCTCAGGACAACGAGCTTTTTCGCCGGCTCGGGAAGGGAATGGTAAAGCAGGATTCCGCCCGCCTGGGCGACCGCCTCGACGATCAGGACTCCCGGCATGATCTTGACCTCGGGGAAGTGGCCTTCGAAGAAAGACTCGTTAGCGGTGACGTTCTTGATGGCTTTGATGGATCTGCCGGGTTCTATGCTGATGACCCGATCCACCATGAGAAAGGGATAGCGGTGCGGCAGAAACCGGAGTATCTCTTCGACTTTAAACACGGTCCTGGCTGGAACGGTGTTTATTTGGCCGGAGGAGCGGCTTTCGAAACGTCGTATCTCCGGATGACCTCAACGGTCATGTCGATGGTGGGATTGAAATAGACGGCTCCGCTCCTGGCCAGGTCGAAGACCAGGTCGATGCCCTTCTCTTTTCCCATCGCCTCGATGATCGGGATCAGCTCACTCTGGATCTTGTTGAAAAGCTTCATCTGCAAGTCCTGGAAATCGCGCGAGGCATCTTCGGCCACCCGCTTTCTTTCGGTCTGCTTCCTTTGCATGTCGGCATTCATGTTGTAGAGGGTTTCCTCGGACAGGGTGAGGCGCTGGGTGTTGATCCTGGTCTCGAGCTGCCGGATCTCCTCGTCGAGCTTGGTCAGGGCGGCCTGGTTGGACTTGTCTTTTTCCTGGAGACGGGCGATGACTCTCTTCCCTTCGGCGGACTTCTCCAGGACCTCCTGGGAGTTGATGACGCCGATCTTGGGGGACTGCTGAGCGGAGCCGAGGGTGACGGCGACAACGAAAAGAGTAAGGAATAAAAGCGCTCGCATCGGGCTTTTTTTCATGGTCGATATCCTCCTAATCAAAATGTCGTCCCTATGGCGAACCGAAAATTGAGGTTGGTATCACCGGGATAGATCAACTGGTTATTATAGGCCAAAATGAGCCGAAAAGGAACACGCAGCGCCGGGACGAAGACCCGGGCCTCGATCCCGGCCGAGCTGAACATATCGCGGAAATTGATCTTCTGCTTCTCGAGATAGGTGTTGCCGATGTCATAGAAAAGGATGACATTCAGGGGACCGCCGATCTGGAACTGATATTCGGCGTTGAAGATGACGGATTTCATTCCGCCGATCAGTTGTCCTTCCTCTGTCCTCGGGCCGATCGAATAGATATCGTAGCCGCGGATATCCCTTTCTCCGCCCATATAGAACCTTTCCCAGAAAGGAATATCAGATCCGCCGGACCGTTTGATGAATTGGTACAGCAGATGGAATCCGAAGACCTGCTTGCCGAGCGTCGGTCGCCAGAAGGTGAACTCGAGCTTGGGCTTGACGAAGTCGACTTCGCCTCCGAGCGGGCCGCCGGCGTACTTCAGCGAGGCCAGAAGCATCGTGCCGCGGGTGGGAGTCAGCGGGCTGTCGACGGTGGACCTGTAGATCGTCGGGATGATGGCGCTGACCGCATACTTGCCGTATCCATAACCGGGATAGTAACCGGGATAGTAACTGGAATAGCCCAGGGAATAGTAAGGATCATACCCCGTATCCGTGGTCGGTTTGATGTCGACGTTCTCGTAGCTGTAGGTGAGGTTGCCGCGGAGATATCCTCTGATCCTGGCGCCCATGATAAAGTCTGCGCCGCGGCCTTTTCGTTCATAAAGATAAGGATAGATGAGGAAGCGGTCGTAGATATTGATCCCGAGCGTCAGGGGCAGGTCAAAAACATAGGGCTCGGACAATCCGAGGACATAGTTCTTGATCCTTTTGCCGTACTGGGCGGTCACCTCCACGTTCTCGCCGCCCCCGAGAAAATTCACTGTCTGGTAGCTCAACATGACGAAGAACCCCTCGTAGCCGCTGTAACCGGCCGTGAACTGGATGTTGTTCCTCTGAAGCTCCTTGACGTTGACGACCGCCTCGATCTGGGTGGGGTCCTCAGGATTCGGCCTGATGTCCGGCTCTTTCTCCAGGTCCACGAGGCCGAGCTGCTTGATGCGAAGGATACTGTCCTTGAACAGCGCCAGGCTGAACCGATCTCCTTCCCGTAACAGCATCTCCCGGCGGATGACCTTGTCCTTGGTGTAGGTGTTGCCCCGGAAGTCCAGCCGGTGGAGATAGGCCACTTCCCCTTCATAGACAGTATAGGTTACGTTGACGCGTTTGTTCTTGGGGTCGAGGCTCTCGACAGGCTGGACCTGGGTGTAGAGATAGCCGATGTTACGATAGGCCTCGCCGATGTCCTCGACGCTTTTCTCCCTGACTTTGGTGCTGTAAATGTCGCCCTGCTTGAATTTGATCAAACTGCGGAGGTAATTCGTGGCAATGGCCTTGTTGCCGTCCACGGCTACTTCACCGACGGAATAACGATAGCCGGCGTTCACCGGGAAGACGATCTTGACCATCTTCTGCTTTTTGAGAAAGACCGTCGTCTTGGTCACCTCCTCGATGCGGGGCTCGCCGACGGTGGCCTCCATGTAGCCGAGCTCCTGAAGCTTGGCCTTGATATTGTCGACCTCTTCCTGGAGCCGGTTCTCTTTGTAGACGTCCTTTCCGCCGATCCAGGAGAAGAGGCTGTGAGGCCGGTTCGATTCCAAGGCCAGTTGGAGCTCGCTCTGGGGGACTTTCGGCAGGCCGACGAAGAGGACCTCGCCGACCCGGAGCTTGGGCCCCTCATCGATCTTGAAGAGCACTTCCACTTCGTTCTGGCCCTTCCGCTCCGTCTGCACATCGACCTTGGCGGCATGGAGCCCCTTCTCCAGAAGAAGGCCCATGATGGTATCCTTGACTTTCTGGACCTTGGCGGAGCTATAGTAGGAATAAGGCAGGATATATTCGTCTTTCTCCTTGAGCTTGTTGACGATATCGTCCTCTTTGACCTTCTTTCCCGTCGTGTAATTGATCGCCTTGATCACCGGGTTCTCTTCGACGAAGATCTTGACGACCTTCCCCGTTGTCCCGTTCTCTTCTTCGATCCGGATGTTGGAGAAGAATCCCGTCGACCAGAGAACCCGGAAATCCTTCCGCAGCGAGTCCTCGGTGAAATAGTCCCCCTCTCGGGAGGTCAGGTAATAAAGAATGGTCTCTCGGGTGACGCGCTCGTTGCCGACGATGTCGATCCTTTCTACGCGCTCCTGGCCGGGCAGGGCCAGGGGGAAAAAAAGAACGATCCAAAGCCAGACTAACTTCTTCATTTCCTTATCCTTATACCATATCGTCGCGCTTTTTCCAAGGTCCGGCGGACAGGGATCGGCTTCCCCGGCCTTTCCAGATGTTTATAACGACAGGCGGGTCAAATGCGTTTCAACCGCCCGGCCTCCATCAAATAGACCTTCCGGCAGTAGGCGGCGATTTTCTCATTATGGGTGACGATGATCGAGGAAAGGCC
>JBAQGA010000063.1:0-3793 GCA_049287565.1 Candidatus Aminicenantales bacterium
GAGTGAGCGGGCGTCGCGAGGCGTCGAAGGCGCCGTGGCGATCTCATGGAGATTGCTTCGTCACTTTGTTCCTCGCAATGACAATTTCCGCGCTGGGAGAAAACGGGCGCGGTTTCGATGCCACTGCTCCGAGCCTCAACGGCGTTAAGAACCCGAATAGGAGCAAGGCAGATGGCGGCTGATCACAGCCCTTATTATCCCTCGCTAACCCCACTTTTCGTCATAGAGCCGCTTGCAGGAAAAGAGGCCGTTCCCGAAAGAAATCCAATTTTTTGGAGGTAATCCAATATATTGAATAAAAGCGCTTCGCTTTTATTCATAAAATGTTCATTTTAAAGAAAATAAAAGATTGTAGTCCTGGCACATATCTTGCACTAAAAAGGCTTAAATAGATGCTTACTCCCTTGGATAAAACAACATATCAAAAAGAGGAGGTGATAATCACAGGGTACGACATCGCGTCAAGGATGGAGTTTAGAGCGGATCATAATCTTCCGCTCCAGGTAGAAATCAATTCCTATGGAAAACAAGGAGGAAAATGGTGAGTAAATGGCGCAATGGTTTACTCGCTCTTCTGGGCATCCTCATGGTCAGCGGAATTCTTTCCGCCCAGGCTCCTGCCGGTAGAGTCTACGGCACGGTCAGCGACGAGGACGGGAATCCTCTTCCCGGAGTCTCGGTCGAAGCGACCAGCCCCAAGTTTATCGGTAAGGCCACGACCGTGACGGATGCCGACGGCGTCTACCGTCTGTTCGCCCTCCAGCCGGGGACGTACCGCATCTCGTTCACCCTGCAGGGTTTCAAACCCCTGGTCAGAGAAGGGATCGTCGTCCAGTTGGAAATGACGGTCAAGCTGGATGCCACTCTGCCGATGGGCACTCTGGAAGAGGAAGTGACGGTCATCGGACAGTCGCCCCTGATCGATGTCAAGAGCACGATGAAGGGCATGACGCTGACCAAGGAGATGTTCGAGGTCCTTCCCCGCGGAAGGAACTTCGACACTCTGGCCACGGCCGTTCCGGGTGTCAACTATGAACCCTGGTTGGGCGGCCTGTCGGTCGACGGAGCGTCCGGCGCCGAGAACATGTTCTACATGGACGGCACCGAGATCAACGAGAACCAGACAGGGACGCGCGGCCAGTCGGCGGCTTTCGAGTTCGTCGATGAGGTCCAGATCAAGGCCAGCGGCTACCCGGCCGAGTACGGCGGAGCCCTGGGCGGTGTGGTCAGCGTTGTCACCCGGCAGGGCGGCAACGAGTACCACGGCGAGCTCATCGGTTTTTACGAAGGGTCGAAGCTGACGGGTAAAGAGAGAGACACTCTCCGCATCAACCCCTTAATCGGCGAACCTACGGCCGAATACGTCAATTACCAGGACCTTTACGGAAAAGACCTTGAGGAGAGGTATGAAGGCGGCTTCAGCCTGGGCGGGTACATCCTAAAAGACAGGCTGTGGTTCTTCGGCTCGGTTCTTCCCGTTTATAGGAAGATCACCCGGACGATCGACTGGTTAACCACCGCGGATGTGAAGGAACAAGATGCATTCAGCGAGAATCGCTACTGGTACAACTTCCAGGCCAAGATCACGGCTCAGCCGATTAGCTTTATGCGCATCGGGGCTTCATACGTCAACAACTTCGAAAAGTATAAGGGAAATCTGCCCGCCCGGGCCGGTACTGGAAGCCAGACCGATGTCTATGCCGACTATGGCTTCAGCTATCCCAACTACTCGTTAGCGGGCTTTGCCGACCTGACCTTCGGCAACAACTTCATGATCAACGTCCGCGGCGGCCGCTTCTTCTACAACACCACCAACCAGCTGGTCAACTCGACTTCGCCGGGCTACTATATGTACGGATATGGGACACACAGATTCGACGGCACGGCCCTCGAGATCCCCGCTGAATACAATAAGCCCCTAAACTGGTCCAACCACGGCCGGATACAGGAGATCAACAAGCGCACAAGGTACAAGAACCACGCCGAGGCCGATTTCACGTTCTACGTCAACTTCGCAGGCGAGCACGCCTGGAAGGCCGGTGTCGGCTACGTCAAACAGGGTGAAGGTGCCGATAATACGATCAACATGCAGTATCCCGAGACCCGCTTTTACTGGGGCCGTGACTTGGTCCAATACGGAGTCAACTACGGCAGCGGGACGTACGGCTACGTTGAGGTCCGCGGCAACGCGGAGACTGGGCCTTTCGGCGAGTTCTATGAAGCCTACAACGAGCGCTGGGCCCTCTACCTCCAGGACAGCTGGACGATCGCCGACCGGCTCACCCTGAACTTCGGTCTCCGGGCCGAGACAGAGTACCTGCCTCCCTTCACGGACAAGGCAAACCTGGCCCCGGAGTTTAAGAGCTGGAGGCCGATGGAATTCGGCTTCGGAGACAAGCTGTCTCCCCGGCTCGGGTTCGTCTATGACGTCTTCGGCGACGCCAGCCTGAAGGTCTTCGGAAGCGTAGGCCGCTACTACGACACGATCAAGACCTACATGGCCGTCCACTCCTACGCCGGGTTCAAGTGGAAGAGCGCCTATTACGAGCTCAACGACTATCATTGGGATCAATGGGGCGCAACGAATCCTGCGGGCAATCCCCTGATGCTGATCCTTGACTGGCGCCGTCCTTCCTACGAGAGCACCGACCCCGACCTCAAGCCCGTCAGCCAGGACGAAATCTCCGGCGGCCTGGAAAAGATGCTGATGGAGAACGTTTCCTTAACCGCCCGGTTCGTCTACAAGCACCTCCGCTACATGATCGAGGACGTGGGCGTCTTTGTCCCCGGTATTGGAGAGGAATATTTCGAGGCCAACCCCGGCTTCGGCTACACCCTCCACGAGGGCCACGGCACCGGCAAGATGAGTTCCGTCTATCCGGAAACGCCCAAGGCCAAGCGCGATTACTACGGCCTCAACGTGAGCATCGACAAGAGACTGTCCAACAACTGGCTGGCCGGGTTCTCCTACACCTGGAGCCGGCTCCAGGGCAACTGCTCGGGCCTGGCGGCCGCCGATGAGTTCGGACGGGTCAGCCCCTACGTCGAGAGAATGTTCGACAACTGGGCCATGGCCATCACCAAGGACCTGTCCGCGCTCGACGGCCCGCTGCCCACCGACCGCACCCACTTCTTCAAGTTCTACGGCGCTTACACGTTCCCCTTCCGTCTGACCGTCGGCGCGGTCGTCAACGCGATGAGCGGAACGCCCTTCACCGAGGAATGGGACATCCTGGGCGTTTACTGGTATCCCTTCAACCGGGGTTATGAGAGAGAAGGCACATCCGGAAATGATCTCAAACAGACGAGGACGCCCTTCTACTGGTTCGCCAATGCCTATGCCGAGTACAACCTAAGGCTCGGTAAGTACACGCTCCAGTTCAACCTCAACGTGGACAACCTCTTCGACCTCAAAATCGCCAATCGGTTGTATGAGCATCGGACCTATTACCAGCTCGCGGTCGACGAGGACACGGTTCTCACTGGAAACTGGGATCTGACGAGCGCTGATTACGGTTTCGTGGCGCACCCGATGTACAAGATGAATTACGCGTTCCAGGCCCCGATCGCCGCCCGTGTCGGCGTCAAGTTCCTCTTCTAGTTCCCAAGCAGAAGCAGACGCTCAAACCCGCCTCCCCTTCGGGGGAGGCGGGTTTTTTTTGCAAAAGGCTCGGGGTAGTGTCATCGAAACCGCGCCCGTTTTCTCCCAGCGAGGAAATTGTCATTGCGAGGAACAAAGTGACGAAGCAATCTCCATGAGATCGCCACGGCGCCTTCGACGCCTCGCGACGCC